>CAIMCI010000381.1 GCA_903839465.1 uncultured Pseudomonadota bacterium
AGACCGACCCGCAGCGGCAGGTGCAGCTCCGGAACCGCCTTGCCGGGCGGGGGCAGGTTGCCGTCCGGATAGAGAAACGAAACGAGGCTCGATGACTGGCGGGCCTGGCCCGGCCCGAATGCGGCGCAGCCCGCCAGCACGAGCAGCGTAAACACCACTACGACGGCTCGCCATGTCGACATCGGCCTTCTCCGCGGGCAATTCCAGCGAATAGACGGCGGGCGAACGGGAAAAGTTCCAGCCGCCTAGGGCGGACCGACGGTCCGGTTCGCGGCCCGGCTCTGGCGCACGGAGCGCAGCTGCGCCCGCAATAGGTTACGGGGGTGGCGCAGGAACGCCAGATTGCTCAGCAGCATGGGCACCGGGTCGGCACGATGGCCCAGCATGGATACGCGTCGTACACGCGACGGGGGACCGCCCCGTCCGCGCAGCCACTCAAGCCCGGCCTGCCAGGCGTCGGCCACGGGCACCCACAGCGCGATCATCGGCGGTCGGGCTTCCACGGCGCCAGCGCCGGGCGGGATGGCCACTGGGGCCACGGGCCCGAACGTCGATTCGTACCAGAGCCAGGGCAGGTCGAGGCCCCGTTCGATTTCCATGCCGATGAAGCCGAAACCGCGCGGATTGAGATCGATCGCCAGCAGATCGCCGGCATCCCCGACCAGCAGTTCGACTTCGAAGATCCCCGCCGACAGGCAGTTTTCGGCAACACGCAGGCCGGCGCTGAGTACGCCCTCATCCGTGCAGGCGACCTGCACCGTGCTGGTGCCGACGTCCGGCGGCCACTGATCACCCTTGAAGGACACTGCCGCGGCGACGATGCCGCGCTCGGGGTCGAGCAGGCCCGTGACGCTGTAGACCCGGGTCTGTGCGGACGGTACGAACTTCTGGATCAGCGGCCAGCGCAGATCCGGATAGAGTTTCTCGAGGCCGCGCTGCCCCGGGGCCGTCCCGTACGGGCGGTACGCCGCCCGCATCTCCGCGTCATCGTGCACGACGATGCCACGTTCGGCGGTACCCACGACCAGATGGCTTTTGGGCTTGAGTATCACGGGATAGCCGACCCGGCTCGCGGCGTCGAGCGCCGCCGCGAGGCCGTCGGCGTCGGCGATCGCCGGCGTCGGGCAGCCACCCTCGATACAGCGGCGCGCGAAGCGGGTCTTGATCAGGCAGTCTTCCATCTCGGCCAGGGTCGGAATGGAACGCTGCACGTCGGCGGGGAAGAGATGCCGCAGGCTCGCCGTGCAGTACGCGATCTGATCGGTCGTCGGCGCAACCCTGCTGATGTCGCCATTGCGGATCTTACCGGCCAGCCACGGCAGGAACGCATCGGCATCGTCGGGCGACGGACAGGTCTCATGGCGCGTGCAGTAGCGCGACCAGCGGCCTGCCCCGGCACCATAGAAGTGCAACGGCACGGACTGCCGGCCGAGCGAGTAGGCGAACGACAGTGTGGGCGCCCAGCTGTTGTTGAAGACGGCCACGGCCGGGGCCTCGCCCCGTTCCGCCGGAAAACGGTTCCGCTCCATGTTACCTCTGCGCCCGGCGCCTGTTCGCCAGCCTACAAAGCCGCGGGAACTGTACCGCCTGCCGCGCCACCGGCCCAGCGGATCGGGCGGATCTTCGGCAGGATCAGCAACCAGGCGCAGGTTCCCAGGGTCGCAATGGCCGCGCCCAGAAAGAAGGCGTACTGGAAGTGCCCTGTGCGCTCGACGATCGCCCCCGTCAGCCAGGGACCGACCATGCCGGAGATGTTGCCCATCAGGTTCTGAATCCCGACCCAGCGTCCCGCAGCGCGTTCGCCGGCAACGATCTGCGGTATGGCGAACACGCCGGGAGAGGCGATCCCGCACAGCAGCTGGAACATGAATATCGCACCCAGCGCAACGGGCTGGTTGCCGAGCGCGATCGCCAGCATGCAAACAATCGCTCCGCCATGGCCGAGCGCCATGCTGAGCTTGTAGATGAAGTTCAGCGAGCCGCCACGCGCGATCCAGCGATCAATCGCCCAGCCGCCGAGGTAGCTGCCGACGGCATTCATCGCGAATGCGCCGCTGAGGACGACGGCCATGCCCTCGGTCGAATAGCCTCGCTCCCTGACCATGTAGAACGGCAGCCAGGACAGCATGAAGTAGTACGTGTAGTTGCCGGCGAAGTGGCCGAGCCCGGCACCCCATAGCGCCCGTTGCCGCAGGATGTCGGTCGCGCGCGGCGCGCGGTCCGTACCCGATTCCTGGGCGAGGCGCCGGACCGGCGTTTTCAGCCACGGCCACAGCCAGAGCAGCGAGCAGCACCCGAAGACGAGAAAGGCAGACTGCCAGCCGAAGCGCGCCATCAGCATCCCGCCGACGAACGTGCCGAAGGCGGGCCCGAGCGAATAGCCGACCGCGAGGAATCCATTCGCCCGGCCGAGACCGGCGACCGGCACCGTCGCGGCGAGAATCTGCGATGCACACGGGAAGGCGGCGCTTTCGCCGAGACCCAGCAGCAGCCGCAACAGGATCAGCATGACGAATCCGCTGCTCACCCCGACCAGGAGCGTGGCGGCGGCCCACAGGGCAACGCCGGCAGCGAGCACGCGATGCGCGCCGTAGCGCTCGCCGAGCCAGCCGACCGGCACCTGCGCCGGCGTGTAGGCCCAGTAGAAGGCGGACATGATCAGCCCAAGCTGCTGCTCGCCCAGATGCAGGTCATCCTGGATCAGGTGCGCGGCCAGCGGCAGCGCGCCACGGTCGACGTAATTGATGAACAGCCCGATCGCCAGCATGACGACGACTCGGCTGAAGGGCCCGCTACCGGCTGACGGCGTCACCGACGGCCGGGCGTTCAGTGCGCGTAGTCCGGCTGCGTGCGATCCAGCATCCGTTTCAGGGCGGCGAAGTGCAGCTCGATCCGATCGGCCCCGCCCACGGCCGTTGCGCTCTGGAACTGGGCCGCGGTGTGGCGCACGATGCTGTCGGGGACGATGCGAAGCGGCCGGCCGGTCGACAGCGCCAGAACCTGCGCCTGGGCGGCGCGCTCGAAGAAGTAGAGGCTGTTGAAGGCTTCACCGACGGACTTGCCCACGGTGAGCACGCCGTGATTGGCGAGGAGCAGCACGGACTTGTCGCCGAGGACACGCGCCAGCCGCCCACCCTCGGCGCGGTCGAGCGCCAGCCCGTTGTAGTCGGGATCGTAGGCCACCTGCCCGAAAAAGCCGATGGCACTCTGGTTGGCCATCTCCAGCGTCGGGTTCGCCAGCATGCTCAGGGCCGTCGCGTACGGCATGTGGGTGTGCAGCACGCACTCGATCCGCCGCGGGCCGGCGTGAATCGGCGCGTGGATGCAAAAAGCCGTGTCTTCGACCGGGCCGCTGCCCGAGTACACCGTCCCGTCCAGCCCGACGACGAGAAAGTCGCTCGCCCTGACCTCCGACCAGTGGAGGCCGAAAGGTGCCAGCAGGAAGCGGTCGTCGTACCCGGGAACCAGCAAAGTCAGATGGTTATCGATGCCCTCGTGGTACCCGAAATGGACCGCCAGGCGATGGCAGGCGGCCAGGTCGACCCGGGCGCGGTGTTCGGCGGCGTCCCCCGGCGCCTGGGTCTGGACTCGTGCATTCATCTCTGGGCCTCCGGCGGTCGTTCGTGGCAGTCTAGCGCGTGGCCGGCCGGGTGGCACCCCGGCCGACCGGCAGCGCCGGCGCGGCGCTTCGGCGGGATGTGTGACCGGGTTATCGGTTTGGTGCCGGTGGGCGGCCTAGCATCTCGTGCTGTGCCGCATGGTCGCGGCCTGGGACCTGGAGGGTCGGTAGTGACGAATCCGTACAACACGTCGGTCGAGTCAGGCTCGATCCTGGGGCCCACGATCCGCTTCACGGGCGAGCTGACAGCCGGCGAGGACCTCGTCGTCCACGGCCAGGTCAACGGTACGATCAGTCAGGCGACGCGGGTCACGATCGGACCCGAGGGCGTGATCAACGCATCGATCCGGTCCGCCCACATCGCCGTCGAAGGCCGCGTCGATGGCGACCTGCTGGCATCGAAGTCCGTCGTCGTGCACGCGTCGGCGGAGGTCCGGGGCAACATTACCGCACCGGCGATCAGCATCGAACCGGGCGCCGTTTTCACGGGGTCCATCGACATGGAAGCGGCTCGCAGCCCGGCCAAGAATGCCGCGGCCCGACCCTAAGCCAGAGGAGCTTACTCGTGAGTTGGTTTAAGCCCACGTCCCGCAATGACGCTTCCATCGCCGTGCTGCTCGGCGACGTATCCGAAGACTCCCCCGGTACGGAAGCCCCGGCCGTCAACGAATCACCGACCGTGACGCGGGTACCGGCCGCGGCGGTGGCCAGCGGCTCCCCGGGCGACAGCGCATCGAGCCAGCCGTACGTCACGCCGGCCCCGGCCGCAAAATCGGTTCTCGGGCGGACGCTGCGCTTTCGTGGCGACCTGCACGCCGACGAGGACTTCGTCCTGCAGGGCCATATCGAGGGTGCGATCCATCACTCCCAGCACCTCGGGATCGGCGTCGAGGGTGTCGTCAAGGGCGACAGCCGGGCGCGATCGATCGTCGTCGAGGGGACCGTGCATGGCGATCTCTATGCACTCGAATCGATCAGCCTGCGTGCGACGGCACTGGTAACCGGGAACCTGTTCGCACCGCGTGTCAGCATCGCCGACGGCGCGACGTTCAACGGCCGCATCGACATGGCCACAGCCGCCAAGGCGGCCCGCGCCGTCCTCGATCGTCACGAGGCCAGCAAGGAAAAGTCGGAGGCGCCGGGCGGCGCCGGCCAGCCGGGCGCGGAGCCGATGGCCGCCAGCGCCTGATCGCGCCGGCGGCTGTCAGGCCAACGTCGGGTCAGGAGCCCGACTTCGGGCACTCGAACGTGTCTTCCTTGTCCCGGCCGGGCTTGGGCGTTTCCTTCTGCCAGCCGGCCGGAATCTCAAACTGATCGGCGCCGATGCTACCCGTCGTGATCGACTTGACCTCGTTGGTCATGCTCAGCACGGTCACGGTGTTCGGCGCCGCGGCCGGAGCGGCATTGCCCGTCGCCGGAGTTGCCGGCGCCTTCGCATCGCCTTTCTTGGCAAACAGTCCGCCGACGAGCTTTGAACCGAACGCCGAGGCCGCCGAGCCAAGTGCCCGGCCCGCCGCGCTGTCGCCGACGCTCTTTTCCAGGGCAGAGCGCGACGCATCCTGAGCCGACGACGACGCTGACTGGGTGGCCGCATCGCGCGCCGCGCCGCCGGCATCGGCGACGGCAGACCCGCCGCTGCCCGCCTGCGAGCGCTTCATCGACTGGCACTGTGCGCCGCCGACGCTGACGGTAAACACCGTGCGAAGAGGCGTACCCTTGATGTCGCCCGCCTTCGCCGCCACCTGCTTGATCTGGTCGAGATAGGGCGCCAGGAGGCTTTTCATCTGCCCGGCCATCGGTCCGGTGACCTCGTCAATGCCGAGCTTCTTGACGTACGCCGCCGTGAAGGCACGCCGTTCCTCCGCACCGGGGACGTCATCGGTGGCGAGCCACATCTCGCTGGCAACCGTGAAATCGCAGGTATCCCCGGTCTTCACGCTCTTGCAGCTGTAGGTCATCGACATCAGAGTCTTGCGCGCCGTGAGCCCGGCGATCACAGCCGACTCGCCGGTCTTCTGGACATCGAACTTCGGTTCGGTCTTTTCACAGTCGGCGCCGGGTCCCGGCTGCTGGGTGGCGGCCGGGCATTGCTTCATCTTGTCGAGCATGGCCTGCATCTTCTGCTGGGCCAGCGCCCGCTGCTCGGGCGTCGCGAACTCCGATTCGCGGTACCGCTTCTTGTCGGGGTCGAGATGCCACTCGAGGCTCCGGTCCAGGCGCACGATATCGGCCGAGCGCAGGTTGCCGGCGAGAAACGCCAGCGGTCCGTCGAGCTTGCCGTCGCTGTCGCGCCGCTGCTTGTCCCCGGTGGTCCGCTCCGTGGACGTCGTGTGCATCTTGGTGACGAGGAGGTCCATCGTCGTTTCCGACGTGACGGTTACGTCGGCGCCCGCGAGCCCCGTGACGGCCACCGCTGCCAAGGCAAGCCCCCAGAGGCAAGCGTGCTGCATTGCGTCAATCATCCGCATCCGTGATCTCCCCGCCCATTAATCGGCACCGGCCGCTCTGCCCAGGCCCTTATGATGTGCGGATAGTCTGCATCGTCCGGCCCGCCGCGCACAACAAAGGCCCAGCCGCGGGTGGCACCCGCGCGAGCCAGACGCCCTCCACGCAGGTCCTTCCCGGGAGTACAGAGCCTTGAATCCGTCCGTCGCCCTCGTCACCGGAGCATCTCGCGGCATCGGCCGTGAAATTGCGATCGCACTCGCCAGGCGCGGCATCCGCATCGCCGTGCATAGCCGCCAGGACCTGCGGGGTGCCCTGGAGACCATCGCCCTGCTGCCGGGCACGGGTCACCGTCACTACGCTGCCGACCTCGGGGACGCCGACCAGTGCGCGGCGCTGTGCGACAGCGTGCTGGCGGAGTCGGGCTCGATCGACATCCTGGTCAACAACGCCGCCGGGATCACCGACCATCCGCCCCTCTCGACCACCTACGAGGACTGGCGCGGCGCGTGGCAGAGTACCCTCGCGACCAACCTGATGGGACCTGCCAACCTGTCGATGCTGGTGGCGCAGGCGATGATCGCCCGCCCGCCCACCGCCATCGGCCGCGCGCGCATCGTCAACATCTCCTCCCGCGGCGCCTTTCGCGGCGAACCCGAGGCTCCGGCCTACGGTGCGAGCAAGGCCGGCCTCAATTCGCTGGGCCAGTCCCTGGCGAAGGCGCTCGCGCCGCACGCCATCTACGTCTACACGCTCGCGCCGGGCTGGGTGCGAACGGACATGGCCGTCGGCTACCTCTCGGGACCGCGCGGCGAGGAAATCCTCGCCCAGCATCCGCTCGGCCGGGTGGCCGAGCCGGAAGAAGTCGCCGCAGCCGCGGTCTTCTGCGCGCTGGACGCCCCGCCGGCGATGACCGGCAGCATCATCGACGTCAACGGCGCGAGCTACCTTCGCACCTGAGCGCCCTCGCCCGCCGCGCTTCGGCGGGCCGGATCTGCCGGCGGGACCCCGTGGTGTTGCGACGCAGGATGCGGTTCGATCAAACTCGACCGCGGGGCACCTGCTCCCTGTGCGTTGTCGTCACGCGGTGTAGCACAGCCACCGCAGCCCGCAGGATTCCACCTTGGCCATGTCGATACTGTCGATCTACGTCCGGGTCATCCGCCTGCTCGCGCCCGAAAAATGGCTGTCCGGGGTCCTGGTACTGGCGAACCTCGCGCTGGCGGGGGTCTATTTTCTGGAACCGTGGCTGTTCGGCAAGGTCGTCGACTCCCTCGCCGACCACGGCCACGCCCAGGCCTGGCACTACATCCAGCTGTGGACGGCCATCGGCCTCGGCGGCGTGCTGGCCAGCGTCCTCGTGTCGCTGCACGCCGATCGCCTGGCCCATCGCCGGCGCCTCGCCGTCATCGGTGACTTCTTCGCGCACGCGATTGCCCTGCCTTTGTCCTGGCACGGCGAGCACCACACGGGCCGCCTGCTGAGGATCCTCCACGGCGGCAGCAGCAACCTGTTCAGCATCTGGCTCGGCTTCTTCCGCGATCACCTCGTCACGGTGCTGTCCATCGTCGTCATGATCCCGCTGGCCCTGCGGATGAACTGGAAACTCGCGGTACTGATGCTGCTCCTGATGACGACGTTCTCGGTTTTCAATGCCATTGCGATGCAGCGCACCAGCAAGGCCCAGGACGAGGTGGAACGCCTGCACAACGCCATTTCGGAGCGTGCCAGCGATGTCTTTGGCAATGTCATGGTTGTGCAGAGCTTCACCCGCGTGGCGTCCGAGGTTGCGGAACTGCGGTCCATGATGGGCGGCGTGCTGAAGGCCCAGTACCCGGTGCTGACCGGCTGGGCATGGCTGAGCGTCGCCAACCGTACGGCCAGTACCCTGACCATCGTGGCGATTTTCGCGCTGGGCGCTTCGCTCAACGGCAGCGGCGAGGTCAGCGTCGGTACGATCGTCAGCTTCGTCGGCTTCGCCAACCTCCTCATCGGCCGGCTCGAGCAGTTTGCGTCGTTCATTTCGGGACTCTTCTTCCAGACGCCGTCCCTGCGCGACTTCTTCGCTGTCCTCGACACGCCGCCGGCCATCCGCGAGGTTCCGGGCATGCCGGAACTGGGCACCGTCCGCGGCGAGGTCGTCTTCGAGAACGTCTCGTTTGGCTACGACGCCGCGCATCCGGCGATCAAGTCGCTCAACTTCCGCGCCCCGGCCGGATCGACAATCGCCATCGTAGGTCCGACCGGCGCCGGCAAGACGACGGCCCTGAACCTTCTCTATCGCGTCTACGACCCGAGCGACGGTCGCATCACGATCGACGGCATCGACATCCGCACGGTCGATCTGAACTCGCTGCGCCGGAACATCGGCGTCGTCTTCCAGGATGCGGGGCTTTTCTACCGGTCGATCGCCGACAACCTGACGCTGGGCAAACCGA
>CAIMCI010000382.1 GCA_903839465.1 uncultured Pseudomonadota bacterium
CACCGCCGCGGCCATGAGCGTGCCGCCGAGGATCGCCGCGCACAGCGCGGCGGGAGCCGCCGAACGTGGCCCTTGGCGGCGCATCACGGCTCGCTCCGCGTGAAGACGCTCAGCCGTACCTGGGCTTCGACGACGGGGTCGGCCACCGACTTGCGCTCCAGCGACAGCTCGCTGATCGTCGCCGCCGGCAGCGCGCCGAGCGTGGCGTCCAGGAACTGGCGCACCTGGGGATAGGGTCCGATGACCGGCAGCGACACCTTGTAGCGGGTGATCCGGCCGAGCTTGCTCGTCGTCACGTCGTACTTGCCGGCGTCGAGCTCGAGGTGTGCGTCGGTCGCTTTGGCGAGAATCACGCCGAGGAGGTCGGGCATGCCGTTGCGGCCGGACAGCGCCGGCAGGTGCGATTCGGGTCCCACCGCCTTCACCGGCCGGCGCCCGCCCTGTGTCCGCGCGGCCTCGAGATCGGCACGCAGCGCCGTGACCTCACGGACCACGGGCAGGTGCGTCGAGACGTAGAAAATGCCAGAGGCCGCGATCAGGCCGACACCGACCAGGCCGACCCGGCCGGTGTGGCCCAGCCGCCAGGCGATGCCGGGCAGCCATTCGCGACCGAGGCGGGTCATGAACCGCGCCAGTGGCGACTCCGGGCGCGGGCTGACCGGGGCTGCGCTCATGGCCGCCACTCCGCGTCGACCTGGATGCGCAGCGGGTGCTGCGGATCGTCCTTGCGCCGTTCGTGGCTCTGCAGCATCGGGAAGCGCAGGACCGGGCTTTGCTGCAGGCGCTTGACGTACAGCAGTCCGTCGCCGAGCGTGCGCACCTCGGCGGTGACCTTGACCGAGTGCTTGACCGGGTCGGGTTCGACGTGGAGGAGCGCCACCTTGCCCTCGAGGTCGTGGCTCGCCTCCTCGAGACTGGCGAGCAGCGCCGTCCACGGCACCGCGAGTTCCTGCTCGACGGCCTGCGCCTCGGCCGCGACCTTGGCCTGCGCGGGATCGGCGCTGCGGCGCGGCTGGGCGAGCCCGCCGAGTTCGGCGTCGAGCCGGTTGCGCTCACCGAGCGCCGAGCTGAACCCGTAGCCCATGGCGAGCGCAAGGACGGCGCCGGCCGCGCAGAGGAGGATGCCGAGCGCCGGCGGCGCGCCGGACGCGGCGACGAAATCCATGCGCAGGCGCGCCGGCCGGCTCACGCGGATACCCGGTTCAGCTGGGTCAGCGAGTGCACGGCGGCCGTCCGCGCCGCGTCCTCGACCAGCCACTCGACGTCCGTGCCGTAGAGGCGGGACGAATCGCTGCGCAGCGCCGGCGGTGCATCGACGTACAGGCGCTCGGTGGTGTCAGCCGCGAGTCCCGCGCGCGAGCGCGCGCGCAGCCGGTCGAGCTCCGTGGTCCAGTCGCCGGCGACGCGCGCGTAATGGACCCGATCCCAGTGGCCGCGCTCCAGGTGCACGGCCGACAGCGACTGGTCGTCGACGCTGACGAACCAGGCGTGCCCGGCCGGCAGCCGGTGCCGCCAGGCATTGAAGGCGACCTGCAGCTGCGGCTGCACCGACTGCAGGCGCAGGCCGGTGCCGGCGAGGACGTCGGTGAGGCGGGCAAGGAGGCCCGAGGCCATGGCACAGGCGAC
>CAIMCI010000383.1 GCA_903839465.1 uncultured Pseudomonadota bacterium
CCGGCGCCACGCCTGCCAGTGCTGCGCCGACCGCCGGCGCCGAACCGCCCGCCGCGCCCGCGGGCGCGGCCGTGCCGGCGAGACTCGTGCACGTGCGTACCGACGTGCTCGACCTCGACTTCAGTACCCGCGGTGGCGAGGTGGTGCGCGCTGACCTCCTTGGCTACCCGCAGAAGAAGGACCAGCCGGAGCTCAAGGTTCGCCTCTTCGACGGCTCGGTGCCGGAACGTCGCTTCGTCTTCCAGTCGGGACTCTCGGCGCCGCGCGGCTCGGCCGCCCCGGACGCGGGTGCGATCTACGACACGCCGGCAACCGACTACAGCCTGAGCCCGGGCAAGGACACCGTCGAGGTGCCGTTCACCTGGAGCCGCGACGGCGTCTCGGTCACCAAGACGCTGACGGTCCATCGCGGCCACTACGCGATCGACATCCGCTACGACGTCAGGAACGACGGCACGGCGCCGTGGACCGGCGCGCTGTACGGCGAACTGATCCGCCACTACGAGGCGGTGTCGCGCTCGATGTGGAACCCGGAAACCTACGCCTACCGCGGTCCGGCGATGTACACCGGCGCGAAGTACGAAAAGCTCGACGTGACGAAGCCGGCCGCCGACCAGCTGCCGGACAAGCCGGTCGCGGCGGGCTGGGCGGCCGCCATGCAGCACCACTTCGTGGCCGCCTTCGTGCCGCCGGCGAGCGAACCCTTCCAGTACGGTTTCGGCTTCACGAACGGCGAATACGCGTTCAGCGCGCTCGGCGCGCCGGTCACGGTCGCGCCCGGCGCGAGCGCCGCGCTGCACGCGACGCTCTACGCGGGCCCGAAGCTCAAGGACGAACTCGAGGCGGTGTCGCCGACGCTGACCTACACCAACGACTACGGCGTCGTCTTGACCCCGCTCGCCAAGCCGCTCTTCTGGCTCTTGTCGAACATCCACAAGCTGGTCGGCAACTGGGGCGTCGCGATCATCCTCGTCACCGTGATCCTGAAGCTCATCCTCTACTACCCGGCGCAGTACAGCGGCCGGTCGATGGCCCGCATGCGCAACATGCAGCCGCGCATGAAGGACCTGCAGGAGCGCTACAAGGACAACCGCGAAGAGCTCGGCAAGCAGATGATGGAGCTGTACAAGCGCGAGAAGATCAATCCGGTGGCCGGCTGTCTGCCGATGCTGCTGCAGATCCCGGTCTTCATCGCCTTCTACTGGGTGCTGCTCGAGACCGTCGATATGCGCCAGGCGCCGTTCGCGGCGTGGATCCAGGACCTGTCGTCGCGCGATCCGTACTTCGTGCTGCCGGCGATCATGGGCGTGGCGATGTTCGGCCAGTTCAAGATGAACCCGGCGCCGCCGGACCCGATGCAGGCGAAGATCTTCGCCTTCATGCCGCTCGTGATGACGGCGACCATGGCCTTCTTCCCGGCCGGCCTCGTGCTCTACTGGATCACGAACACGACCCTGTCGATCATCCAACAGTGGCACATCAACAAGGTCGTCACCGCCGAGAACCACAAGGCGCGCAGCTAGCGGCCCCGCCCATGGCCACCGTCTCCGACACGATCGCAGCGGTGGCCACGGCCAGCGGCCGGGCCGGTATCGGCATCGTGCGGCTCTCGGGGCCCGCCGCGCACGTGATTGCCAGCCGCGTCGCCGGGCCGCTGCCGGCACCGCGACAGGCGCGGTTCGTCACCTTCCGCAGCCCCGAGGGCGAGCCCATCGACCAGGGCCTGCTGCTCTGCTTTTCGGCGCCGCATTCCTTCACCGGCGAGGACGTCGTCGAATTCCAGGCGCACGGCGGCCCCGTCGTGCTGAGTGCGCTCCTCGACGCCGCACTGGCCATGGGCGCCCGCCGCGCCGGTCCCGGTGAATTCTCGCAGCGCGCGTTCCTCAACGGCCGGCTGGATCTCGCCCGGGCGGAGGCCGTGGCGGACCTGATCGCGGCAGGCTCCGCCGCCCAGGCGCGTGCCGCACTCCGCTCCCTGTCGGGCGAATTCTCCACGCTCGTGCGGTCGCTCGCAGCGACGCTCCTCGCGCTTCGTGTCGAGGTCGAGGCCGGCATCGACTTTGCGGACGAGGACATCGAACCGGTTGACGGCGAGCGGATCGGGGCAGCGCTCGCCGCCCTCCTGGACGAGGTGAACGCGCTCGTGGCCTCGGCCGAGCGCGGCCGGCGCCTGACCGACGGCACCGTCGTCGTGCTCGCCGGCCGGCCAAACGCCGGCAAGTCGAGCCTGCTCAACCGGCTGTCCGGCCACGACGCGGCCATCGTCAGTGACGAGCCCGGCACCACGCGCGACGTGCTGCGCGAAGCGGTTGCCCTCGGCGGCTGTGCGCTCGAACTCATCGACACCGCCGGGCTTCGTCCCGATCCGGGCGTGATCGAGGCCGAGGGCATGCGCCGCGCCGAGCGCGAAATGCGTCGCGCCGATCACATCCTCTTCCTCGTCGACGCCGCGGATGCCGCGGCGGTTGCGGCCGTGGCGGATGACCTCGCGGCACTGCCGGCCGGCACCCCGGTAACCGTCGTCTACACCAAATGCGATCGGGCTCCGGCACCGCCGGGGGCTATCGGCCTGTCCAGCGTCAGCGGCGAGGGCCTCGACCGGCTCGTCCACTGGCTTGCCGGGCTCGCCGGGTCGGGCGACGACGCGACGGGAACCTTCAGCGCCCGCGCCCGGCACGTCGAGGCGCTGACCCGGGCCGCGGGCCACCTCGCGCTCGCCCGCCAGGCGTTCGCGGGGGCCGGCGGGAGCGAACTCGTTGCCGAGGAACTGAGGCTCGCTAGCGGCGCCCTCGGCGAACTCACGGGCCAGGTGTCGAGCGACGACCTCCTCGGCGCGATCTTCAGTACGTTCTGCATCGGCAAGTGAAAGCCGCTGTTCGGACGGCTCGCGGCGTCGGCCGACCGCTAACGGCCCCGAAGCAGACGTCCACATAGCCAAACTGACTGCCCGGAAGCGGACGTTGCGCAGTAGCAGGGCGCGCGACGCCCTGGGCTGCATTTTCCTGATCTTGGACGACAGAAAACCGCATAGTGATTGAGCCAAGGGAGCAGGCAGACGATATCGAGACGCCGCTTGTCTGCCTCCACAAGCGCCAGGTGTCGCCTTACATCGGTTAGTGGAATAATGATCGGTGTCGCTACAGCAAGATGTCGTCGATGACATTTCAGCCCGCCTTCTCGCTTAGGCACGATCCCGGGCCATTCCTGAGCCTCGGGCTCGTCTTTGGCTCAGTCCTAGCACTTTTCCTTTGGACGTGCTTTCGACATCCCATGGCCTTCAGAATGCGAGATATGGGTCTAATTGCAGTGGGAATCGTCGGCGGATACTTCGGCATTACGTCCTTTTATTGGCGCTATAGAATTCGCTTCAATGGCGTCGCTATCACCCAACATGCCCCAGGAACCCAACCGATAACGATTGAACTTGGCGACATCGAGCGAGTGAGCCTCGAAGTAGGATCCCCGATTGGGCGTTGGAGGGGTGTGCGTCCGCTGCGTCGCATTGCGATCTACACTAAGCACGCCAACCTCGAACGTCCCTTTATCGACGTGTCGCTGAAGCATTTTCTGGCTGACGATATTCGCCGCCTCATTCGTGAGATACACCAAGCTCGTCCGGATTTAGCGCTCCCAGATCATTGGGCTTAGTCGTCTAGCATTCAACTCCGGACGTAAGGACAACGATGTCGACATTGCTCCTGATTGTCGGTGGATTAGTTTGGTTAATTGGCGGAAATATTGTTCTGATGCGCGCGGCAAATCGCCAGGGAAGAACATGGCCTCAATTTCCGAAATGGGGCGAGATTACTTCGACTGAGCGTACGACTCTACTTGCGCTGCTCTGCGTCGCTGTCGGCTGCTATTTCGCATCGCAGGTGCTCGCGGAAAATTAGGGAAGCGGCCTCCGTGAAAGGCCACAACCCAGGAATGCCGACCGTCTACTTGAGACCTTAACGATCCCGCTCGCAATGAAAAGGAACCTGAGACAGCTATTTGAGGTTGGCTTCTACCTGGTCCTTGAGGTCACGTTCTTGGCATGCATAACGGTGCTGATTGTGAATCGTCACGACTATGCGGCGCTACACATGCACTACCGCGCCTGGTTTGTTTGGCTGATAGTGCCTTTGGCATTTGTTGGAACTACGTACAAGCTCTGGCAGTGCACAGTCCGATTGCAATTCATAGGAAAGATCTCCTGAAATCGGTAGCAATGATTGTGGACCCAAGAGCGGACGTACCCGAACGTCCGCATAGGTTCAAGAGGCGACTTGGGGAGTCAGCTTCATTCCAAGTGCGCGTACGACCTTTAGTACTGTCCCAAGGCTGGGATTGCCATCCGCGGACAGCGCCTTGTACAAACCTTCGCGGGTAAGCCCCGTGTCCTTGGCCAGTCGGACCATCCCGTATGCTCTGGCGATGTTACCGAGAGCGACGGCAATGAAAGCTGGGTCGTCGCCGGCCTCGTCCATGCACGCTTCGAGGTAAGCCACCATGTCCGCCTCACTTCTGAGGTAATCAGCGGTGTCATAACGGGAGAACTTCTCTTTGACCTGCTTTTTGATCGCCATAGGTTTATTCCTTCCAATCGGCGGCAATTTTGATGGCAAGCGCAATATCAGCAGCCTGCGTGCGCTTGTCACCGCCGCAAAGCAGCAAAACGATTCTCGAGCCACGTTGCGTAAAGTAAATGCGATAGCCTGGTCCATAGTCGATGCGCATCTCGCTTACTCCGGAACCGACGGCCTTAACGTCACCAGGATTACCAAGTGCAAGGCGATCGATACGGGCAGCGATTCTCGTTAGCGCCTGACGATCCCTAAGGCGAGACAGCCACGCATCGAAAGTCGCGGACTTGAAAACCTCACGCATACCGCAAATGTATACTATAGTTTACGGCATGTAAACTGTGGTTAACTGCCGATCTCTGAGGTCCTTGATGCGCAATCCGGAAACGCAGACCTTCCCGAGGGTCCGTAGTGGGTCTAGGTCGTGTGAAAACGCACCTGATTTTGCGGGCGGTTAGGTAAGATCAGGTTATCGTCACGACGTGAGATTGCTATGAAGCGATTCGTCGAAGGTGAGAACACAGCTGGTCCCGGTTCTTCAGACAGATTTCTTCTTCGGTTAAGTGGATTCGTCTTCCGTCTGATTGATCTCTTTGCCTTTTGTCC
>CAIMCI010000384.1 GCA_903839465.1 uncultured Pseudomonadota bacterium
CCATGAGCACGTAGCCGGCCGAGTACTCGCGCTTCGTCTCGGCCTCGAAATGCGCCGCCAGGCGCCCGAGACGCTCGACGGACAGGCCGACGCTTGCCGGGGCGGCGGCCGGCAGGGACGACGGCGAGGCCGCGGCCGCACCGAACGAGAGGCACAGACCTGAGCACAGGACGACGAGCGGGCGCAGGACCATGGACGGTGCTCCGTGGCAGTTGGGGGCGGCAGTGCGGCCGCACCGCGCAGCGCGGGCGACGCCGGATCTTCACCCAATCCGCGGGCCCCCGCCACCGGGCCCGGTCGCGGACCGGCCGCCATTGCATACCGGGGGTACCGACTGCCGGTCCGGCACGGTCGTTCCGGACGGCGGCGCGCTGGCTTATCATGGTGTTCAGGACAAAGCTCAAGGATGGCGGCGCTGGACGGCATTCCGCGAGTGCGGCCCCGTCGTGCGCGCCGCCGAGGAACCGCCATGCTGAAGAAGATCGCCGAACCCGCCCGTTCCGTCGACGTCATCCTGGAGACCGACGTGCTCGTTGTCGGCAGCGGGCCGGGGGGGCTCGCTGCGGCGCTCGCGGCCGCCCGTGCCGGCGCGAAGACCGCGCTCCTCGAGCGCAACGGCTGCTTCGGCGGCAACATCACCCAGGTCGGCGTCGAGGGCTTTGCCTGGTACCGGCACGAGAACACGATCGACTGCGAAGGCATCGGCATCGAGTTCGAGGAGCGCGCCAAGGCCATGGGCGCGGCGATGCCGGAACCGCAGTCGCTGAGCCACGCGCTCGATGCCGAGATGTTCAAGTGGGTCGCCGACAAGCTGGTCGAGGAAGCGGGCATCACGCCCCTCCTGCACCGCATGTTCGTGGCACCGATCGTCGAGAACGGCGCGGTCACCGGCGTCATCACCGAAAGCAAGGCCGGGCGCGAGGCGATCCTCGCCAAACGCATCATCGACGCGACCGGCGATGCCGACGTCGCGGCGCGCGCGGGTGCGCCCTACAACCAGCCGCCCAAGGAGACGCTGCTCGCCGCCTCGGTCATGTTCTCGATGTCCGGCGTCAGCAAGCAGGGCTTCATGGACGCGGTCAAGGCCGACCCGCAGACCTACAAGGACTGGGGTGGCAACGGCGAGTGGGACTACGAGACCACCGGCAAGGAAGATGCGCTGTTCTCACCGTTCCTGCGCAAGCCGTTCAAGAGGGCGGTCGAGGAGGGCCTGATTCCCGCCCACCTGACGACGATCGCCGGAACCTGGGGCACGGTCACCGACCAGGGCGACCTGACCTACCTCAACCTCGTGCACATTCCGAACATTGACGGCACCGATCCCGCCGATCTCACGCGCGGCGAGATCCAGGGTCGCCAGGAAGCCATCTACGCGATGGAGGCGCTGCGCAAGTACATGCCGGGCTGCGCGGGCGCGAAGCTTCGCAACTTCGGCATGACGCTTGGTATCCGCGACACCCGCAAGATCGATGCCGCCTACAACCTGACCGGTGACGACGTGCGCAACCAGGCGCGCTTCGACGATGCGATAGGCATCTTCCCGGAGTTCATCGACGGCTATGGCGTCCTGATCCTGCCGACCACGGGGCGCTACTGGCACGTGCCGTACCGGGCGATGCTGCCGAAGAAGATCGGCAACCTCCTGGTCGCCGGCCGGTCGATCGGCGGCGACAAGATCTCCCATGCCTCGGCGCGCAACATGATGTGCTGCGCGGTCGGTGGCCAGGGTGCGGGCGTCGCTGCCGCCGTCTCGCTGCAGCGCGATGAACCGTTCGACCGGCTCGATATCGGCGCCGTCCAGAAGGAACTCGTCCGCCAGGGCGCCCGGATTCGGTGAGCCACGCGGTCCCCGCCGCCGCCCCGGACGACCTGCGCGGCACCTCGCCCCTGCGCTGGTGGGCCGTGGCGCTGGCGGCACTCGCCATCTTCGCCACCTACTACGAGTCGGACGTCATCGGCGAACTGGCCGACCTCCTGCACCGGCAGCGCGGGTTTTCCCAGTCCGACATCGGCAGCCTGAACGCCGCGATCTACTACCCGAGCGTGGTGCTTGCGCTGATCGGCGGCTTCATGATCGACCGCTTCGGCGCGGCGCGCATGGCGCTGTGGACCGCGGCCATCGGCCTCGGGGGCGCGGTCCTGACCGCGATCGGCACGCCCTATTCGGTGATGTGGGCGGGGCGCTTCGTCTTCGGCATCAGCGAGGGCGCCATCTTCATGGCGCTCGTCGCCGGCCTCGCGCAGTGGTTTCCGCGCAGCGGCATCGCGCTCGCGACGGCGCTCTTCCTCGCGCTCGCCCGCGTCGGCTCGTTCATGTGCAACACCTCCTCGACCTGGGCGAAGTCGCTGTATGACGCCGGCTGGCAGCCGCCGCTGTGGCTCGGCGCCGGCATCACGGCGCTCGGTCTCGTTGCCGCGCTCGGCTTCTGGTTCCTCGACAGCCACCGGCCGGGGCCGGCGGTGGCGCAGTCCGCGGGGCGCGCCGCGGGGGAGCCGTTCGACTGGCGGGGCCTGCTGCAGTTCGACGCCTCCTTCTGGTACATCCTCGGTCTCCACGTGCTCTACGCCGCCGTGTTCTTCCCGTTCCGCCAGACCTACGCGGTCGAGTACCTGCAGCACGCCAAGCACCTGACCCTGCAGGAAGCCGGCCGGGTGAATTCCGGGGTCTTCGCCGCGGCCGTGTTCGCCACGCCGATCTTCGGGCTCCTCGCCGACCGGATCGGGCACCGAGCCTTCCTCCTGACGATCGGCACGGTGCTCCTGCCGATCACGATGGTCGTGCTCGGCCTGACCGACTGGAGCCCGTGGGTGTCGACCCTGCTGATGGGCATCAGCTGGGCGCTGGTCCCGGCGATCATCTGGCCGTCGACGACGCTGATCGTCGAGCCGCGCAGGCTCGGGACGGCGCTCGGTCTGATCACGCTGATCCAGGCGATCGGGATTTCGCTGTCGAATCACGCCGCCGGCTGGCTAGCCGATGCGGCGCACGCGGGCCCGGCGAATCCGGCCGGCTACACGACGATGCTCTGGTTCTTCGGGCTCCTGAGCCTGACGGCACTGACCGCGGTCGTGCTCCTCTGGCTGCGCGAGCGCGGCCCTAACGGTCACGGGCTCGAGCTCGTGAATCCGCCGCCCCCGCCGGCCACCTGACCGCAACCGCGCGCGCCGGTACTGGACCGGCCCCTTGGCGATCGACTTTACTCGGCGCTGTCACGGGTTTGCGTTACGATTCCACCCTTATCGTTGCCCCATCCGCGGGCTGACGACCGGAGAACGCCATGATCCAGCTATCCCTCAACGGCAAGTCCGTCGCCGTCGACGCCGACCCCGAGATGCCGCTCCTCTGGGCGTTGCGCGATGTGCTCAAGCTGACCGGCACCAAATTCGGCTGTGGCATGGCGCTGTGCGGCGCCTGCACGGTGCACCTTGACGGCACGCCGGTGCGGTCCTGCTCGACCCCGGTCTCGGCCGCCGCCGGCCGCAAGGTCACGACCATCGAGGCGCTCGGCGAGTCGCGGATCGGCAAGGCCCTGCAGGCCGCCTGGACCCAGCATGACGTGCCGCAGTGCGGCTACTGCCAGTCCGGCCAGCTGATGAGCGCCTCGGCGCTCCTCGCCGAGAAACCGAAGCCGACGGATGCGGACATTGATGCCGCCATGAGCGGCAACCTCTGCCGTTGCGGCACCTACAACCAGATCCGGGCTGCCATCAAGGACGCTGCCGGCAGCCTCGCCCACGGAGGTGGCGCATGAACGCCGTCACCGACGATCTCGACAACGGCCAGGGACAGTCCCGTCGCGCGTTCCTGAAGTCCGGTGCCGCCGCCGCGCTCGTCATCGGCATCACGGTCGGCGAGGGCGTCGGCCGGGTGCTGGCAGCCCCTGCCGCCGCGCCCTTCGCGCCGAACGCCTTCCTGCGCATCACGGCCGACGGGCGGGTCACCGTGATCTGTCCGGCCGTCGAGATGGGCCAGGGCGTGCTGACCGCGATCCCGATGCTCGTCGCCGAGGAACTCGACGCCGACTGGGCGACGGTCAGCGTCGAGCAGGCGCCGACCGATCCCGTCTACAACAATCCCGCCTTCGGCATGCAGGGCACCGGCGGCAGCACGACCGTGCGCGCCTGGTGGGAACCGATGCGCAAGGCGGGTGCCACCGCGCGCGCCATGCTCGTCGCCGCGGCCGCCCAGCAGTGGAAGGTCGACCCGTCGACCCTGAAGACCGCCAAGGGCGAGGTCATCGCCGCCGACGGCCGCAAGCTCGCCTACGGCGATCTCGTGGCGGCCGCGGCGACCCAGCCCGTGCCCGCCGCTGCGAAGCTCAAGGACCCGGCGGAGTTCCGGCTCCTCGGCCAGCCGCTGCACCGCCTCGACACGGCAGCCAAGGTCAACGGGTCGGCCCGCTTTGGGCTCGATGCCGACGTGCCCGGCCTCAAGGTCGCGGTCATGGCCCGTGCGCCGCTGCCGGGCGCCAAGGTCGCGAGCCTCGATGACAGCAAGGCGCGGGCCGTGAAGGGCGTCATCGACGTCCTGACCGTACCGAGCGGTGTTGCCGTCATCGCCGACGGCTTCTGGGCTGCCAAGCGCGGCCGCGATCTCCTCGCCGTCCAGTGGGATCTCGGTGAGCACGCGAAGCTCTCCTCGGCAGGAATCAGCACGGCGCTCACCGCCGCGGCCGACCAGGCCGCGGCCGTTGCGCTGGAAAAGGGCACGCCGCAGGCGGCGGTCGCCGGCGCCCGGGGCACCGTCGAGGCGCTCTACGAGGCACCGTACCTCGCACACGCCTGCATGGAGCCGATGAACTGCACGGCGTGGGTGCGGGGCGA
>CAIMCI010000385.1 GCA_903839465.1 uncultured Pseudomonadota bacterium
CGCCCGGCCGTGACCGGCAAGGCCGCGCCGCCGCGCGGCTCACGGCCGACGCGCGCGCCGCGATGAGCCTCGTGCGCCTGTCGGGCGCCGTGCGCCGGGTCTACCCTGAAACGCGCGGCACCGTGCAGTTCCGCGCCGTGGGGTCCGGCCAGACGCTCATCGTGCGCGGCTTCCTCGCCCTGACGCCGCTGCCGGACGACGGCGAGGACCTCGTGCTCGAGGAAGTCCGGCCCGCCGGACCGGGCGGCCGGGCCATCGTCTCGCTGCGCCTCGGTGGCATCGACGGCGCCGCGGAGGCCGACGCCTGGTGGCTGCACGAACCGCTGCCACACTTCTATGAGACGCTCGACCGCCGGTTCCGGCCGGGGCTCGCCGGCCGCGTCCTCGTCCGCGGCCTGGTCGGGCTGCTCGGACTGCCCGGCATGAGCGGCTGGCTGCGCCGCTGGCACGCCCGGCGGACCGGCTGAACGGGCCGGGCCGTGCGACGTTCGGGTTGCCCGCCCTTCGGGCCGAAGGCTACATTGTGCGCCGCACTACAGGTACCTCAAGGAATTGCGCATGTCGGCGAACCCGAATGCCGGTAAGTCCGGCCGTATAGTCCACAAGTTCGGCGGCTCGTCCGTCGCCGACGCCGACTGCTTCCACCGGGTGGCCGCGATCATCGAATCCGACCCGCACCCGGTGCGCGGGGTCGTGCTCTCGGCCTGCCGTGGCGTGACCGACGCGCTGCTCGCCCTCGTCAGCGCCGCCGAGTCCAACGACGACGCGTACCGCGCCGGCGTCGAGGCCCTGATCGAGCGGCACACGACCATCGCGCGGGCCGTCCTCGGCGAGGCCGACGCCGAGGCCTACGTCGCCCGCCTGAAGGCCGACTGCCAGGACATCCTCGGCGTGCTGCATGCGGTTCGCCTCGTGCGCTCGGCGGCGCAGACCATCCGCGACGTGGTCTCCGGCTACGGCGAAATCTGGTCGACCCGGCTCTTCGCGGCGATGCTTGCCGGTCGTGGCAAGGTCCGCGGCGCCGTGCAGTGGCTGGACGCGCGCGAGGTGCTGGTCGTCGAGTGGGGCACGCTCGGCCCGGTGGTCCAGTGGCCGACCTCCTCGGCCAGGCTCGCCGCCGGCGTCCCGGCCGATTTCGCGGGCGTGCTGGTCATCACCGGCTTCATCGCCGCCGATGCCCGCGGCGTGCCGACCACGCTCGGCCGCAACGGCAGCGACTACTCGGGCTCGATCTTCGGTGCGCTGCTCGATGCCGAGGAGATCGTGATCTGGACCGACGTCAACGGCGTGCTGTCGGCCGACCCGCGGCGCGTGCCTGACGCGAAGATCATCGACTCGCTGTCCTACCACGAGGCCATGGAACTCGCCTATTTCGGCGCCAAGGTCATCCACCCGCAGACCATGGCGCCGGCCGTGCGCCGCCAGATCCCGATCTGGATCAAGAACACCTTCGCGCCGGCCGAGGCCGGCACCGTGATCACCGCCGCCTCCAGCTCGCAGCTGGCCGTCAAGGGCATCACGACGATCGACGACGTGGCGCTCCTCAACCTCGAGGGTGCGGGCATGATCGGCGTGCCGGGCGCCGCGCAGCGCCTCTTTGGCGCGCTGCGCGATGCGGGCATATCGGTCATCCTGATCAGCCAGGCCTCGAGCGAGCACTCGATCTGCTTCGCGGTGCCCGAACGCGAGGCGAGCCGTGCCGAGCAGGTGGTGCGGCGGGCTTTCGAGGCCGAGCTCAGGGAGGGGCAGATCCAGAGCGTGGCGGTGGCCTCCGGCAGCTCGATCCTGGCGGTGGTCGGCGACGGCATGGCCGGCACGCCGGGCGTGGCCGGCAAGCTCTTCGCCGCGCTGGCCGACGCCGCGGTCAACGTCCGCGCGATCGCCCAGGGCGCCTCCGAACGCAACATCTCCGTGGTCGTCGACGGCCGCCAGTCCTCGCGCGCGCTGCGCGCCGTGCACTCGGCGTTCTACCTCTCGCCGCACACGCTCTCGATCGGGGTGATCGGGCCCGGCATCGTCGGCCGCTCGCTGCTGGCGCAGATCGACAGCCAGCTCGCGCGTCTCGCGGGCGAGCTGAACGTCGACCTTCGGGTGCGCGGCATCATGGGCAGCCGGCGCATGGTCCTCGATGACCGCGCGCTGCCCCTCGACAGCTGGGCGGCGGCCGAGGCGGCGCGCGGCGTGCCGGCCGACATCGATGCCTTCGTCGCCCACGTCAACGCCGACCACCTGCCGCACGCGGTCATCGTCGACTGCACGGCGAGCAGCGATGTCGCCGCCCGCTACGAGGAGTGGCTGCGCGCCGGCATCCATGTCGTGACGCCGAACAAGCGCGCCAACAGCGGTCCGTACGCGCGCTACTCGGCGCTGCGCCGGGCCGGTCGCGAGATCGGCTCGCACTACCTCTACGAGGCGACGGTCGGTGCCGGGCTGCCGGTCATCCGCACGCTCGCCGACCTGCGCGAGACCGGTGACGAGGTAAAGTCGGTCGACGGCATCTTCTCCGGCACGCTCGCCTATCTCTTCAACGTCTACGACGGCACGGAGCCGTTCTCCTCGATCGTCCGTGCCGCCAAGGCCAAGGGCTACACCGAGCCCGATCCGCGCGACGACCTGTCCGGCACGGACGTCGCCCGCAAGCTGATCATCCTCGGCCGGGAGATGGGAC
The DNA here is from genome assembly GCA_903839465.1 of uncultured Pseudomonadota bacterium. Taxonomy (GTDB): domain Bacteria; phylum Pseudomonadota; class Gammaproteobacteria; order Steroidobacterales; family Steroidobacteraceae; genus CAIKMS01. The sequence continues at coordinate 2,669 of CAIMCI010000385.1, forward strand.
TTAAGCTCGAGCTCTCGGACGTCGACGTCGAAAGCCTCGTGCCGGCGAGCCTCGCGGGCCTGAGCGCCGAGGAGTTCCTCGACCAGCTGCCGGCCTACGATGCCGAGATCGCCTCGCGCGTCGCCGCCGCCGCCCGCGACGGCAAGGTGCTGCGCTACGTCGGCCGGGTCGAGTCCTCCGGCCGCGCCAGCGTCGGCCTGACGGCCTTCGACCGGCGGCACGCTTTCGCGAACATCGCCCTGACTGATAACGTAGTGCGCTACACGACCAGCCGGTACAGCGAGAACCCGCTGATCGTGCAGGGGCCGGGCGCCGGACCGGAAGTGACCGCGGGTGGCGTGTTCGCCGATCTCCTGCGGCTGTGCGCCTATCTCGGCGCGCGTACCTGAGGCGGTGAGGTGCCCGGACGCCCATTGACCGGCGCCGGGTAGCCGGCGCAGAACCTAGTAGGAAGGGTATCTTGACAGACGTGGTTACCGCCTTTGCTCCCGCGACCGTCGGCAACGTCGGCGTCGGCTTCGACATCCTCGGCCACACGGTCGAGGCGATCGGTGATCGGGTGCGCATCACCCGCTCCACGGAGCGCGGCGTGCGCATCCGGGCGATCACCGGCACCAGCGAAGCCCTGCCGCTCGAGGCCGAGCGCAACACGGCGGGTCGGGCGCTCCTCGCGATGGCCGAGACGCTCGACCTCGACTTCGGGATGGACGTCGAGATCGAGAAGGGCATCCCGCTCGGCTCGGGACTGGGCGGGTCGGCGGCCTCGGCGGTCGCCGCCGTCGTGGCCGGCAACGCGCTCCTGCCGGCGCCGCTGCCGAAGCTCGAGCTCCTGAAGTACGCGATGCAGGGCGAGGCGGTCGCGTCGGGCTCCGTGCACGTCGACAACATCGCGCCGAGCCTGTTCGGCGGCCTCGTGCTCACGGTGGGCATCGACCACCCGCGCACCAAGCAGATCCCGGTCCCGGCCACGGTGCGCTGCGTGCTCGTGCATCCGCACATGTTCCTGTCGACCAAGGAAGCGCGGCGGATCTTAAGCGACAAGGTGGCGCTGTCCGACGTCGTCTGGCAGTGCGCGAACCTCGCCGGTTTCATCTCCGGCTGCTATACCGACGACATCGCGATGCTGCGCGATGCCTTCGCCGACGTCGTCATCGAGCCGCAGCGCCAGGCGCTGATCCCGGGTTTCGCCGCGGTGCAGAAGGCGGCCATGGACGCCGGCGCGATCGGCTGCTCGATCTCGGGCGCGGGGCCGACCGTGTTCGCCTGGTGCGAGGAGCCGGCGGCGGTCGCGATCCGCGACGGCATGGTGGCGGCGTTCCGGGCCCACGGCCTCGAGGCCGACCAGTGGATCTCCCAGATCGGCAGCGGCGGCGCGCGGGTGATCGCGTGAGCGCGGGACCGATGCGCTACCACAGCACGCGCGGCGGGGACGCCGATGTCCGCCTCGCCGACGCCCTGCGCCGCGGGCTCGCCGACGACGGCGGCCTGTACGTGCCCGACCGCTTCCCCGCGGCGGATGCCGCGGACTTCGCCGGCCTGACCGGGCTGCCGGCGATCGCGGAGCGGCTGCTGACCCCGTTCTTCGCCGGCGACGTGCTGGCCGGGGAGCTCGGCGCCATCACGGGCGAGGCCTTCGACTTTCCCGTGCCGCTGAAGCCGCTCGCGGCGCCCGACGACCTGTCGGTACTCGAACTCTTCCACGGCCCGACCGCGGCGTTCAAGGACTTCGGCGCCCGCTTCCTCGCCGCAGCACTGTCCCGCCTGCACCCGGGCGCCGAGCGGCCGCTGACGATCCTGGTCGCGACCTCGGGCGATACCGGTGGCGCGGTCGCCGGTGCCTTCCACGGCCGGCCCGGAACGCAGGTGATCGTGCTGTTCCCGAAGGGCCGGGTCTCGCCGCGCCAGGAAGCGCAGCTGACCTGCTGGGACGGCAACGTGCGCGCGCTGTCGGTCGAGGGCAGCTTCGACGACTGCCAGCGGCTGGTGAAGGCGGCCTTCACGGATCCCGCGCTCAACGCGCGCTTCGAGCTGTCCTCGGCCAACAGCATCAACCTCGGCCGGCTGCTGCCGCAGGCTTCCTACTACGCGCAGGCCTCGCTGAGCGTCTACCGGCGCACCGGCCAACCGGCCAACTTCGTGATCCCCTCCGGCAACCTCGGCAACGCGCTCGCCTGCATCTGGGCGCGCCGCGTCGGCCTGCCGATCGGCCGGCTGCTGCTCGCCCACAACCGCAACCGCACGGTGCCCGATTACTTCGAGCGCGGCGAGTGGTCGCCGCGGGCCAGTGTCGCGACCATCGCCTCGGCGATGGACGTCGGCAACCCGAGCAACATGGAGCGCCTGCGCGATCTGGTCCCGGACCTGGCCGAACTCAGGTCCTTCGTCGCCGCCGACTGGGTCGACGACGCGGTCATCGCCGCGCGGATCGTCAGCGACTACCGGACCTACGGCGAAGTCTGGTGCCCGCACACGGCGGTCGGTGCCGAGGCCTACCAGCGCCTGCCCGAGCGCGAGCGTGCGGCCGGCCCGTGGGTGCTGGTCGGCACGGCGCATCCGGCGAAGTTCCCGGAAACGGTGGAACCTCTGCTCGACCTGACCGTGCCGGTGCCGCCGGCGCTCGCCGCGCTCCTCGAACTGCCGCGCCGCTCGACGGTCATCGCACCGACCGAGGCGGCGCTCGCCCGGGCCCTGTTGTGACCACCGATGACTGGTGGTGGCTGGCGGCCTTCCTCGTCGGCGCGGTGCTGGTGGCCGGCGCGACGGCGGCGGGCCTCGTCAGCTACCGGCGCTACCGCGCGCGGCGCGACCTCGCCGAGCGCTTTCGCGCCGTCTCCGAGGACCGCCTGCAGGACGTCCTCCTGCCGGACGGCAGCGGCGGCTGGTTCCACGTCGATTTCCTGCTCCTGAGCGCCGCGGGCCTCGTCGTCGTGGACCTGCGCGACCTGGCCGGGCTCGTGTTCGGCAGCGAGCAGATGACGGAGTGGACGGTCATGGACAAGCAGCGCCGGACGACCTTCGCCAACCCGCTCGGTCCCCTCTACGACCGGGTGGCGGTCGTGCGCCAGCTGGCCGGCGACGGCGTACCGGTGCAGGGACGCGTCGTCTTCACGTCCCGGGCGAGTTTCCCGAAGGGGCACCCGCCGCTCGTGACGCGGCTCGATTCGCTGGGCATCGAGTTCGAGCACGGCGACCGGGCGACGGCCAGCGCGCTCGCCGAGCGGCACCGCGAGGCTTTCGAGCGCATCCGCGCGGCCTCAAGCCCGAGCCCGCTGCGCCGCCGCTGAGGCGGCGAAGGCAGGACCACCGGCCCGATTCCCGGCCCGGTTGCCCGATCCGCCCACCCGCCGGGTCAGCGGCTCGCGTGCCGGGCGAGCACGGTCGCCACGCAGCCGGTCAGTTTCTCGGCGGTCGGCAGGTGCAGGAACTCGTTCGGGCCGTGCGCGTTCGAGTGCGGTCCGAGCACGCCCGTGACCAGCAGGTCGGTGTCGGGATAGCGCGCGGCCAGAAAACCGATGAACGGGATGCTGCCACCGGTGCCCATGCGCATCAGCGGCGCCCCGAACCACGCGGCCGAGGCCGACTCGAGCGCGGCCTCGAGCCAGGCCGGGGTGGGCCGCGCGTGCCAGCCACCGAGCGCCGACTCGACGCGAAAGCTGACGGCCGCGCCGCCCGGCGGGTGCGCCTCCAGCACCGCCTTGACGCGCGCCGCGGCGGCGCTGGCCCCGAGCGTCGGCGGCAGGCGCAGCGACAGCTTGAGGGCGACGCGGGGCAGGAGCACGTTGCCGGCGTCACGCACCGCCGGCAGGCCATCGGCCCCGGTCACGGCCAGGGTCGGCTTCCAGGTCGAGTTGATCAGGAGTTCCGCGGCCGAGTCGCTGAGCGGCCGCACGCCCGGCAGGAACGGCAGCTTGCCGGCGACCCCGGCGCCGAGCAGCGCGCCGGTGGCGAGTGCCTCGCGGCGCCGCTCGGCCGGCACCGGCACGTACAGGTCCTCGAGGCGCATATCGCCGGTCGTCGCGTCCTCCAGGCGGTCGAGGAGGCCGCGCGCCAGGCGGATCGCCGAGGGCGCGATGCCCGTGCCCATGCCGGAATGCACGCCCTCGCTCAGGACCGCGACCTCCAGCGTCCCGGTCAGGTTGCCGCGCAGGCTCGTGGTCAGCCACAGCTGGTCGTAGTTGCCGCACTCGGCGTCCAGGCAGACGACGAGGTCGGGGCTGCCGAGGCGCTCGCCCAGGTGCTCGACGTACGCCGGCAGGTCGATGCTGCCGCTTTCCTCGCTGCCCTCGATGAGGATCGTGCAGCGGGCGTGCGCCACGCCGGCCTCCTCGAGCGCGCGGATCGCGAGCAGGCTCGCGAAGACCGCGTAGCCGTCGTCGGCGCCGCCGCGGCCGTAGAGGCGCTCGCCGCGCCGGACCGGCGTCCACGGCGCGAGGCCCGGCTCCCAGCCGGTGAACTCGGGCTGCTTGTCGTAATGCCCGTAAAGCAGTACATGACCGGGTGCGCTGCCCGGGATCTCGACGAGCAGGGTCGGCGTCCGGCCGGGCAGGGCGAGCACCTCGACGCGCAGGTCCTTGAGCGGCTGGCGGCGGCACCAGCCGGCGAGGAGTTCGACCGCCCGCTGCATGTGGCCGGCCTTCGCCCAGTCCGGGTCGAACAGCGGCGAGCGGTTCGGGATCGCGATGTAGGTGCTCAAGGTCGGCACGATCGACTCGCGCCACTCGCGCTCGATCAGGGGTCGGATCGGCAGGTCGGTCATGGCAGCGTCCTCGGGCGGGGGCGACGGTGGCGGCCGCCGGCAGTCGGGCAGCGGCCCGGGTTCTCGCAGTTAATCCAATACATGAGATTAAGGTAGTGTCTATTTATCAGACGATTAGACGCAAATTGAATAATCAACATTCAAATTGAATGACCGGCCGGTGTCGGCTCCGGCAGGCCGAACAGCCTGCGCGCCGCGGCCGTCGTGGTGGCCGCGAGCTCGTCGGCGGGCTCGCCGCGGGCTGCCGCGACCGCGCGCAGGATGTGTGGCAGGAAGACGGGCTCGTTGCGCCGGTCGCGCGGCCGCTCCGGCAGGTCGCGGGGCAGGAGGTAGGGCCCGTCGGTCTCGATCAGGAGGCGCCCGGCCGGTATCGCCCGGGCCACCTCGTTGAGGTGCCGGCCGCGCCGTTCGTCGCAGATCCAGCCGGTCAGCCCGACGTGGAGGCCGAGCGCCAGGCACGCCTCGACCTCGGCGAGGCTGCCGGTGAAGCAGTGGACGACCGCGGGCGGCCGGGCCGCGCCGTAGCCGGCGAGGACTTCGATGAAGTCGGCATGCGCGTCCCGGCAGTGCAGGAAGAGCGGCTTGCCGACCCGGATCGCGAGTTCGACCTGGGCCCGGAAGGCGTCGAGCTGGGCACTGCGCGGGGCGAGCATCCGGTAGTAGTCGAGCCCGCACTCGCCGACGGCGACGACCGCCGGGTCGCGGGCGAGGGACTCGAGGTCGGCGAGTGCGGCGGCGTCGCAGGACAGGGCGTGGTGCGGATGGATGCCCGCCGTCGCGCGGCAGAGCACCGGCCCGTCGGTCGCAAGTCCGGCCGCGGCGCGCGAGCCTGGCAGGTCGGCGCCGGTGACGATGAGGGTCGTCACACCCGCGGCCGCCGCCCGCACGAGCACCTCGGCGCGGTCGCGATCGAAGCTGTCGTGGGTCAGGTTGATGCCGATGTCGACCAGGGGCACTGGGTGCATGGCCCTATGGTAGCGTTGCGGGCGTGTTGTGCGCCCCCTCCGGAGTTCGGCGATGCCTCTCGATCACGATGCCCTGGACAGCCTGAAGATCAGCCGCGAAGCGCCGTCCGGCGGTGGCTGGCGCTCGCCGCGGCGCTGGCTCCTGCTGCTGGTGCCGGCGCTCCTGGTCGTCGCCGCGCTCGCCGTCCTCGGCCGCAAGCCGCCGGTGGTCGAGACCGGCCTCGCCGAGGCGCCGAGCGGCTCGGGTCGGGTGGCGATCCTGAACGCCTCGGGCTACGTCGTCGCCCGGCGCACGGCGACCGTCGCCTCCAAGGTCACGGGGCGGGTCGTCGAGGTGCTCACCGAGGAGGGCCGCAGCGTTGCCCGCGGCGAGGTCCTGGCACGGCTCGATGCGACGACCGCGACCCGGGCCTACGCGGTGGCGGCGAGCCAGGTGGAGTCGGCGCGCCGGGCACTCGCCGAAATCCGCGTGCGGCTCGCCGATGCCGAACGGATGCTGGCCCGCAACCAGGAACTGATCGGCGCGCACCTCGTCTCGCAGAGCGCGCTCGACACCTCACGCGCCGACGTCGAGGCCCTGCGCGCGCGCCTCGCGGCGAGCGGCGCCGAGGTCGCGGTGGCCGAGGCCGGGGTCGCCGCCCGCCGCCAGGACCTCGATGACCTCGTGATCCGTGCGCCCTTCGCCGGGGTCGTGATCTCCCGCGACGCGCAGCCCGGCGAGATGGTCTCGCCGATCTCGGCCGGCGGCGGGTTCACCCGCACGGGAATCGCCACCGTCGTCGACATGACCTCGCGCGAGATCGAGGTCGACGTCAACGAGGCCTACATCCAGCGCGTCCGCGCCGGCCAGGCGGCCGAGGCCACCCTCGATGCCTATCCCGACTGGACGATACCGGCGCACGTGATCGCGATCGTGCCGGCCGCCGACCGCCAGAAGGCGACCGTCAAGGTCCGCATCGGCATCGACGGGCTGGAGCCGCGCATCCTGCCCGACATGGGCGTCAAGGTGCGCTTCCTCGACGAGTCGGTGGCCGATACCGGCGTGCGGCCGGTGGCGCTCGTGCCGTTCCCGGCGGTCAGCGGCGAGGGCGCCGCGGCGCGCGTGCGGGTCGTTAGCCGCGGCGTCATCGAGACGCGAACGGTCGTCGTCGGCGCGCGCCAGGGCGATACGGTCGGCATCGTCTCGGGGCTGAAGCCGGGCGAACGGGTCGTCGTCAAGGGCCCGGCCGACCTGCACGACGGCCAGAAGGTCGCCGTGCCGGACGCGGCGCCGTGACCGACGAGGTCCTGGTCCGCATCCGCGGCCTCGGCAAATCCTACCAGCGTGCCGGCGAGACGCTGACCGTGCTCGCCGGGCTCGACCTCGACGTGGCGCGCGGCGACTTCGTGGCGCTGATGGGGCCGTCGGGGTCCGGCAAGAGCACGCTCCTGAACCTGATCGGCGGGCTCGACCGGCCGACGGCCGGCAGCATCGAGGTCGACGGCCTGCCGATCGACCGCCTGAGCGATGCCGATCTCGCGCGCTGGCGCGCGCGCCACGTCGGCTTCATCTTCCAGGCCTACAACCTGCTGCC
>CAIMCI010000386.1 GCA_903839465.1 uncultured Pseudomonadota bacterium
CGTTGCTCCGGACCCCGATCCTACCCAAAAAAAAGGGGCTGGCAGAGTGCCAGCCCCCCGTTTCGTGACGTGCCTGTCAGTTGACCGTGAACGTCTGCGGCCCGGTCGTCTGGACGCCGCCCGGGCTGTTCAGCCGGAGCGGGTAGCCCCGGCGGGACACCGTGCTCGGGATGTTGAGCGTCGCCGTGACGGTCGAGTCGTTGACGACCGTCAGCGATCCGGTCACCACGGTGATGCCCGTGCCACCCAGTCCGGCGACCCCGGTCGTCCCGCTTAGAGCACTGCCGGAGAAGGTGACCGTCACCTGCACCGGCGGGTTGCCCGCCGTCGGGCGCGCGGCGCTCGTCGGGGAGATCCCCGTCAGCGTCGGCCGGTTGACCGTGAACGTCGTCGTCGCCAGCTGGCCGCCGATGGTCACCCGGACGGTCTGCGGACCGACGGGGGTGTTGGTCGAGACGTTGAAGTTCGCGTTCAGCGTCGTCCCGTCCGGGCTTACCGTGACGCCCGAGACGGTGATGCCACCGCCCGTGACCGTCACGTTGTTGTTGTTGGCGCCAGTCAGGTTGGATCCGGTGATCGTCACCCGCGACAGCTGACCACGGATGCCGCTCGCCGGGCTGATCCCGGTGATCGTCGGCACCGGTCCGAGCACCGTGAAGGTGATCGGGCCGCTGGTCTGGTTGAAGCTGTCGGTCACCGTCACGTTGCGGGCCGTCGTGTTGGCGTTCGCCGCGATCGTGAACGTGGCGGTGACCGACGTGCCGTTGGCGGCCGGCGTGATGCCGGAGACCGTGACACCCGTGCCCGACACGTTGATCGCGTTGACGAAGCCCAGGTTCGAGCCCGTCAGCGTGACCTGGTAGGCCGATCCGCGCTGTGCGTTGACCGGATTGATCCCGGACAGCGCCGGCGGCGGCGGCAGGGTGACCGTGAACGCGTTGCCGAGCGTCGCGCCGACCCCGTTCAGGTTCGCGAGCGTCACCGAGCGCGCCCCGAGGGCCGCCTGGTTGCCGATCGTGAACGTCGCCGTGGCCGTCGTCGGGTTCACCACCGTGACGTTCGACACCGTGACACCGGCACCTCCCACCGCGACCGTTGTGCCGGTCGGCGTGAAGTTCTGGCCGGTCAGCGTCACCGCCACGGTCTGGCCGCGGAAGCCCGAGGTCGGCGAGACCGAGGTCAGCACCGCGTTCGGGATGATGACGACCGTGAACGTCTGCGAACCCGAGGTGCCGCCCGACGTCGTCACCGTCACCGGCCGGTCACCCGCCGTCGCGGTCTGCGCGATCGTGAAGGTCGCCGTCAGCGTGGTCAGGTTGACGTAGGTCACGTTGCTGACCGTGACGCCACCCGCACCGCCCACCGCGACCGTCGAGCCGGGCGCGAAGTTCGTGCCGGTCAGGGTCACCTGCACGACGGTGTTCGGCGATCCCTGGTTCGGCGCGATCGCCGTCAGCGTCGGCGGCGGAAGCACGTACTCGACCGCACCGATCGACGGGTTGGTGGCCGGGCGCTTCTGACCGAAGAAGTCGGTCGCGGGCGCCGCGTCACCGTTGCCGGCGAAGATCGCCGCCGAGTTCGCGGCCAGCGTATAGGCAGCCACCGGAGCGCCGACAGTGCCGCTCGCGATCAACAGCTCGGTCGGCGTCGTGCCGGCCGCGATGACCGGACGGGCCAGCGAGAGCGGGCCGTAGGTCATGTTGATCCAGTTATTGCCCTCGTCGACCGTCGCGCTGGCGGCGATGCCGTTGAAGACGAACGGCGTCGACACGCCCGCGGTCTCCGACTGGCCGGCCGGCGTGAAGAAGCCCTTGCACATGCCGATGTTGTTAGCACCCTGCTGCGAGGCGGCACAGTTCTCCGGCGGCACGCGCGCGCCGTTGCAGTACTGCCCGTTGACCGGCACGACGCCGGAGTGCGTGGTGCCGTCCGGGTAGAAGCTGTTGATGCCGTTCACGTTCAGCAGGTTGAGGTTGTCGGTCAAGAGCGTGTGCCGGGTCGCGAGCGCCACCGGACCGCTGTCGGCCGGGTTGACGCCCGCCGTGACGCCGTAGGTCGTGCCCACGGTCGCCGCGTTGAACACCAGGTTGTGGCCGCTGACATCCGGCAGGGCGTCCATCCGCACGCCGAGATCCCAGTAGAGCTGCGAGCCGTCGGACGTCGTGCCGCACTGGCCGGTCGTCTGCTGGATGCCCTTCGTCGTGCCGTACACGAGGTAGGGCAGCAGCGCGACGATGTTCTGGTGCGAGTACAGGCCCGTCCCGGTCGGCGTCGACGGCGTCGACGCGATCGGGTTGCCGTTGCTGTCGACGATCTCGACGTGGAACGCGCGGTTCTGCCAGAAGATGTCGTTGACGATCCGCGGCAGGCTGACCAGCACGCACCGGCCGTTCTTGAGCGACGCCGGCGAGTCGTTGGCATCGCCGTAGCCGAAGCCGGCCGGGCAGACCACGTCACCGGTGAACTGCGCCATCATGTTCGGCGTGTTCTGCATCGTCACGAGGCCTGCCGGCTGCGGGATGTGCGGACCGTTGTTGTCCAGGCACCCCGGTACCTGCGGCTGCAGCGGATCCGGCGTCGGGATGCAACCCGGCGGCGGGGACGCGGCATTGACCGCACCGAGCGACTTGAAGAGCACGCCGGCCGAGGCCGTGGTGTCGTTCGAGGCGATCGTGTTGTTGACGACCTGGGTCTTGAACGAGTCCTGCAGCGAGATGCCGCCGCCGTCCCAGCCCGCGACGTTGTTGACGATGATGTTGTTCGTGACCGTGATTCCGTACCACATGGCCGGGTTGGTCAGGAACGACGCCATCTCGGTGCCGTTGGTCTGGCGCAGGCGCAGGCCGCCACCGCTGCCGTCCTCGGCGCTGTTGCCGAGGATCAGGTTGGAGTCGATGACCAGGCCCGCGCCCGTGCCTTCGCCCATGCCCGGCGGGCAGTCGATGTCGAGGATCGAGTTGCCGCACTCCTGGCCGTTCGGCAGCACGCGGTCTTCCTGGGCGCCCATGATGACGATGCCGCCACCGTCGACCGGGAGGGTCGGGTTGTTCGCCTGGTTGAACAGCACGTAGTTGTTGCTGATCCGGCCGTTGAAGCTGACGCCGGCGTGCGCGATGCCACCACCGTCGCCGCTGGTGAGGTTCGCGGCGATCCAGTTGTGGTCGATCTGGTAGTTGTCGCCACCCGAGGCGATGTTGATGCCGCCCGCGCCGGTCGGCACGCCCGAGAACAGGGCGTCGCCGATCGAGGCATTGGCGATCACCTCGTTGTGGTGGATGTGGACATGGACGTTGAACTGGAACGGCACCGTCTGGTTCGGCTGCGTGTTGCGCGGTACCGGCGGGCAGAGCGGCGTCGGGTTCGGCGCCTGGCCCTGCGGGAAGCACACGTCGTTGTCGAGCGTGAACAC
>CAIMCI010000387.1 GCA_903839465.1 uncultured Pseudomonadota bacterium
ATCACCTACGGTGGTAAGGCTAACGCCGCGCTCACCGGCAAGACCCTCGGCCTGATCGCCTACACCAGCTCGGCTGGCGACATCGGCTGGGCCTGCGGCCTCAACGCGACGCTGCCGGCCGGCGCGACGTCTTCGGGCGGCACGGGCCCGACGTCGGTGATCAGCAAGTACCTGCCGAAGAACTGCCAGCTCTAATACGGGTCTGGTTGTCGGCGATGCCGACTCAGAGGGGCGTTGCGCAAGCAGCGCCCCTCTTTTAGTTTCTGGGTACGATCGAACTTAAGCCGGCGCGGACCGACGGCAGAGTTCGACCGCGTCGAGGCCAGGCTGATGCAGCGCAGCATGCGGGCAGCCCGGCCGGACGCGTCAACGACGGCACCAGGAGTGCGGGAAATGAGGCGGATAAACGAACGCGGCTTCACGCTCATCGAGCTGATGATCACGATCGCCATCATCGGCGTGCTCGCGGCGATCGCGATACCCGCCTACCAGGACTACACGATCCGGGCCCAGGCCACCGAAGGCCTGACCCTGTCCACGGCCGTCCAGGCCGCCGTGGTCGACTACTACGACCAGACCGGCAACTGGCCGACCTCCATCTCCGGCGGCGGCACGGCACTCAATTACGCGGCCGCCCCGAGCGGCAACTACGTCACGGCCATCGCGACCAATGCGGGTGCGATCACGATCACCTACGGCAACAAGGCGAACGCGGCCATCTCGGCCAAGACGCTGAGCCTCAACGTCTACACGACCACCGCCGGCGACGTCGCCTGGGTGTGTGGCAACAGCACGAATTCGCCGGCCGGCGCGACGGCAGTGGGTGCCGGCACGACCTCGGTGGCCAACAAGTACCTGCCAAAGGCCTGCCAGCTCTAAGCCGGCGGCACGCCGCGCCGCGCGACTGACCGGCGAGCCCGCACTCCAGACCCGCCGCCGCCGATCCGGGGCACTGGAAACGGGGGGCCGGCGCCGGCAGACCCGCCCCCGCCCCTGCGCGGCGGGCTGTGAGCCGCATCACGCGTTTTTGCGCCGATCTGTGCAACCATGCGGCTGGATTTAACAATTGTTCCGGCCAGACAGTCCGATAATATGATCGGTCCAGCTCGCTCCAAATCGCCTGCATGAACGATATCTCACAGTCAGCCGCCACCACGATGAACCGGAGTGCCAGTCTTGGCCTTCCGGAAAAGCTCGTGCAGGACGGTTTGCTCGACGAGGCGGCGATGGCCGAAGCGCAGCGGCTCGCGCGCGAGGCAAAGACGAGCCTGGTCAGCTACCTCGTCGCCAACAATCTCGTCAAGCCGCGGGACCTCGCCATTACCGCCTCGATGATGTTCGGCGTGCCCCTGATGGATCTCGACGCCACCCAGATCGACCTGGACGCGGTGCGGCTCGTGTCCGACAAGCTTCTCAACAAGCACCGCGTGCTGCCGCTGATGCGGCGCGGCCGCCGCCTGTTCGTCGCCGTGTCGGACCCGACCAACCTGCACGGCATCGACGAAATCCGCTTCCAGACCACGCTCAACGTCGAGCCGATCGTGGTCGAGGAAGACAAGCTGCAGGCCGTGCTCTCCAAGACGATCGAGCAGGTCGACGCGAACATGCCCTCGCTCGGCGAGGACGACTTCGATTACGAAAACCTCGAAACCTCCGGTGGCGAGGAGGAGCTCGACGCCGGCTCCGTGACGCGCGACGACGTCGAGGACGCGCCGATCGTCCGCTTCGTCAACAAGGTGATGCTGGACGCCATCAAGAAGGGCGCGTCCGACATCCATTTCGAGCCGTACGAGAAGACCTACCGGGTCCGCCTGCGCGTCGACGGCGTCCTGAAGGAAATCGCCGTTCCACCGGTGCAGCTCGCGCAGAAGATCAGCGCCCGCATCAAGGTCATGGCGCGGCTCGACATCGCCGAGCGGCGCGTGCCGCAGGACGGCCGCATCAAGATGCGCCTGTCGAAGACCCGCTCGATCGACTTCCGCGTAAGCACCTGCCCGACGCTTTTCGGCGAGAAGGCCGTGATGCGTATTCTCGATGCGTCTGCCGCGATGCTCGGCATCGACGCCCTCGGCTACGAGCCGGAGCAGAAGGCTCACTACATGAAGGCGCTGGATCGGCCGCAGGGCATGATCCTGGTCACCGGACCGACCGGTTCCGGCAAGACGGTGTCGCTGTACACGGGTCTGAATATCCTCAACGTCGAGGGCACCAATATTTCCACGGCGGAGGATCCCGCGGAAATCATCCTCCCCGGCGTCAACCAGGTGAACGTCAACCCCAAGGTGGGCCTCACCTTCGCATCGGCACTGCGCTCGTTCCTCCGCCAGGATCCCGACGTGATCATGGTCGGCGAAATCCGCGACCTCGAGACGGCCGAGATCGCCATCAAGGCGGCGCAGACCGGTCACTTGGTGCTCTCGACGCTGCACACCAACGACGCCCCGCAGACGCTGACCCGACTCATCGACATGGGCGTGAAGCCATACGCGATCGCGACCTCGGTCAGCCTGATCATCGCGCAGCGCCTGGCGCGCCGCCTGTGCACCTACTGCAAGCAGCCGGTTACCGTGCCGAACGAGGCCCTGCTGAAGGAAGGATTCGATCCGGCGGTCGTCGCCGCGGGCCTGACGCTCTTCAGCCCCAAGGGCTGCGGCAACTGCACGGACGGCTACAAGGGCCGCGTCGGCATCTACCAGGTCCTGCCCTGCACCGACGCGATCGGCCGGATCATCATGGAAGGCGGCAACGCGATCAACATCGCCGACCAGGCCGCCAAGGAGGGCGTCGCGGACCTGCGCACCTCCGGCCTGCGCAAGGTTGCCGCCGGCCTGACCAGTCTTGAGGAAGTCAACAGCGTAACGGTCGAATAGCGCCAGCCCGGCCTGACCGACCGACGACAGGGAATCACCAATGGCATCATCGAACACGCTGCAGCCCGACATCGCCTTCAAGTGGGAGGGCATGGACCGCAAGGGCAACAAGGTCTCCGGCAAGAGCCTTGCTCCCAACGAAATCGCGCTGCGTGCGGACCTGCGCCGCCAGGGCGTCGCCCCGACCCGCATCAAGAAGCAGGCGGCGGCGATCGGCAGCGGCCAGAAGCCCGCGCCGGAGGACATCGCGGTCTTCTTCCGCCAGCTCGCGACGATGCTCGGCGCCGGCATTCCCCTGGTCCAATCCTTCGAGATCATCGGCGCCGGCCACGACAAGCAGTCGATGCAGAAGCTCATCCTCGACATCAAGGCCCACATCGAGGGCGGCTCGACGCTGCAGGAGTCCCTGTCGAAGCACCCGCTGTACTTCGACGCGCTGTCGACGAATCTGGTCGGCGCCGGTGAACAGGCCGGCGCCCTCGAGACCCTGCTGGACAAGATCGCGCTCTACAAGGAAAAGACCGAGGCCCTGAAGAAGAAGATCAAGAAGGCGCTGATGTACCCGATCGCGGTGCTCGCGGTCGCCGTGATCGTCACCGTCATTCTTCTCGTGTTCGTGATCCCGCAGTTCGAGACCCTGTTCAAGGGCTTCGGCGCGGACCTGCCGGCCTTCACGCAGATGGTCATCAACATGTCCCAGTTCGTGCAGAAGAAGGGGATTTTCATCGCCGTCGTCGTCGGCGGCGCCGGTTATTTCTTCTTCTACAGCCTGAAGCGCTCGAGGAAGATGCAGGAGAACATGGACCGTGCCCTGCTCAAGGTGCCGGTGGTAGGCCCCATTCTCGTCAAGGCGGCGATCGCGCGTTACGCGCGTACGCTGGCGACGACCTTCGCGGCCGGCGTGCCGCTGGTCGAGGCACTCACGTCCGTGGCGGGCGCCACCGGCAACATCGTCTACGAGAAGGCCGTGCTGAAGATGCGCGACGAAGTGTCGACCGGCCAGCGCCTGCAGCGGTCGATGGAGAATTCCGGCCTGTTCCCCAACATGGTCAACCAGATGATCGCCGTCGGCGAGGAAGCGGGTTCCCTCGACACCATGGCGGGCAAGGTCGCAGAGTTCTACGAACTCGAGGTGGACGCGGCCGTCGATGGTCTCTCGAGCCTGCTCGAACCCATCATCATGGCGATCCTCGGCGTGCTCGTCGGCGGCCTCGTGGTGGCCATGTACCTGCCGATCTTCAAGCTGGCGGCCGTGGTCTGAGAAGTGGAGGCACTGACAGCGCTCCTGGCAGAGTCGCGCGGGTTTTTCGCAGTCCTGGCCGGGTTTTTCGGCCTGCTGGTCGGCAGTTTTCTCAACGTCGTCATCCATCGCCTGCCGCGGATGATGGAGCGGGAGTGGCGGGCGGACTGCGCGGCGCTGGCCGGCGGCGACACCACGGCCGTGCCCGAGGAGACCTACAACCTCGTCACGCCGCGGTCGGCGTGTCCGTCCTGCCGGGCGCCGATCACGGCGGCGCAGAACGTGCCGGTCGTCTCGTGGCTGCTGCTGGGCGGCAAGTGCGCCCGCTGCGGTACGGGAATCTCGATCCGCTACCCGATCGTCGAGCTCGTCACCGCCGCCCTGTCGGTGCTGGTCGCGCTGCGCTTCGGCTACGGCTTCGCGGCGCTGGCCGCGCTCGGCATTACCTACACGCTGATCGCCCTGACCGGAATCGACCTCGACGAGCAGCTCCTGCCCGACTCGCTGACGCTGCCGCTGCTCTGGGCAGGACTGCTGGCCAGCGTCCTCGTCGGCCATGGCGCGGCCGGCCTGCCCACGGACCCGCGCAGCGCGATACTCGGCGCCGCGTTCGGCTACCTGTCGCTGTGGACGGTGTTCCAGCTGTTCCGGCTCGCCACGGGCAAGGAGGGCATGGGCTTCGGTGATTTCAAGCTCTTCGCCGCCTTCGGTGCCTGGCTTGGCTGGCAGATGCTGGTACCGATCATTCTTTTTTCGGCGGCCGCCGGTGCGGTCATCGGCATCGCGCTCATTCTCGCGCGCCGGCACGGGCGCGACGCCCCGATGCCGTTCGGACCCTACCTCGCGGTTGCCGGCTGGCTGGTCATGATGTATCCCGGCGAGCTGGTGCTGTCCTGGTGGCCGATCGCCCGCTGATGGCGAACCGCCCCTTTCTGGTCGGCCTGACCGGGGGTATCGCCAGCGGCAAGAGCGCCGTCGGCAGCGCCTTCCGTCGCCTCGGTGTCGAGGTCGTGGACGCCGACGCGATCAGCCGCGAGGTCGTCGCCCCCGGTGAACCCACGCTGGCAGCCCTGACGGCCGCCTTCGGCGCCGGCATCGTCCGGCCGGATGGCACGCTCGACCGGCCGGCCGTGCGCCAGCGGGTCTTTGCCGACCCGGTGGCGCTCGCGACGCTGAACGGCATCACCCACCCGGCGATCCGCACCCGGCTCATGGCCCGCGCGACCGCGGCGCGCGGGCCGTACGCCGTGCTCGAGGTGCCGCTGCTCGTCGAAGGCGGGCTCGACCGCGAGGTCGACCGGGTCCTGGTCGTCGATTGCGGCGAGGACCTGCAGCGCCAGCGCCTCAAGGAGCGGGACGGCTCCGGCCCCACCCAGGTCGAGGCGATCCTCGCGGCACAGGCGAGCCGCTCGGCACGGCTCGCGGCGGCGGACGATGTGATCACGAACGAGGGCACCCTGGCCGAACTGGACGGCGCAGTCGCCGCGCTGCACGCCCGCTACCTGGCGCTCGCCGGCACGCATGTCGGGTAAAAGCCCGCTGACGGGTTTACCTAGCCCGGTTCTGTCCGCAGAATAGGGCGATGCAGCCGACCCCCGTCGAACCTCAAGTTGAGGCGGCCAGACGCAGCGTCGTCTACGAACAGCCGCTTAACGAACGGATGCGGACCTTCCTGCGGGTGGAATTCCTGTACCAGCAGGCGCTCTACCATAACGCCACGCCGAACCCCTGGAGCAGCCGCGCCGCGGTGGCGAGCCTGCTCGAGATCCTCGCGATCACGAGCCGCGGCGATGCCCGCAGCGAGGTGCTGAAGGAGCTCGAGCGGCAGCTGGTGGTCCTGCGTGACTACAAGGCCCGGCCGGGCGTCGACACCGGCCGGCTGGGCGCGGTGATGGCGACCCTGACCCAGCGTCGCGACGAACTGAGCGCGTCCGCTTCGAACTGGCTTACCCGTCTGCGCGAAAGCGAGTTCCTCGCCGCCATCAAGCACCGGATCGCGATCCCCGGCGGCACCTGCGAGTTCGACCTCCCCGACTACTTCCACTGGCTCAGCCAGCCGGCAGACGCCCGCCAGGAAGACTTCAATCGCTGGCTGTCGAGCATCCGGCCGTTCTGCGAGAGCATAGGGGATCTGCTGTGGGTCACGCGCGAGAATTCCCGACCCCGGCGTGAGGTGGCGGTACAGGGTACGTTTCAGATCAACTTCGAGCGCGACGTGCCGATTAACCTCCTGCGGGTCATGATGCCTGGCGAGTCGGGACTGTTTCCCGAAATCAGCGCGAGCCACCACCGTTGCAGCATACGTTTCCTACAATGGCTGGATGTCGACTCGAGGCCGATCCAGGCAGACGCGGACGTACCCTTCGTTCTCACGTGCTGTTCGTAAGGCGGGCGCCGGTTGCGCACGGTCAAGTGCCCCACCTGTGCCAGGCCCGTGCCGTGGTCCCCGGCCTCGCCCTACCGGCCTTTCTGCAGCGACCGTTGCCGGCTCATCGATCTCGGGGCCTGGCTCGAGGAGCGCCACTCGATCCCGGGCTCAGAGCCAACCGACCCGGGCGAGGCGGAGCGTGAACCCGGCGGGAGCTGAAGCACCATGAAGCTCTACAACGACCGCTTCGCACCCAACCCGCGCCGGGTCCGGATGTTCGCCGCCGAGAAGGGCATCGCCCTCGACCTCGTCGACGTCAGCATTGCCAGCCGTGAGCACGAGACCGAGGCGTTCGGTGCGATCAACCCGCGCCTGGAAGTGCCTGTGCTCGAACTCGACGACGGCCGCCGCCTCGTCGAATCGCTGGCGATCTGCCGCTATCTCGAGGCGCTGAATCCGCACCCCAACCTCTGGGGCAGCGAGCCGCTCGAGCGCCACGCCGTCGATGCCATGGTCGACGCGCTGCAGGCCAACCTCTACGTCGCCACGGCCCACTCGTTCCGGCACGGCCACCCGTTCTGGGCGGGGCGCATCGAGCAGTGCGCCGACTACGCACCGCTCGCCCGGCGCAAGGTCGAAGACGAGTACGTACGCCTCGACGGGCGCCTTAACGGTCGCGACTTCCTCTGCCTCGACCGGCTGACGATGGCCGACATCGTCGCCTACACGTCGGTCGAGTTCGGCAAGGCGGCGGGGCTTCGGCCGGATGCGGGCCTGACGCAGCTGCACCGCTGGCGCACGGCGATGGCTGCGCGACCGAGCGCCAAGGCATAAGGAGAAGCCCCGATGGAAAGCCCCTCAGCCCGGCGTAGTGTCCGCACCCGCTACAACGTGGAGTTGGCACCATGAGCCTGCGCGCGGCCTCGCTCCTCGATCTGGCCCACGGCGATGCGCCCTGCGCCTGGCTTGAGCGCCTGGAACTGCTGCAGTTCCACGGCGGCCTGCAGCTCAGCGTTTCGCAGGTGGTCGGTTCCGACTGCGCCCCGCACGAGGTCTGGTTTTCCCGCGAGTGCCGCCGGCCCAACGACCTCGTCAATGCCATCGCCGAGTGGATCGAGGCCCGGCATCCGACCCCGGCCCAGGTCGAGCGGGCCTGGAGCCGCTGCCGGGAAGCCCTCGCCGAATGGGGCATCCCGGTACAGCGCGAACCGCAGGCGGTGCCCGCGCCGCGGCGGGTACAGGCCGCTCCCTAGCCCCGCCGGGCCCGGCGGGGTCGCAACCGGGTCTGCTAGACTCCGGCACGCAGCGACCGCACGCCCCTGCGCGCAGCGCACGCGCCAGGCCTCGCTGCCATGCGCGGCCTGACGGCGGTCGCGCTTGCCCCCCTGCCCGCCCGGAGCCCGTCGTGAAGCGTCGCCCCACGTATCTCGAAGCCGGCCAGCGCATGCGCTTTGGCCGCCCGGTGCAAAAGCGCATCGATCTGGTCGACCCGGCCCCGGACCCGGCCCTGACCCCCGACTTCGAGCTCGGCACGTGGCGCGTACGGCCCGCCAGCGGCCGGATGACGCGCGCCGACCGGCTCGTGGCACTCGACCCGGCGACACTGCGCTGCCTGCTCGTGCTGCACGAGGCCCCGCCGGGCGGTGTCGCCCGGCCGGTGCTCGCGGCACGGGTCTTCGGCATGGGCGCACCCGAGGAAAAGCTGCGCCGCTGCCTCTCGCTCCTGCGCCGCGTCTTCGCCGAGGACGGCTCGGTGCGGATCGAGAATGCGCCCGGCGATTGTTTCGTGCTGTGGACCGGACCGCCGGTGCCGGGCCGGCACCTGCGCGGTGGCGACGGTCATCAGCTGGCGGAACCCATCAACGCCGTCAGTGCCTGGATCGAGCGGCCGCGCAACCGGCTGGGCGCCCTGGCCGCCTCGGCGGCCCTCGTGGGCCTCCTGGTCTTCGGCCTGATCCACATGCTCGGCGGCTCGGGCCAGGCGCTGTCGCACACGGTGCGCGGCGTGCGCCCGTTCGCGGTCGAGCCGGGAATCAAGACGAGTCCGAGCTTCGCGCCGGACGGACGCCAGGTGGTCTACGCCTGGGCGCAGCCGGGCGAAGCGAACGCCCATCTGTACGTCCGGGCCGTCACCGGTGGCGCACCGCGCCCGCTGACCTCGGGCGACGGCGACGACCGCTATCCGGCCTGGTCAAGCGGTGGTGGCCTGATCGGCTTCGCGCGACTGCATGATGGCGCCTGCGACCTGATGACCGTGCTCGCGGACGGCAGCAGCCTGCGCAAGGTCGGCCCGTGCGCGGCCGGCGCGATCGGCCCGCTGACCTTCAGCCGTGAAGGGCGTGCCCTGACCTATCCGAACCGCACGGCAGAGGAACTGCCGAGCCAGATCGTCACGGTCGACCTGAATACCGGCGCCCTGAGCGGCGTCACCAATCCGGTGGCCGGAATGCCGGGCGATTCGCGACCTACCTTAAGCGCCAACTCGCGGCGCCTGGCGTTTGTCCGTACGCGCAGTCCGGGCATCGAGGACATCCTGCTCGTCGAGCACTCGGCGGGCGAAAGCAGCCGCCTGACGCACGACTCGGCGCCAATCCGCGGCATGGCCTGGGAACCGGGTGGCCGCACGCTGCTCGTCGCCTCGATGCGCGACGGACCGAGCCGGCTGTGGGCGATACCGGCGGACGGCAGCGAGCCGCGCTTCGTGCTGGGCGGAACCGGCGACCTCGGCAGCCCGGCGCTGTCGCCCGACGCCCACGAGGTCGTCGTCGAGCGGCTGCACCGCAGCACGCGCCTCGCGGTCGTGCCGCTCGAGCCGGCGGCGG
Source organism: uncultured Pseudomonadota bacterium (assembly GCA_903839465.1). Taxonomy (GTDB): domain Bacteria; phylum Pseudomonadota; class Gammaproteobacteria; order Steroidobacterales; family Steroidobacteraceae; genus CAIKMS01. The sequence continues at coordinate 9,301 of CAIMCI010000387.1, forward strand.
CGCCGACCACCGCCGCGCCAGGGCTGGCCTCGGACCGGCAACCCGCGCTCTCGCCCGACGGTACGCGTCTCGTCTTCGTCTCCGACCGCAGCGGCAGCGACGAACTCTGGCTCGCCGACCGCGACGGCGGCAACCCGCGGCAGCTGACGCACGACCGGGCCGAGTGGCTCGCCGCACCGCGCTGGTCGGCCGACGGTACGCTGCTCGTCGCCGCCGGCGGGCAGCGTGACAACTCGGATCTCTATGCCATCGACGTCGCAAGCGGCGCGCGCCGGGCGCTGACTGCCGATCACCGCTCCTCCCACCCGTCGTTCTCGCGCGATGGCCGCTACCTGTACTACGCGACACGCCCGGCGCCCGGCGCGATGCCGCAGATCGTGCGCCGCCCGTGGCCGCAGTTCGGGCCCGCGGAGGCCGTGACCCATGCCGGCGGCACCGCCGCGGCCGAATCGGCGGACGGCAGGCGCCTCTACTACACGCGCCCGGACCGCGGCGGCCTGTGGAGCCGATCGCCGGGCGAGGGCGATGACGACACGCTGATCGCCCCGGAACTGGCGGCCCGCGACGGCAACGACTGGCTGGTCGTGCCCGGCGGCGTGCTGTTCGTGACGCGCCCCTCCGGAACGGCAGCACCGGTCCTCGCCCGCTACGCCGAGGATGCCGAAGCGGTGCGCCGGGTACGCGAGCTGCCGGGGCTCGCACCGAATGCCGGGCTCGCCCTGACGGGCGATGGCTCGCGGCTGTGGTACTTCGAGGAGACCAACGTCACGGTCGACCTCGAGCTCATCAACCTCGAGTGAGCGCGGCGGGACTGCCGGCCGGATGGCGGCCGCCCGGGCACCGACGGCTCAGGCGCCGACCGGCCACCACAGCTGGCCGGTCGGCAGCGGCCGCGGCAGCACCAGTTCGCGCGGCAGCGGCGGGCGTCGCGCGTCCTGGTGGCAGTTGACGTAGTACGGCAGTCCGAGCTCGCCGATCACCTCCTGCAGCTCCGGCGACGCGGCGGGCGAGGTCAAGAGCAGGAAGCCAGCGCCGGAGCGGGCGGCCGCCTGCGCGGCCGCGAGCGTCGCCACGGCGGCACCCGCGACCCCAAGCCCATCAAAGCGCACCACGCGACGGTCATCCCCGGCGCTGCCGTCGACCACGCCGATCACGTCGTGCAGGCCGCTGCGATCCGCTGCCGGACCGGCGACTTCGCTGCTGCCGATCCAGCCGACCCGGCCGGGCGCGGGCCTGGCGGCACGTGCGGCGAGGCGCTGTGCCAGGCGCACGGGGTCCGCTTCGTAGACGAGCAACGGCGGCAGCCACAGCGCGGTGACGAGTGGCCGGTCCGCCTCGAGCAGGGCGAGATCACCGAGCTCGCCGGGCTCGCACCAGCGCAACGCCTGGCCGTCGAGTCCGGCGGGCGTGTTCGACCAGTAGGTGATGCGCCAGCAGTCCAGGCGCACCGGCCGTTCGCTGCCCGGATAGGCGTGCGTGAGGACGATGCAGCGCCCGGCCGTGCGCACCTCGATACCGAGTTCCTCGCGCAGCTCACGGACGAGCGCATCGCGCGGCACTTCGCCGGGCTCGCACTTGCCGCCGGGGAACTCCCAGGCCCCCGCCCGGGATTTGCCCGCCGGCCGCTGATTGACGAGGACGCGCCCGGCGGGATCCGTCAGGATCCCCACGACGACCTCGAGGAAGGGCGACCGGACGGGGCTGCCGGGCATCAGCCCGGCTCGAGCGCGCCGTGACAGTGCTTGAACTTGCGACCGGAGCCGCACGGGCAGGGCTCGTTGCGGCCGACCTTCGGGGTCGCCCGGGCAAACGTGTCGACGATGCCGCCGGACTCCGGCGCCGCCGACGGCGGCGGTGCCAGCGGGTCGACCGGCTGGCCGTCGCCGACAACCGGTGGCGGGCTGGCGTGCTGGAAGCGCATGACGCTCGCCAGCCGCTCGGCCCGCTCGCGCTCCTCCCGCGCGACGTCTTCCTCGGAGCGGATCTGCAACCGCGCCAGCAGCGTGACCGTGTCGTGCTTGATACGGCCCAGCATGCCGGTAAAGAGCTCGAACGCCTCGCGCTTGTACTCCTGCTTCGGGTTCTTCTGGGCGTAGGAGCGCAGGAAGATGCCCTGGCGCATGTAGTCCATGGCCGCGAGGTGCTCGCGCCAGTGCGTGTCTACCATCTGCAGCATCAGCTGCCGCTCGATGCGGCGCAGGTCCGGCGCGCCGATCAGCTGCTCCTTGGCGGCGTACGCCGCCTCGGCCTGGGCGACGAGTTCGCCGACCGCGTCCTCGGGACCGCGCTGCGGATCGGCCGCGAGCCAGGCCTTGAGATCGAACTGGAGGCCGAAGTCGCGCTCGAAGCCCGCCTCCAGCGCCGGCAGGTCCCACTGGTCCTCGACCGACTCCGGCGGCATGTGTCCGGCGACCAGATCGGCGATGACTTCCTCGCGATGGGCGCGGACGGTGTCGCCGATATCGTCGCTGGCCATCAGCTCGTTGCGCTGCGAGTAGATCACCTTGCGCTGGTCATTGGCGACGTCGTCGTACTCGAGCAGGTTCTTGCGCAGATCGAAGTTGTAGGCCTCCACCTTGCGCTGCGCCCGCTCGATCTGCCGCGTGAGCATCCCGCTCTCGATGACCTCGCCTTCCTTCATGCCGACCGACGACAGCAGCGCCTTCATGCGGTTCGGGTCACCGAAGATGCGCATCAGGTTGTCTTCGAGGGACAGGTAGAAACGGCTGGATCCGGGGTCGCCCTGGCGGCCCGACCGGCCGCGCAGCTGGTTGTCGATACGCCGCGACTCGTGGCGCTCGGTACCGATGATGTGCAGGCCTCCGGCAGCGAGCACCTTCTCGTGCTGGGCCGGCCATTCGGCGCGAAGCTTGGCGATCGTCGCCTCGTCCGCGGCCTCCAGGCGGTTGATCTCGCTCTCGACGTTGCCGCCGAGCACGATGTCCGTGCCGCGACCCGCCATGTTGGTGGCGATGGTAACCGCGCCGGGACGACCCGCCTGCGCCACGATGGCCGCTTCGCGGTCGTGCTGCTTGGCGTTCAGTACCTCGTGCCGGATGCCGGCCGCCGTGAGGTGGCGCGACAGGCTTTCCGAGGTTTCGATCGACGTCGTGCCGACGAGCACTGGCTGGGCCCGCGCCGCACAGTCGCGGATGTCCTCGACGATCGCCTCGAATTTGTCCTTCTGCGTGAGATACACGAGGTCGGACTGGTCCTTGCGGACCATCGGCCGGTGGGTCGGTATGACAACGACTTCGAGGCCATAGATCTGCTGGAACTCGTACGCCTCGGTATCGGCCGTGCCGGTCATGCCGGAGAGCTTGCCGTACATGCGGAAGAAGTTCTGGAACGTGATCGAGGCGATCGTCTGGTTCTCTTCGCGGATCTGCACGCCTTCCTTGGCCTCGACCGCCTGGTGCAGGCCGTCCGACCAGCGCCGGCCCGGCATGGTGCGGCCGGTGAACTCGTCGACGATGATGACCTCGCCGTTCTTGACGATGTACTCGATGTCACGCTTGTAGAGCGCATGCGCTCGCAGTGCGGCATTGAGGTGGTGCAGCAACCGGATGTTCTGCGCGTCGTACAGGCTGCCGCCGTCGCGCAGGAGGCCCGCCTCGGCAAACAGCTCCTCGACGCGCTGGTGGCCCACTTCGGTCAGGTGCACCTGCTTCTGCTTCTCGTCGACCCAGTAGTCGCCACCCACGCCGTGGCTGTCGCGCTCGTCGCCGGACAGGGGCCGTACCTTGATGCCCAGAGCCGCTTCGACGCGTGCGGCAGCCGATCCCTTGCCGCCGCCGGCCGGCCGCACGGGCTCGACGCCGATGCTCTGCATCGCGCGTCCGCGCCAGACGCCGAGCTTGATCGTGCCACTGGAGCCGTTGACCGCCGCCGCGACGTCATCGGCATCGGCGACCGGCGTGCCGGCGACGTTGATGAGCACGTCGCCAACGGCAAGGCGGCCGGCCGCCGGGGCACCGGCAATCGTCGTCACAAGGCAGCCGATCTCGGTCGGCTCCTCGCTCGCCGCCTGCGAAAGGCTCGGCACCAGCTTGTTGATGGCGAGGTACAGCTCGGTGCTTTCCTCGGCGGGCCCGGAAATGATGAGGGGCGTGCGGGCTTCGTCGATCAGGATCGAGTCGACTTCGTCGACGATGGCGTACTCGAGGCCGCGCTGGACGCGGTCCTCCAGACGGAATGCCAGGTTGTCGCGCAGGTAGTCGAATCCGAACTCGTTGTTGGTGCCGTAGGTGATGTCGCAGGCGTAGGCCGCGCGCTTCTCCTGCTGCGACTGGCCGGCGCGGATCACGCCGACCGTCATGCCCAGGAAGCGGTAGGTCGGTGCCATCCAGTCGGCATCGCGGCTGGCAAGATAGTCGTTGACGGTGACGACGTGGGCGCCGTGGCCCTTGAGCGCGTTGAGGTAGACAGGCAGGGTCGCCATCAGCGTCTTGCCTTCGCCGGTCCGCATCTCGGCGATCTTGCCCTGATGGAGCGTGATGCCGCCGATCAGCTGCACGTCGAAGTGACGCATGCCGAGCGTGCGCCGGGCCGCCTCGCGCACCACCGCGAACGCCTCGGGCAGCAGGTCGTCGAGGGTCTCGCCCTTGTCCAGCCGGGCACGGAACTCGACTGTCTTCTGCGCGAGCTGCTCGTCCGTCAGCGCCTGGAGAGCCGGCTCGAAGCCCGCCGCCGCGGCGACGCTGTGATTGAACTGGCGGAGCAGCCGCTGGTTGCGACTGCCGAAGATCTTGGTAAACAGCTGGAACACGTTGTCGTCCTCGATAGCGCAAGCGGGCGTCGGTGCGGACGCGTCGGACCGGTGTTCGACGCCGAACGGGCAGGCCCGGCACGGCGCCTCCCCGGCGCGCGGCGCGCGTCGCGACCCAATCGCCAATGCAAAGCCGGTTAGTGTACTCGACCTTGGGGTCAGTACGACGAAGGACAAGGGGCTGGCGGGTGGGCCGGGACCGGCCGGGGAGCTCAGCGGCTCGCGATCAGCGCGCGGTGGGCGGGGCCGTGGATGAAGGCGTACGGGTTCACGACGTTGCCGTCACGCAGAACCTCGAAATGGACGTGCGGTCCGGTAGAACGACCCGTAGAGCCCGACAGGGCGAGTTTCTGGCCCTTCTGGACGGTCTCGCCGGCGTGCACGAGGACCCGCTCGTTGTGGCCGTAGCGCGTCGAGTAGCCGTTGCCGTGATTGATCTCGACCAGGTTGCCGTAGGCCGGGTGGGGACCGGCCCAGGTGACGACCCCGGCCGCGACGGACATGACATCGGTGCCTTCGGCGGCCGCGAAATCGACCCCCGGATGGAACGCGTAGCGCCCCGTGATCGGGTCCAGGCGCTCGCCGAACGTCGAGGTGATCGACGGCTCGTCGACCGGCGTACCCTGCGGCAGGAGGCTCTGCTTCAGGTCCCGCGACAGGAGCGCGGCCTCGAGGGCCGCCAGCTCGCGCTCCCGGACCGCCAGCTCGTTGCCGAGCCGGTCGAGCTCCCCGTCGATGCCCGGCATCGCCGTCGCCGCGGCCGGCAGCGGCTCGGCACGGGCGGCGGCCACGGGATGGCCGGTGTAATCGGCCTCGCCGATCTTGGCAACGCTGCGCAGGTGCCGGCCGAGGGCGTCCAGGCGCAGGACGTCGGCGTTCATCTGGCCGACCCGGACCGCGAGCTCATCGACCTTGTCACGGACATTGCGCCGAAGGCCCGCCAGCTCGTCCTGCTGGTTCCGGAGTTCGGCCGCCCAGCCGGCCACCTGTGCCACCGGCTTGCCGGCCGCCCATTCCGCCCCGAGCAGGCCGCCGGCGACGAAGGCCACGGACAGGACGAGCAGGAGCACGCCCGCGACGCCCGCGAGGCAGGCC
>CAIMCI010000388.1 GCA_903839465.1 uncultured Pseudomonadota bacterium
TGATCGAATCGCCGGTGTGTACCCCCATCGGATCGAGATTCTCGATCGCACAGACGATGATGCAGTTGTCGGCGCAATCGCGCACGACTTCCATCTCGAATTCCTTCCAGCCGAGCACCGACTCCTCGAGCAGGACCTCGGAGGTCGGCGAGGCGTCGAGCCCGCGGGCGACGATCTGCTCGAACTCCTCGCGGTTGTAGGCGATGCCGCCGCCGCTGCCGCCGAGAGTGAACGAGGGCCGGATGACCGTCGGGTAGCCGATCTCGGCCTGCACGGCCAGAGCCTCCTCGAGGCTGTGCGCGATGCGCGCACGCGGTGTCTCCAGGCCGATCTCGGTCATCGCGTGCCGGAAGCGCTCGCGGTCTGCGGCCATGTCGATGGCATCGCGCGACGCGCCGATCAGCTCGCACCCGTACTGCTCGAGCACGCCTTCGCGAACGAGGTCGAGCGCGCAGTTGAGCGCGGTCTGGCCGCCCATCGTCGGCAACAGCGCGTCCGGCCGCTCCTTGTCGATGATGCGGGCAAGCGTCCGCCACTGCACCGGCTCGATGTACACGGCATCGGCCATCTCCGGATCGGTCATGATCGTCGCCGGATTCGAGTTCACCAGGATGACCCGGTAGCCCTCGGCGCGCAGCGCCTTGCACGCCTGCGCGCCGGAGTAATCGAACTCGCAAGCCTGCCCGATAACAATCGGCCCGGCGCCGATGATCAGGATCGATTTGATGTCTGTGCGCTTGGGCATCGTTTACTTCTTCTCGTTCATCAAAGCGACGAAGCGCTCGAACAGATACTGACTGTCTTCGGGGCCGGGCGAGGCCTCGGGGTGATATTGAACCGAGAACACCGGCTTGCCCTCGAGCTTCAAGCCTTCGACGGTGCGGTCGAACAGCGAGCGGTGGGTGACGACGACGTTCTTCGGCAGCGATTCTTCCACCACCATGAAGCCGTGGTTCTGGCTGGTGATCTCGACCTTGCCGGTGACGAGGTCCTGGACCGGGTGATTGGCGCCGCGATGGCCGATGGCCATCTTGGTGGTCTTGCCGCCGAGCGCCAGCGCCAGCATCTGATGGCCGAGGCAGATGCCGAACACCGGCTTGCCCGACTCGACCAGCTTCTTGATCGTCGGCACCGCGTAGGTACCGGTCGCCGCCGGATCCCCGGGGCCGTTGGAGAGAAACACGCCGTCGGGATTACGCGCGAGAATGTCCTCGGCGCTGGCCGAGGCCGGCACCACGGTGACGTCGCAGCCTTGATCGGCGAGCGAGCGCAAAATATTGCGCTTGGCGCCGTAGTCGACGGCGATGACCTTGAAGCGCGGCTTCTCAAGCGTGCCGTAGCCCTTGGGGAAACGCCAACGAGTTTCGTCCCACGAATAGCTCTGGCGGCACGACACGTCCTTGGCGAGGTCCATGCCTTCGAGGCCCGGCCAGCCCCTCGCTTCGCCGGTGAGGACGGCGGTGTCGATGGTGTCCTTGGCGTTCGCGTGCATCAGCGCGCCGTGGGGCGCGCCGAGATCGCGGATGCGCCGCGTCAGCGCGCGGGTGTCGACGCCGCTGATGCCGATCAGCTTCTTAGACTTGAGCCAGGCGTCGAGATGGGACAGAGCGCGCCAGTTGGAGGGCTCGGTGATGTCGGCGCGCAGAACGAGGCCAAGCGCCGCCGGATCGAGGCTCTCGATGTCCTCGTCGTTGGCGCCGACGTTGCCGACGTGCGGGAATGTGAAGGTGATGATCTGCCCGGCGTAGGACGGATCGGTCAGAATCTCTTGATAGCCGGTGATCGAGGTGTTGAAGCAGACCTCGCCGACGCGCACGCCGGTGGCGCCGAGGCCTGTCCCCCAGAACGTGGTGCCGTCCGCCAACACCAGAGCCGCCGTGGCACCCGCGGGACGGGGGTGCGCAAGAGTCCCTCCCGGCGCCTGGGCAGGCGTCGGACGGCTCGAA
>CAIMCI010000389.1 GCA_903839465.1 uncultured Pseudomonadota bacterium
ATCTCGGCGAGCCGGTCACCGAGGCGGTGATCACAGTGCCGGCCTATTTCAACGACTCGCAGCGCCAGGCGACCAAGGACGCCGGCCGCATCGCCGGCCTGAACGTCAAGCGCATCATCAACGAGCCGACGGCGGCGGCGCTGGCCTACGGCCTCGACAAGCAGGCCGGTGACCGCAAGATCGTCGTCTATGACCTCGGTGGCGGCACGTTCGACGTGTCGGTCATCGAGATCGCCGAAGTCGACGGCGAGCGCCAGTTCGAGGTGCTCGCGACCAATGGCGACACGTTCCTCGGCGGCGAGGACTTCGACCGGCGGATCATCGACTACATCGCCGACGAGTTCCTGAAGGAGTCCGGCGTCGACGTGCGCAAGGATCCGCTCGCCATGCAGCGACTGAAGGAAGCCGCCGAAAAGGCCAAGATCGAGCTCTCCTCGAGCCAGCAGACCGAGGTGAACCTGCCGTACATCACGGCCGACGCATCGGGTCCGAAGCACCTGAACGTCAAGCTCACCCGCGCCAAGCTCGAGAGCCTGGTCGAGGAGCTGGTCAACCGCACGATCGGCCCGTGCCGCACGGCGATGAAGGATGCCGGAATCGGCCTCGCCGACATCGCCGAGGTGATCCTGGTCGGCGGACAGACGCGCATGCCGCTGGTGCAGAAGGCGGTCAAGGACTACTTCGGCAAGGAGCCGCGCAAGGACGTGAATCCGGACGAGGCCGTGGCCGTCGGCGCCGCGATCCAGGGCGGCGTTCTGTCCGGCGAGGTCAAGGACGTGCTGCTGCTCGACGTCACGCCGCTGTCGCTCGGCATCGAGACGCTGGGCGGCGTCCTGACCAAGCTGATCGAGAAGAACACCACGATCCCGACCAAGGCGAACCAGGTCTTCTCGACCGCCGAGGACAGCCAGCCCGCCGTGACCATCCACGTCCTGCAGGGCGAGCGCGACCGCGCCCAGGACAACAAGTCGCTCGGCCGCTTCGACCTGACGGACATCAAGCCCGCGCCGCGCGGGATGCCGCAGATCGAGGTGACCTTCGACATCGATGCCAACGGTATCCTCAACGTGTCCGCCAAGGACAAGGGCACCGGCAAGGAGCAGCGGATCGTCATCAAGGCCTCCAGCGGGCTCACCGAGGAGGAGATCAAGCGGATGGTCAGCGACGCCGAGGCTCATGCCGAGGAGGATCGCAAGTTCCGCGAACTCGTCGATTCGCGCAACCGCGCCGATGCGCAGGTGCACCAGGCCGACAAGACCCTGAAGGAGCTGGGCGACAAGGTGGATCCGGCGCTGCGCGGCCAGATCGAGTCGGCGCTCGGCGACGTCAAGTCGGCGATGGCCGGCGACGACAAGGATGTTCTTGATCGCAAGGCCGAGGCACTCGGTACACTGCTGACGTCGCTGGCGGCGGCGCAGGCGCAGCCTTCGGGTGGCGCGGCGGCGGGCGAGGCGCCGCAGGGTAGTGGCGCCCACGGCGACGATGTCGTCGATGCCGACTTCGAGGAAGTGCGCAACAAGGACCGCAAGCCCTGACGGGCGGCGTGACGGGAGGTTAAGGGACCGGCTGCCGCGGGCGATGCCCGCGGCGGCCTTTGTCTCGTTTGAGCTATGGCAAAACGCGACTACTACGAAACGCTCGACGTGCCGCGGGGCGCCGACGAGGCAGAGCTCAAGAAGGCGTACCGACGCCTCGCTATGAAGTTCCACCCGGACCGCAATCCCGGCGACGCCACCGCCGAGGACAGCTTCAAGGAGGCCAAGGAAGCCTACGAGGTACTGTCCAATCCGCAGCTGCGCTCGGCCTACGACCAGCACGGTCACGCCGGGGTCGAGGCGGCCACCCGCGGCGGGCCCGGCGGCGGGTTCTCGGGCGCGGATGTGTTCGGTGACATTTTCGGCGAGGTGTTCGGCGACATCTTCGGCGGCGGCTCCCGCCGTTCCGGCCGGCAGGCCTACCGTGGTGCGGATCTGCGCTACGAACTCGAGCTCGACCTCGAGCAGGCGGTGTTCGGCCACAAGACGACGATCGAGATCGCGACGCTGGCGGACTGCGAGGACTGTGCCGGCAGCGGTGCGGCCAAGGGCAGCTCGCCGAAGACCTGCGAGGCCTGCAACGGCGCCGGCCAGGTGCGCATGAACCAGGGCATCTTCACCGTGCAGCAGACCTGCCCGCGCTGTCGCGGCGCCGGCAGCACGATCGACAAGCCGTGCCCGACCTGCCACGGCCAGGGACGGCAGCGCCAGGCACGCACCCTCGAGATCGCGATTCCGGCCGGCGTCGATACGGGTGACCGCCTGCGCCGGCCGGGCGAGGGTGAGGCCGGTCGCAACGGCGGCCCGGCGGGCGATCTCTATATCGAGGTGGCGGTGCGCGAGCACGCGATCTTCCGTCGCGACGGCGCGGACCTGTCCTGCGAGGTGCCGGTCCCGTTTACGGTCGCCGCGCTCGGCGGCGAGCTGAAGGTGCCGACCTTGACCGGCAGCGCGGCCCTGAAGATCCCCTCCGAAACCCAGTCCGGCCGGGTCTTCCGGCTGCGCGACAAGGGCGTGCGCCCGGTGCGCGGCGGGGCGACCGGCGACCTGTACTGCCGGGTCGTGGTCGAGACGCCGGTGTCGCTGACCCGCGAACAGAAGGATCTGCTGAAGGCCTTCGAGGCGAGCCTGAAGAAGGACGAGCAGCGGCACAACCCGCGCGAGCACACCTGGCGCGCCGGTGTGCGCAGTTTCCTGGATAAGATCGGCCTGTGAGCACCGCCACGCCGCCGCTGCCGATTGCCGTCCTGGGCGCCACCGGGCGCATGGGCGAACGGCTGTGTGCGCTGATCGGCTCTGCCCCGGACGTCATCCTGAGCGGCGCGCTCGTCAGGTCGGGTTCGCCGGCGGCTGGTCTTGCGATCGGCGCGACGCTTGCGACCGACCGGATCGACACCGCGCTCGGCGGTGCCCGGGTCGCGATCGATTTCACGCCGGCCGGGGCGACGCTCGCCAACGTCCGTGCCTGCGTCGAGCGCGGCGTGGCGCTCGTGATCGGCAGTACCGGGCTCGGCGCCGCCGAGGACGCCGCGATCGCCGACGCGGCGAGACACATCGCCGTGCTGAGCGCCGCCAACACGAGCCTTGGCGTCCACGTCCTGGCCGAGCTCGTGCGGCGGGCGGCAGAACTCCTGCCGGCGGATTTCGACATCGAGATCCTCGATATCCACCATCGCGCGAAGCGCGATGCGCCGTCGGGCACGGCCTACCTCCTCGGCGAGGCCGCGGCGGCGGGGCGCGGCGTCCTGCACGATGCGGTCGCGACCGTCGAGCGGACCTCGCACCCGGCGGTCCGCGAGCGCGGTTCGATCGGCTACGCGTCACTTCGCGCCGGTGACGTGGTCGGCGAGCACAGCGTGGTTTTCGCGGGCAGCGGCGAGCGCGTGACGCTGTCCCACGCGGCCACCGACCGCGGCGTGTTTGCACAGGGCGCGCTCAAGGCGGCGCGCTTCCTGGCCGGTCGGCCGCCCGGGCTCTATTCGATGGCCGACGTCATCCGCGGCTGACGGCTCCCGGCACGCGTCGCGCCGGCCACCGCCATGGCTTCCACGGCGCCTGCCGGTGTCCTGGCCGTCAGGGCAGCAGCCCGTACAC
>CAIMCI010000390.1 GCA_903839465.1 uncultured Pseudomonadota bacterium
GATCGGCCGCGCCCAGGCGAAGACACCCTGGAACATCGTGAAGAGCACGACGCCGAGCAGCAGCGGCCCGAGGACCGGGTGCAGCACGATCCGGTCGATGCGATCCGACAGGCGCGCCCGCTCGTAGCCGGACAGGCCCGCCGCGACCAGCAGCCGGTCGACCTCGCGGGCATCGTCCGCCGTGCTCGGCGCCGCGGCCGCCGGGGCCGCGGGTGGCGGCGGGGCCGCCAGCGCGCCACGGGCGATCAGGCCATCGATCGCCTGGCTTAAGGGATCGGCACCGCCGCCGCGGATACCGACGGTCTCGACCACCGGCACGCCGAGCACCCGCTCGAGCACGGCGGCCGTCACCGGCAGCCGGCGCCGCCGCGCCACGTCGACCATGTTCATCGCGACCATCAGGCGGATCGGCAGACGCTTCAGCGCCACCACGAGGCGCAGGTTCTGGCGCAGGTTCGTGGCATCGACGACCGCGACGACGACGTCCGGCGGCGGTTCGTCCTGGCGGGTGCCGAAGAGCACGTCGCAGGTGATCCGCTCGTCGGGCGTGCGCGGCTTGAGGCTGTAGGCGCCCGGGAGATCGAGGATCCGAACCGCGTTGCCCGCCGGGGTGACGAGGCGCCCTTCCTTGCGCTCGACGGTCACGCCCGCGTAGTTGGCGATCTTCTGGCGGCTGCCGGTCAGCAGGTTGAACAGCGCCGTCTTGCCGCAGTTCGGATTGCCGACGAGCGCGACCAGCGGCGGGGCGGCGGCGAGGGCGTCCGCCATGTCAGCGGCCGTGCCGGACGCGGATCGCCGCCGCCTCGCTCCGCCGGAGCGCAAAGGTGGCGGAACCGATCCGGACCGCGAGCGGCCCGCCGAAGGCGGCCCTCGCGACCACCTCGACCGCCTCGCCGGCGAGGAAACCGAGTTCGGACAGCCGCAGCACGAGTTCGTCGGCATCGGCGCCGGAGCCGGCCTCGAGGCCCACCACCCGCCCCGGACGGCGCGCCGGCAGGTCCGCGAGCCGGCAGTCCCCGGCGTCGGACGGCGCCATGGCACGCTCGGAATGGGCGGATGACGGTTTCATGTCCCGATGTTAATGAGAATGAATCGCATTTGCAAACCCAAACCTCCCCCCCGCGGGCCCGGTGGGCAGCCTGCCCGGCGGCGTGCGCTGCCGCCATAGGGAAAGGTGCGGATGGCAGCCTCGGGGCCACGGGCGCCGCCGCCGGGCGCCCGCCAGACCCGTTGCCAGATCCTTTGGCAGCCGCCCTTTGCCAGAACCCCGTTGACGCGTCCTGGGGCCGGCCGGCCTGCCGGGGCCGGCGGCTAGTGGTCGGCCGGAACGGCGCCCAGCGAGGTCAGCACGGCGAGCACTTCCGCGGTCTTCTCCCGCATCAGGTCGGCGTCGCCCCGGCTCTCGAGGTTCAGGCGGATCAGGGGCTCGGTGTTGGAACCGCGCAGGTTCACCCGCCAGGCGTCAAATTCGAGCGACAGGCCATCGGTGTAGTCGACCGAGCGCGCCTTAGCGGCGTAGCGCTCCTCGATGACACGGATCGCGCCCGGCACATCGGGGATCCGAGAGTTGATCTCGCCGCTCGACGGGAAGAGCCGCATCCGCTCCCCGACCAGGGCCGAAAGCGGCTTGCCCGTGTCGGCGAGCACCTGCGCCATGACGAGCCAGGGGATCATGCCGCTGTCGCAGTAGGCGAACGGCCGGAAGTAGTGGTGGGCGCTCATTTCCCCGCCGTAGACGGCATCGACCTCGCGCATCCTCGCCTTGATGAAGGCATGGCCGGACTTGCAGACCACCGCCTGGCCGCCGAGGCTGTGCACGATATCCAGCGTATTCCAGACGACGCGGGGGTCGTGGACGATGCGCGCACCGGGCTCGCGGCCGAGGAACACCGAGGCCAGGAGGCCGACGATGTAGTAGCCGTCGATAAACGTGCCTGCCTCGTCGAAGAAGAAGCAGCGGTCGAAGTCGCCGTCCCAGGCGATGCCGAGATCGGCACGCTCGCGCCGGACCGCCTCGATCACCGGCGCGCGGTTCTCGACGAGCATCGGGTTAGGCACGCCGTTCGGGAAATGGCCGTCGGCGTCGTTCCACAGCTTGACGAAGCGCAGCGGCAGGTGCGGCTCAAGCGCATCGAGGAAGCGCCCCGCGCCGCCGTTGCCGGCATTGGTGACGATCGTGAGGGGCTTGAGCTTCGCAAGCTCGACGTAGGTCAGCAGGTGCCTGACGTAGTCGTCGGTCGTGTCCTTCTCTTCGACCGTGCCGCGCTTCGCGACCGGCACCGCGCTCGCCGCCTCGGCGAGCGCCTTGATCTCCTTCAGGCCGGTGTCGCCGGAGATCGGCCGCGAGCCTTCGCGCACGAACTTCATGCCGTTGTAGTCGGGCGGGTTGTGGCTCGCGGTGACCATGATGCCGCCGTCGAGGTTAAGGTGCGAGGTGGCGAAATAGACGCCCTCCGTGCCGCACAGGCCAATGTCGACCACGTCGACGCCGGCATCGGTCAGGCCCCGGGTGAGGGCGGCGGTGAGCTCTGCCGAGGAGAGGCGGATGTCGCGACCGACGCAGACCCGGCGCGGATTGAGGAACGCGGCGTAGCCGCGGCCGACGCGATAGGCGACGTCCTCGTTCAGTTCGCTCGGGATACGACCGCGCAGGTCATAGGCCTTGAATCCGGC
>CAIMCI010000391.1 GCA_903839465.1 uncultured Pseudomonadota bacterium
ATCCGACGTTTCCAAGACGCCACGTTGCTTGGGGAATCGGACCGGACCGCATATGACGTTCCACTGACCCTGCCAATCGCGTGGCTGGGCATGCCGGAAATCAAGACTGTCAACGCCGGAGCAAAAATGCATCGGCTGGCCGGAGTAAAAGTGCGTCACGGCTGATGGCATGAAGGCCCCCGCGGGGGGCCTTCATGCGTCCTCGTTTATTCCTCGGGTGAGCTGTCGGGGATGTCGGTAGCGCGGGCACCGCGCTGGCGGCGCTTGCTCTGCTTGAGCCTGTAGCTGTCGCCGTTCATCTCCAGGATATGGACGTGGTGGGTCAGCCGGTCGAGCAGCGCGCCGGTCAGCCGCTCGGAGGCGAACACGCCGGTCCACTCGTCGAACGGCAGGTTGGAGGTGACGATGGTCGAGCCGCGTTCGTAGCGCTGGCTGAACACCTCGAACAGCAGCTCGGCGCCGGTCTGCGACAGCGGCACGTAGCCGAGTTCGTCGATCACCAGGAGCTTGTAGGCGGCAAGCTGGCGCTGCAGCCTCAGCAGCCGCTTCTCGTCGCGGGCCTCGAGCAGCTCGTTCACCAGGGCGGCCGCCGTGGTGAACCCGACCGACAGGCCCTTCTGGCAGGCCGCCAACCCGAGGCCCAGCGCCACGTGGCTCTTGCCGGTGCCGCTGTTGCCGACCGCGATGACGTTCTCCCGGCGGAGCACGTACTCCGAGCGGGCCAGCTCCAGCACCAATGTCTTGTTGAGCGACGGCAGTGCCAGGAAGTCGAAGCTGTCGAGGCTTTTGACCGCCGGGAACCTTGCTTCCTTGATCCGCCGATCGACCATGCGCCGTTCGCGCTCGATCAGCTCGAGTTCGGCCAGGCGCAGCAGGTAGCCGGTATGCTCAACGCCCTCGGTGGCGCACTGCCGGGCGAGCTTGTCATACTCGCGCAGGAAGGTCGGCAGCTTGAGCACCTTCAGGTGATGGCCGAGCAGAAGCTGGGGCGTGTCGGTCATGACGTCACCCCGCTGAGCAGGTCCATGTACGTCCTGGCCGAAGTCAGAGCCACGCTGGCGTGCGGCAGGTAGGGATAAACACTCATATCGAGGCGTGGCGGTCGGCGCTCGATCCGGCACAGCACCAGGTGCTTCACCGCATCGAAGCCGATCACGCCGCGGTCGATGGCATCGCGCACGCCGGCGGCGACATCGTCGATCCTGAACACCTCCATCAGGCGTAGCACCTGCACGAACTCGCGTTTGCCCTGCTTGCCCATGCGCGCTTCGAGCAGGCGGCGCAGCGTGGCGAACGCCTCGGGCAGTTGCCAACCGGCCAACGGGGCCGCCTGGTCGAGCGCATTGATCTTCTGCTCGAGCAGCGCCAGATAATGCAGCGGGTCGAACACGAAGTCCTCCCGCTCGTAGGATCGGACGTGTCGGGCGATGGTCTCGGCGCCACACGAGATCACCACCTCGTGGACGTAGCCGCGTACAAGCACCTCGCGGTGGCCATAGGTCGTCGGCACCGAGTAGTCGTTGAGCCGGTAGCGCACCAGCGACAGCGAGGAGACCGTCGTCGCAACCTTCTCGCAGGCGTCGTAGGGCGGGGGCAACGGCGTCTGGAACGCGGCAAGATCACGCTCCAGCCGCTCGCCGATCGTCCCCTCACGGCCGCGCAAACGCTCCGCCTGGCGACGGCGGCAACATTCCAGAAGATAGGCGTTCAGGGCCTCGAAGCTCTCGAATACCGGAATCGGCACCAGAAAGTTCCGCCGCGCATAGCCGACCAGACCTTCGACCTTGCCCTTGTCGTTGCCTTTGCCGGGCCGGCCGAACCGGTCCTCGAACAGGTAATGCGATTGCAGCTCGGCGAACACCCGCGTCCGCTGCCGCTTGCCGTCACCCAGGATGCGGGCCACCGCGATCCGGGTGTTGTCATACAGGATCGACTGCGGCACCCCGCCGAAGAATGCAAACGCCCGAACGTGGCCGTCGCAGAAAGCTTCCGTCGTCTCCGCCGGATAGCCAACCACGAAGCACGCGTCCGAATGCGGCAAGTCGAAGGTAAAGAAGTGGATCTTGCGCTTTACCCCACCGATGATGCCGACAGCTTCACCAAAGTCGACCTGCGCATGCCCCGGCGGGTGCACCAGCGGCACGAACATCTCGCGCTGCCGCTGACGCTGCCCCAACACGTAATCCTTCACGATAGTCAGCCCGCCAGCGTAACCGTGCTCATCGCGCAGCCGCTCGAAGATCCGCTTCGAGGTGTGCCGCTGCTTCGCTGGACGCCCCTTATCATCCTCCAGGATCTGATCGATGATCCCGACAAACGGGTCCAGCTTCGGCCGTGCCGGCGGGCGGCTGCGCCGATACCCGGGCGGAACCGAGAAGGCCAGCATCTTCGCTACCGTCCGAGGATCCAGCCCGAACCGACGCCCCGTCTCGCGACGGCTAACACCCTCAATCCGCACCGAATGGCGGACCTGCCTGTAAAGTTCCACGTCCTTCATCCCTCCGCCCTCTGCACTCCATGCAAAGAGCTATCTGCCGAGGCATTTTTGCTCCGGCGCAACCAGACTTTCTGGCCGCTTCAGTGAGGGATTTTCTCTCCGGCGCTTACAGAGGACGTCACCGAGACGCTGGAGGTCGTTCCGCGCCAGTGGAAGGTGATCCAGACGGTGCGTGAGAAGTTCTCGTGCCGCGACTGCGAGAACATCGGCCAGGCG
>CAIMCI010000392.1 GCA_903839465.1 uncultured Pseudomonadota bacterium
ATCGAGCGAGGCTCGCCGGGCCAGATCCGCGACCGAGCGGAACGGCGCCACCGCGCGGGCCGCGCACAGACGGCCGGCGGCCTCGCGCGACAGGCCCCGCACGAGGCGCAGCCCGAGGCGCAGCACCGCGCTCGCCCCGTCGCGCTCCAGCGTGCAGTCGACCTCGCTGTGCCGCACGTCCACGGCGCGCACCGTGACCCCGTGCGCACGCGCGTCGCGCACGAGCTGGGCCGGGGCGTAGAAGCCCATGGGCTGGCTGTTCAGGAGTGCGGCGGTGAAGGCCGCAGGCTCGTGGCACTTCAGCCACGCCGAGACGTAGACGAGGAGCGCAAAGCTCGCCGCGTGCGACTCCGCGAAGCCGTACTCGCCGAAGCCCATCATCTGGTTGAAGATCGCGCGCGCGAACGGCTCGTCGTAGCCGCGCGCGCGCATGCCGTCGATGAGCCGCGACTCGAAATGACCGAGGCCGCCGCGCCGCTTCCAGGCCGCCATCGCCCGGCGCAGGCTGTCCGCCTCACCGGGCGTGAAGCCGGCCGCGACCACGGCAAGGCTCATCACCTGCTCCTGGAAGATCGGCACCCCGAGCGTGCGCTCGAGAACGCCGCGTACCTCGTCGCTCGGGTACATCACGGGCTCCTCGCCGTTACGCCGGCGCAGGTACGGATGGACCATGCCGCCCTGGATCGGGCCCGGGCGGATGATGGCGACCTCGATCACGAGGTCGTAGAAGCTCCGCGGCCGAAGGCGCGGCAGCATCGACATCTGCGCCCGCGACTCGATCTGGAAGACGCCGACGGTGTCGGCGCGCGAGACCATGGCGTAGACCGCCGGATCCTCGGCGGGAATGGCGGCGAGCGTGTACGGCCGGCCGTGGAAGGCGGTCGCGAGCGAGAGCGTGCGCGAGATCGCGGTCAGCATGCCGAGCGCCAGGAGGTCGACCTTGAGGAGACCGAGGTCGTCGAGATCGTCCTTGTCCCACTGGATCACGGTGCGCTCCGGCATCGAGGCGTTCTCGACCGGCACGAGTTCCTCGAGCGAGCGGCGGGCGATGACAAAGCCGCCGACGTGCTGCGACAGGTGGCGCGGAAAGCCCTTGATCTCCCGCACCAGCGCCACGCAGCGGCGCAGCACCGGGCTGTCCGGATCGAGCCCGGCCTCGCGGATCTGCGCGGCATCGAGGATCTCGCCGTCCCACCACTGCTGCGTGCGCGCGAGGCGGTCGATCTCGAGCGAGTCCAGACCGAGCGCGCGGGCGACGTCGCGGATCGCGCTGCGGCCGCGGTAGCTGATCACGGTCGCGGCGAGCGCGGCGCGGTGGCGGCCGTACTTGCCATAGACGTACTGGATCACTTCCTCGCGCCGCTCGTGCTCGAAGTCGATGTCGATGTCCGGCGGTTCGTTGCGCTCCCGGGACATGAAGCGCTCGAACAGCAGCGACATGCGCGCCGGATCGACCTCGGTAACGCCGAGGCAGTAGCAGACCGCGGAGTTGGCCGCCGAGCCACGGCCCTGGCAGAGGATGCCCCGGCTGCGCGCGAAGTCGACGATGTCGTAGACGGTCAGGAAGTACGGCTCGTAGCCGAGGTCGGCGATCAGGTCGAGCTCGTGGCGGATGAGGGCCGCGACCCTGTCAGGCACGCCCTCCGGCCAGCGCCGCTCGCAGCCGTCGCGGACGAGGCTGGCGAGCCACGACGCCGGCGTCTCGCCGTCCGGCACGAGCTCGTCGGGGTATTCGTAGCGCAGCTCATCGAGGCTGAACGTGCAGCGTCCGGCGATCGCGGTGCTGGCCTCAAGGAGTTCCGCCGGGTAGAGGCGCGCGAGGCGCGGCAGCGGCCGCAGGCTCCGCTCGGCGTTCGGATGGAGCGCGTAGCCGGCCGCCGCCACGGTGGTCCGCAGTCGGATCGCGGTCAGCACGTCCTGCAGCGGCCGGCGTTCGCGCACGTGCATGTGCACGTCGCCCGCGGCCACCGCCGGCAGGGCGAGCTCTGCGGCCAGGGCCCGCAGGCGGGCGAGCCGTTGCCGGTCGCCGCCCGTGGCCAGAAGCTCGACGGCGAGCGCGAGCGGCGCGCCGAGGCTTTTCAGCCACTCGCCGTCGGCGGCTGCCGGTTCGGCAGCCGGCAGCCACAGGAGCTCGAGGCCCGCAACGCCGCTCGCCGCGACGTCGGCGCGCACGAGGTGGTATTCGCCCTTCGGTGCCTGGCGGCGGCCGCGCGTGATCAGCCGGCACAGCGAGGTGTAGCCGGTGCGGTCGCGAACGAGCGCCACGAAGCGCGGGCCGTCCTTGAGGGTGAACTCGGCGCCGACGATCAGGTGCAAGCCGAGCGTGCGGGCGGCCGTGTGGGCGCGCACGACACCGGCCAGCGAGCACTCGTCGGTCAGCGCGAGGGCGGCGTAGCCGAGTTCGTGGGCGCGCCGCACCAGTTCGTCGGGATGCGAGGCGCCGCGCAGGAACGTGAAGTTCGAGATCGCGTGCAGTTCGGCGTAGGACATCGGGCGCGTGCCGTGGCCGTCGCTCAGGCGTAGACGCCGTGCCAGAACCAGCGCACCCCGCCATCGCCGAGCTCACGGTACAGCCAGAGCCGCGCCTGGCCGGCGAGCCGCGCCACGTAGTAGTCGCGCGCCACCTCGCTGCCGTCCCACCAGCCGCTCTCGATGCGCTCGGGTCCCGACTCGAGCACGAGGCCACCGTCGAGCCAGGGCCGCCCGCCACGCACGGTGAGCGGGCGCGGCTCGGCCAGCAGCCACAGCGGCCGCCGTGCCGCCGGCAACCGGTCCCGCCCCTCGGCCGCGCGGCCGGCCAGGGTCGGCGGGATGCACCGGGTCGCGCCCTCCGGGCGGTGTTCCTCGACCAGGCACAGGCCGGTCACGGCCGCCTCGCCGAGCCGTGCCTTCAGGCGGTCGATCAGCCACTCGGCCTCGGCGCCGGTGCCCGCCGGATCGGCCAGTCCCGGCAGCAGGCTGCTCGTGGCCGGCAGGGGCACGAGCACGCCGCTGCGCAGCGACAGCGCCGTGACCGCCGCCGGCAGCTTAAGGCGTGCCAGGTGCTCGTAGAGCAGCCGGTGCCAGTCGCCGCCGCCGCCGGCCAGCTCGCTGCGTCTCAGGGTCAGCACGGTCGGCGCCCGGCCGCGGTGCGTGAAGCGCACCGAGCAGGCGTGGATGCCGGCCGCGCGGACCTCGAGGAAGCGCCCGAGGTCGTCGAGCAGCCGGTGCAGGACGGGCTCGAGCAGGGCCTGGTTCCCGACCTCGGCCTCCAGGTCGAGCGCGGTGGTGAACCGCTCCGGCGCGCGGTAGTGGCGCCGCACCGCCGGCAGCCGGCCATAGGCCTCGTCGAGTTCGGCCAGCACCGCCGTCGTGTAGCGCCGGGCGACGCCGGCGCGCGGCAGGCGCACGAGGTCACCCAGCCGGCGCAGCCCGAGCCGGGCCAGCGCCTCCTGGGTGACCGCCGGCCAGCGCGTCACGGCGAGCGGCAGCGCGTTCAGGCGGCCCCCGAGCTGGGCCGCTGACTCGACCGGCCGTTCGTCACCGGCGCGGGCGAACCAGGCCGCCGCCCGCGGCGTCGGCGCCACGCCGAGCCGTGCCGTGCACTGGCGGCGGGCGAGCTCGGTACGCAGCCGGCCGAGAAGCGCGGTAAGGCCACCGAACAGCTGGCGGCTGCCACGGACCTCGAGCAGCAGTCCGTCCGGTGGCTCGACGCATACCAGCGGCGTGAAACTCATCGCCAGTCGCGCCACTTCCTCCAGGCGCCGGGCCTCGAGCGACGGCGTGCGCCGCTGCACGCCGAGTTCCGGGGCGAGCGCGAGCGCCGTCTCGAGGCCGAGCCCGGCGCTGACTCCCTGGCGCGCCGCCAGCGCATTGCAGGCCACCACGGTCGGCCGGCCGCGCTCGTCCTCGACGACCACGACCGGCACGTCCTGCGGCGTATCGGGCGACAGGGCGAGCAGCGGCAGCGACAGCGCGACCCACAGCTGGCGCGGCTGCGCCTGGACGCGCGTCACCGCCACCCGTGCCGGCGCTGGCCGGACCGGCACGGGAGTGGCAGCGGGCGGCGTGGCCGGTGCCGGCAGCGTCGCTGCCGGGGCAAGCGCCGCGAACAGGTCGCCCGTGAGCCCCGAGATGTCCATGTGGAGCCCTTGCAAGTGGTCGGTCGTGGTGTGTCGCCGGGGCCGCGCCGGTCCCGTCAGCTGCCGCTCAGCACTCCGCCGAGCCGCTCGCCACCGCCGCCACGGCGCTTGAGGATCTCGATCGCCAGGCCCTCGGCGGTCGGCTCGAGCAGCAGCCGCAGCGTTGCGGGCGATGACTGCGCGCGTACCCGCAGCGGCCGGAGCAGGATGCCAAGACCCTGCCCTTCCACCGCCGCCAGCTTCAGCCGGCGCAGCGCCCGGTCATCGACCTCGTCGAGCCAGACCAGCACGGCGGCACAGCTCCTCGAGCCGAGCGCCTGTTCGGCCGCCCATAACCGCTCGCGCTGTCCGGCCACGCGCACGAGCAGCATCCGGGCCAGCGGCAGGCCAGCCTGCACGAGCGCCGGCGCGTGCAGGTCGTGCGGCGCACCGATGAAGGTCAGCCAGCGCGCGGCATCGTCATCGGCCAGTGCCAGGCGCCGCAGAGCCGGCACCAGCAGCGACAGCTCGCCGACGCCGTGTCGTGGCAGCAGGAGCTCGGTCAGCGTGCCCAGTGGCCAGCCACCGCCCGGCAGGTGCGCATCCAGACGCGCCCAGCCGGAGGGTACGGTCGGCTCGGACGTTGCGGCCAGGCTGCGGGCGCGCCAGGTCGACGCACCCAGCGGTGAGTCGGCAAGCCAGGCATCGAGCTTCGCCGTCACGTGTCCGCCCGCCGGCTACTGGAGCATGTCGGTCTTGTTGCCGCGCCGGAGCACGCCGACGACGACGCCCTCGATCAGCATCGACTGTTCCTTGAGGTCGACGCGGATCGGCTCGAAGTCGGCATTCTCGGGCAGCAGCCAGACGACCGAGCCTTCCTGCCGGTAACGCTTGACCGTCACCTCGTTCTCGATGCGCGCGACGACGATCTGCCGGTTGCGCACTTCGGGAGTCCGGTGCACGGCGACCAGGTCGCCGTCGAGGATGCCGATATCCTTCATCGACATGCCCTGTACCTTGAGCAGGTAATGGGGCTTCGGATGAAAGAGCTTCGAGTCGACCTGGAAGCGGGCCTCGATGTTTTCCTCGGCCATGATCGGCCGGCCGGCCGCCACCCGGCCGATCAGCGGCAGGCCGATCTGGTCGCGCAGCGTGTCCTTGAGCTGGATGCCGCGCGAGGCGCCGGGCAGCAGGTCGATGGCGCCCTTGCGCTGCAGGGCACGCAGGTGCTCCTCGGCGGCATTGGCGGACTTGAAGCCGAGCGCCTGGGCAATCTCGGCCCGGGTCGGCGGCATGCCGCTTTCCTCGAGCTGTTCACGGATGAAGTCGAGAATCTGGCGCTGGCGGGGAGTGAGATCTGACATTAGTCACCTGTATGTCTATACAGACGACTGGGATTATATACAGGTCGGGACGCGCCGCAAGTCCGACCGGCAGCGGGCCGCCCGGCGGCCCGCTCAGCCCGGCGGGCGCTGCACGCTGCTGATCCGCCCGGCCCCGTCGAAGAACACCGACCCGGCGCCAACACCCTGATAGTAATAGTAACTGACCTGTTTGCCGCTCAGCTCGAAGCGCTTCGTCGGTGGCCCGAGCAGCGCCTCGACCTCGGCCCGAGACTGCCCTTCCTGGAGTCCCCGCCAGGCGACGCGCCGGGCCTCGGCCGGGCTGAGCGCCGCCGCCGCGGCCGGCGTGTTCGCACTGCCGGCGGTCATGGCCCGCGGCGCGACCGTGGCCGCCGGTGCAGCGG
>CAIMCI010000393.1 GCA_903839465.1 uncultured Pseudomonadota bacterium
AGGCGCAGGGGCAGAGGCAGGGGGGGGTGTCGGAGGAGCGAGGGGTGTATTGTGCGGTGGCACCGCGGCGGCGGGTGGACCTGCCCGCCAGTCGCCGAAGCAAGTCTCGGCAAGCGCCCGCGCCGATTCCACGCTGAGATCACCCGTCAGGACGAGCGCGGAGGTGCCCGGCGTGTAGCGTTCGCTCCACAGGCGGCGGACGTCGGCCACCGAGACGCGGCCGAGCGCGTCGCGCGTGCCGGCATCCGGGTAGCCGTACGGGTGCTGGGTACCGTAGAGCGCGCGCAGCAGCACGTGCCGGCTGGCGGTGCCCGGATCGGTCGCTGCCTGGCGCAGTTCGTCGTCGCGCAGACGCAGGACGCGCCGCAGGTCGGCGTCCGCGAGGCGCGGGCGGCGCGCGACGTCGGCGAGCAGCTCGAGGCCGGCATCGGCGCGGCTGGCGAGCACCTCGACCGAGATCTGCGCCGAATCGCGCCCGCTGCGTGCGGTCAGTGTCGTACCGAGCAGTGCCGCGCCATCGGCAAGGTCGTCGGCCGTGCGGCGGGTGGTTCCCTCCTCCAGCAGGGCCGCCGTCAGCGAGGCGAGCCCGGGCCGCGCGACCGGATTGGCGCCGGTGCCGGCGCCGACGACCAGCGTGGCGTTGACGATCGGCAGGGCGTGCTGCTCGGCGACGATGACGGTCAGTCCGTTGTCGAGCGTGAAGCGGGCGGGCGCAGGCAGGGCAACCGAAGGCGGCGGGCCGGGCTCCGGTGGCGTGGCGCGGAAGGGGGCATCGGCCATCGTCCCGCCGGTGGCGGCCACGTCATCGTCCCGATCGGCGCGTCGCGGCACGTCCGTGAGGACCCTCTCGCCGGGTATGCCGGTGACGACGACCCGGGCCTCGTTCGCCAGTTGCTCGCGGGCGAGGCGCGCGAGGTCCGCGCCGCTCACCGCATCGTAGCGGGCAAGGTCCGCGGCGAGGTACCCGGGATCGTGCCGGAACTGGTGGTAGCGGTTCAGGGCTTCTGCCACGCCGCCCAACCGCTCGAGCCGGGCCACCGCTTCCGTGCGCAGCGTCGTGCGGGCGCCCTCGAGTTCCTGCGCCGTCACGCCGTCGCGCCGAACGCGCTCGAGTTCCGCGTCGATCGCCTTCTCGAGCACCGCCGCCGTCACGCCGCGCTTGGCCGTCACCTCGATCGTGAACACCGAGCCGAGCCTGAGGTTCTGGACCCGCGCCGTGACGTCCTGGGCGAGCGGGTGCTCGCGCACGAGGTGCTTGTAGAGGCGCGACGAGCGGCCGCCGCCGAGGATCTGCGCGAGGAGATCCGCCTCGGCGTCGCCCGGCTGGTAGGCGGGGCTCGTGATCCAGGCCATGTAGACACGCGGGACCGGGACGCGGTCGGTCACGGTCTGGCGCCGTTCGGCCGTGACCGGTGGCGTCGCAACCAAGGCCTGCGCCACGACCGGCCCGGCCGGTATCGGTCCGAAGTACCGTTCGACGAGGCGCCGCACGGCGAGCGGCTCGATGTCGCCGGCGATGGCCAGGCTCGCGTTGGTCGGTGTGTAGTAGGTGCGCGCAAACTCCCGGACGTCCGTGAGGCGCGCCGCCTCGATGTCTGCGTGCGAGCCGATGATGTTGGCGCGGTAGGGGTGGCCGGCCGGGAACAGCTGCCGGTAGACGGCTTCCTCGACCAGTCCGTAGGGCTCGCCCTCGGTGGTCTGGCGGCGTTCGTTGCGCACGACATCGCGCTGGTTGGCGAGTTTGCCGGCATCGATGCCGTCGAGCAGGTAGCCCATCCGGTCGCTCTCGAGCCACAGCGCGAGCTCGAGCTGGTTGGCCGGCAGCGTTTCGTAGTACGCGGTGCGGTCGAAGTCGGTGGTGCCGTTGATGTCGCTGGCCCCGGCGCGCTCCAGGAGTTGCATGTGGGCGTTGCCCGGCACGTGGCGGGAGCCCTCGAACATCAGGTGCTCAAAGAGGTGCGCGAAGCCGGTCCGGCCGGGCGTCTCCTGCGCGGGCCCCACGTGGTACCAGACGCTGACGGCAACGAGCGGCAGGCGATGGTCCTCGTGCAGGATCACCTCGAGTCCGTTGGCGAGCCTGAAGCTCGTGTAGGGCAGCGCGACCGTGTCGGTCGAAGCCCGGGTCGGTGCCGAGGCTACGAGCAGCAGGGCGGTGATGGCCGCCAGGGCGGCGAGCGGCGTTGGTCGACGGCAGGTCATGGCGGACTCCACAGGGTGCTGTGCCGCCGGTCGCGGAACCGCGGCCGGACGCTTCAGCGCATGAAGACCCACAGCCCGTACAGGCAGCACAGGGCGACGAGGACCGCCACGCCGACGGCCAGCGGCAGCGCATCGAGTGCCGGTGGCTCGCCGCGGCGCAGCCGGCCGAGCGCGCGGACGTGGGCCGCCGCGGCGACGAGCAGCGAGACAAGGCCGGTCACGAGCAGTGCAACACCGAGCTGCACGGCGAAGCGGTGCAGCTCGGCGGCGTGCGGATCGTGGCTCGACTGGGCGAGCGTGCGGAAGAAGCCGATCATGCCGAGACCGAAGGTCGCGAAGGTGAGCGCGGTGCGGATCCAGGCGAGCGTCGTGCGGTCGTGGGCGAGCGCCGTGCGCTCCCGGGCCAGGTCGATGCGTGGGTCTTTCGCGGCCGGATCGGTCACAGGATCGGTCATGGATCTGCGCTGCCTGCGTCGGCGGCGCCCGGACGACGCCCGCGCGGAGCAATGACCGGATCGGCCGGCGCGGTCAACGCCGGCGCGTCCGCGCGGCGAACGCCGCGGTCAGGATCGCGAGGCAGCTCTCTACGTCGCGACGGCCGCCTCCCTCCAGATACTCGCTCCAGTGGTCGAGGCCCGTCGCGCGGTCCGGCTTGCCCGCCGCCATCTCGACGACGGCCGGCATCGCGTGCATCAGCTGCGGCACCGTCGTCAGCAGTTCAAGCAGCAAG
>CAIMCI010000394.1 GCA_903839465.1 uncultured Pseudomonadota bacterium
GGAACCTCCTACGAGGGCCGCTACGTCATCGTCGACATCCGGATGGACAGCGACCGGCCGGCCGAGCGCCTCGCCTACTTCGATCCGCCGTGCAACCCGGGCTCCACGGTGCTGGTGCACAAGCAGCCGGCCGGTGTCTGGCGGATCGACTACCAGCTGCGCGAGGACGAGGACGCAGACGTTGCCGTGCGGCCGGAAAACGTCATGCCGCGCGTCGAAAGCCTGCTCGCGATGATGGGCGAGCACGCCCCGTGGAATCCGATCTGGATCGCGCTCTACAAGGCCAGTGCGCTCGGCCTGCCGCGCTACCGCGCCGGCCGCGTGCTGCTCGCCGGCGACGCGGCACACCTCGTGCCCATCTTCGGTGTCCGCGGCGCCAATTCGGGGATCGACGATGCGGACAACCTGGCCTGGAAGCTGGCCGCAGTGGTCGGCGGACGGGCCGAGGAGTCGCTGCTCGACTCCTACAGCGAGGAGCGCGTCGCCGCCACGCACGAGAACCTGGCCTACGGAACCAAGAGCACCGAGTTCATGGCACCGCCTTCGTTCGCGTTCGCGCTGATGCGCACCGTCGTCCTTTCGCTCGCCGAACGCAACCCCGAGGTCCGGTCGCTGATCAACCCGCGCCAGACCGTCCCGATCGTCTACGACACCTCGCCGCTGAACGGCGTCGACGAGGACGCGCTTTTCACCGCCGGCCCGCGCGCCGGGGCCGTGCTGCCCGAGTGTGCCATCACGCTGGTCGAGGCCGGATCGGCGCGCGCCGCGTATGCCACTGAGCTCCTGGCGATCGGGGCCACGCCCGGCTTCACGGCGCTGTGCTTTGCCGACCGCCCGCCACCCGACCGCGACTGCCTTGCCCTGGAGGCCGCCTGTGCGTCGATCGGCCTGGGCTTCCGGGCGGTGACGATTTGCGGCGAGGGAACCGCCGATGCCACCCGCCCGTATGCTCTGGACGTCGCGGGCCGGCTGCGGGACCTGTATGACGGTGCGCCGGGTACCGTCTATCTCGTCCGGCCCGACGGCCACGTGCTCGGCCGGTGGCGCCGCTTCACGGTGGCGACGTTCCTGGCCGCCGTTACGCCCGTGCTCGGCAACCGTGTCGATTCGCTAAAAGCAGCGCTATGACCGACGATGAGCTGGATCTCGTCTATACGTCCCTGTGCCGGACCATGACGCGGCTTGGCGAGGCCAACGCGCCGCTCTTCCTCGGCCGCCTGTCGCTGCTCGCCCTGGCGCGCCTCGCGAGCGCAGCCGACGCCCAGCAGCTGGTCGCCGAGGCCGCCGTCGACATCGTGCCCGCCGCGACCGGCGAACCGCCAATTGCGCTGCGGCCGACGGCCCGGTAGGGTCGGGACTCCGGACCTTGCCGCGGCCCGTCACCGGCCAGAGAGACACACGCCGATGCCCCGAGTCCTCTCCGCGCTCCTTCCGGGCGCCGCCCTCGCCTGCGTCATTTCCGCCACTGCGGTAGCGAGCCCGGGACCCGGCACGCCCGCACCGGTGGGCGTCCTGCCGGCGCCGGCAGACCGCCCGTTCCCGGGAGTCATCACGCTCGCCATCGACGCGAGCGACGTCGACCGGCGGATCATCCACGTGCACGAGACCGTCAGCGGCCTCGCCGGCGACGCCATCCTTCTCTATCCGCAGTGGCTGCCGGGCAACCACGGACCGACCGGCCCCATCGACCGTGTCGCCGGAATCCGGATCCGCGCGGGCGACCGGAACCTCGACTGGCGCCGCGATACCGTGCAGGTCTACGCGCTGCACGTGCAGGTACCGGCCGGAACCGACCGTCTCGACATCGACTTCGACTATCTCTCGCCAACCAGTCGCGACATCGGCGCGCTCGAGTTCAGCCGCGAGAACCTGATCTTCGACTGGAATACGGTCGTGCTCTATCCGGCGGGCTTCTACGCGCGCCAGATCCCGGTGGCGGCAAGCCTCACGCTCGCCGCCGACTGGACGCTCGGCACGGCGCTGGAGACGGAGGCGACCGCCGGCGCCCGGACGAGCTTCCGGCGCACCGACCTCGAGACGCTGATCGACAGCCCCGTGTACGCGGGACGTTACGGCGCCCGCTTCGACCTCGATCCCGGTGGCAAGGCACGGGTCACGCTCAACGTGTTCGCCGACCGGCCCGACCACCTCGTGGTTTCACCCGCACAGCTCGAAGCCCATCGCGCGCTCGTCCAGCAGGCGTACCGCCTGTACCGGTCGCACCACTACGCCCATTACGATTTCCTGTATTCGCTGAGCGACGAGGTCCAGCACAAGGGGCTCGAGCACCACCAGTCGAGCGAAAACGGTGCACCACCCGCCCTGTTCACGGACTGGGAGGCGACGGCGCCGGACCGCGACCTCCTCGCCCACGAATACACCCATTCCTGGAACGGCAAGTTCCGCCGCCCGGCGGACCTGTGGACGCCGAACTACAACGTGCCGATGCAGGACAGCCTGCTGTGGGTCTACGAGGGACAGACCGAGTACTGGGGTCACGTCCTGGCGGCGCGCGCGGGTCTGCGCACCGCGCAGCAGACGCTCGACCAGCTCGCCCTGTTCGCGGCCTACTACGAGCACCAGGCCGGTCGCTCGTGGCGGCCACTGCAGGACACGACCAACGATGCGATCCTCAACTATCACCGACCGCAGTCGTGGCGCGACTACCAGCGCTACATGGACTACTACACCGAGAGCGTGCTGGTCTGGCTCGATGCCGACACGCTGATCCGCGAGCGGTCGAAGGGTGCGCGCTCGCTGGACGATTTTGCCGGCAGCTTCTTCGGCGTCGGCGACGGCCTGAGCACCGTCAACACGTACACGTTCAATGACGTCGTCAAGGCCCTCAACGCCGTGCTTCCCTACGACTGGGCCGCGTTCCTGCGCGAGCGGCTGGACTCGACCGGCAGGCCCGCGCCGCTCGACGGCCTGACGCGCGGCGGCTACCGGCTCGTCTATACGGATACGCCGAGTGCCTACCAGAAGGCCCTCGATGCGGCCGCGAAGGTCCAGAACCTCGCCTACTCGCTCGGCCTCGTCCTCAACAGCAAGGACGGGGCGGTCGAGACGTGCCTGTGGGACGGTCCGGCGTTCAGGGCGAAGCTTGCGCAGGGCAATCGGCTCATCGCCGTGAACGGCATTCCGTACAGCCCCGAGGTGCTGGAAGCCGCGGTCCGCTCGGCCCAGAAGACGCATGCGCCGATCGAACTGATCGCGAGGGCCGGGGACCGCTACGTGACGAGCGCGCTCGCCTACGACGGCGGCCTGCGCTACCCGCATCTCGAGCGGGTATCTGCCACGCCGGCACTGGTGGATTCGATCCTCGCGCCCCGCGACCGCTGAGCCGACGGCGGGCCAGGGCAGCCGTCAGGCCGGCAGCGCCTCGAGCAGGAGGTAATGCTCGAAGGCCACGCGAAGGAGCGGCTCGCTGGCCGTCACCTCACCGAGGTCGACGCCATCGACGTAGTTGCGCACCCGGTAGCGTCCACCGGCAAGGCCCCGCAGCTCGATCGCTCCGTTCCAGTTCGCCGCATAGAACGCGTAATAGAGGCGCCCTTCCCGCTCGATCGCATGGGCCTCGGGCCTGTCGAAACCGATGTCGTAGAGCCGGCCGAGATAGCGGCCTTTCGGCAGCATCTTGTCCTTGTAGAGGGCGACCCAGTGCCGCCAGACCGCCTCCTTCTCCGGCGTCAGGCGGTAGCCACCCGGCGGCTGCGGGGCGGTCGGGTGCGGCGTATCGGCCGGCCACGTGAACTTGGTCGACACGACGCCACCGATGCCGACGGTCGACGCAAAGTCACGGCCGTGCTCGCTCAGCTCGACATGGTCGCCGGCGAAGGACCCGCCCTGGCCGAGCAGCGCCTTGAGCGTCTTGCCCTTGTGGCGGACCTGCCAGGAGGACTCGGGATCCGAGGCCGGCGTCTGGTTCATCGCGGCGATATTGTGGAAGGCGAACGAGGTTCCGCAGGGGCAGAGCTCGATGACGGCTTCGGGATTGATCCGCATCGCCGTGCGGTAGATCGTCTCCCAGAACGCCTCGAGTCCCTCGACGGACTCCTCCGGCCGGGCGTGGCGGTGAGCCGGGTTGTAGCACGGTGCGACACCGTTCAGGTGCTGACCGTCGAGCTTCAGGCCCGCATAGCCCCACTCGCCGAGGATCCGGGTCACCAGCTTCTCGTAGTAGTCGATCGTCGGCTGGTAGGCGGGGCACAGGTAGAACGCGTTCCACCAGCTGATGTTCTGCACCGCGCCGTTCTTGTCCAGGAGCAGCATGTCGGTGTGGTCGTGCAGGAGGTCCGTGCCGGGATTGACCGCCAGCGGTGACAGCCACAGCCGGGGCTTCATGCCGGCCGCCTTGATGTGCTCGGCAAAGCTGACGATGTCGGCCTCGCCGCGCGGGAACTTGCCGCGATCGACGTACCAGTCGCCCTCGGACGTCTGCCAGCCGTCGTCGAGCACGGCCCATTCGAAGCCCATGTCACGGGCCTTGCCGAGGGTGCCCTCGACTTCCGCGACCGTGAAATTGCGCTCGTAGCCCCAGGCACACCAGATCGGTCCGAAGGCGGACTCGGGTGCCGCGGGCGCGCTCAGTCCCTGGTCGGCCATCAGCTGGCGATAACCCTCGAGGGACGCGAAGTAGTCGCCGGTATGGGCGTGGAGGAAGCAGGTCGGTGTCTCAAGGCTTGCGCCCGGCGCCAGCGTCAGCTCCTGATCGGACGCGACGGCAAGCCGCACGCCGTTCGCGACGGCAGTCACCGGCAGCGACACGAGCGCGGGATGGCGCTCGACGTGGCCGACGGCAAGACCGGCATCGCGCCGCCAGACATCGGCCACCGGCGTGCCACCACCGTAGTCCGAGGCGTTCATGCCGAGGAAATTGCGCTGCGCGAAGCCCGGTCCGACGGGCTGTACCCAGTCGCGGCGATCCTCGTGCGAGGCTCCGGCAAACGACCAGAAGGCCGGCTGCCGGGCGGGCCGACCGGGCAGGACGTGGTCGGCGACCGTCCAGCCGGCCACCTTCAGTGGCGCCGCGGTGTCGTTGCGGAAGCGGACGCGCAGCAGCGCAAACCCGGGATGGCGCTCGTAGAAGGAGACTTCGAGAGTCTGCTCGATGCCCTCGGCCGAGCGCGCAACCACGGTGTGCCGCGTGCCCGCACCCATCCCCTCGGTCCGGAGCGGCGTGCTGGACTGGTCCGTCACCCGCAGCGCCGGCGATGGGCGGCCCTTGAGAAGCAGAGTCTCGGACGCGCTGAAGGCGGTCAGCGGCACGAGCTTGCCGTCGCGCACCCACTGCACCTGGGTGCGCAGGTCATCGGCCACGCCGAGCGCGATGCGACCGTCGCCGAGGGTCGTCACGCCAGCGGCCGCCAGCGCCCGCCCGACACCGAGCGTCATGCCGCCGCCACCGGCAACACCGGCCGCCATCAGCTGCAATACCCGACGACGCGCCACGCCGCGATTCTCGGCCATGTCCTATCCACCCCACGGTTCCAAGGGGCGCGCTGGGCGCGCCGGGACTTGCCGGCAAAGTCTGGCTCAAAAAGCCTTGTGCCGCAAACAAAGTCGCGCTACAACGCTCACTCCAAGTTTCGTTTTATATCCAAACTCCCTCCGGAGCGCCCGATGCGCCGCACTGCCCTCGCCCTCGGCCTTCTGATCTCGGTCGCCGCGGCACCGGCCGTCGCCGGCGAGGCGAGCTACTCGACCGCGGACTATGCGCGGGCGCGAAAGTTCGACGCCCACGTCCATGCCAACACGACCGAGCCCGCGTTTCTCGACGTGGCGCGCCGCGATGGCTTTGAAATGCTGTCGATCAACGTCGATTATCCCGATTTTCCGCCGCTGGCCACGCAGGACGAGATCGCACGGACGCTGCGGGCGCGGGCGCCGTCGCGGTTCTTCTATGCCACGACCTTCTCGATGCAGGGCTGGACCCGGCCGGGCTGGGCCGCGGCGGTCAGCTCGCGCCTCGACGGGGCGGTCGCCCAGGGTGCCGTGGCCGTCAAGATCTGGAAGAACGTCGGCATGGTCGAACGCGATGACGCCGGGCAGCTGCTGTCGATCGAGAACCCCGTGTTCGATCCGGTCATGGCGAGGATCGCGGCGCTCGGCGTGCCGCTCATCGCGCACCAGGGCGAACCGCACAACTGCTGGCTGCCGCTCGCGGACATGACGACCGACAACGACCGCAGCTACTTCGCCGAACACCCGCAGTACCACATGTACCTGCACCCCGAGCAGCCGAGCTACGAGGCACTGATGGCCGCCCGGGACGGATTCCTCGCCCGCCACGCCGAGCTGTCCTTCGTCGGCGCCCACCTCGCGAGCCTCGAGTGGGACGTCGACCGGCTGGCCGCCTTCCTCGACCGTTTTCCGAACGCCGTGGTCGACATGGCGGCGCGCATGACGCAGCTGCAGTACCAGTCGGTGCGTGACGCGGCGCGGGTCCGCGCATTCCTGATCCGCTACCAGGACCGCATCCTCTACGGCAGCGACCTCGAATTCGGCGCCGGTTCAGCGCCGGCGGCGGTCCGGCACGAGGCGCACGCGTTCTGGCTGTCGGACTGGCGGTACCTCGCCACGGCCGATTCCCAGTACGTCGCGGCGATCAAGGCCCGGGTACCCGGGCTCGCGCTGCCGCGATCCGTGATCGACAAGATCTATTACCGCAACGCCCGCCGGGTGTTCCTGAAGCAGGACGCGGCGTCCGCGCCGTAGGCGCGGGCTCAGACGAGCTGCAGGTCGAACCCCATGCTGTCGCTGGCCGCCCGCAGGTAGTCGGGCGCGCCCGCGTCGGTAATCAGGCCGGTGATTTCGTTCAGGCCGATAATCCGGTGCAGGCACACGCGGCCGAACTTCGAGCTGTCGGTCACGGCGATCACCTCCCGGGCGACCTCGGCCATCTTGCGGTTCAGCATCGCCTCGGCCTCGTGGTGGGTCGTGATGCCGCGCTCGACGTCAAACCCGTCCACGCCCAGGAAGAGCTTGTCCACGAGGAGGTCGTTGAGCGCGCTGACGGTCTGGGCGCCGTAAAAGGCCATGTTCTTGCGGCGCAATTCGCCGCCGATCATGACGATCTTGATATGGGATTTCTGCGTCAGTGCCGCCAGCACGCCGAAATCGTTGGTGACGACCGTGATGCCCTCAAGGTCCGGTAGAAAGCGGGCGATCTGCAGGGTCGTCGTGCCGGAGTCGAGCACGACCGAGTCGCCCGGCTTGACGAGCGCCGCGGCCTGGCGACCGATGCGCTCCTTCTCGGGGTTGTGAAGGCCGAGCTTGGTCGCGACGGGCGGTTCGGTCACGGGCCCGACCACGTCGGCCGCAATGGCGCCACCGTAGGCACGCGCCGTGACGCCGAGTTCGGTCAGGTAGTGCAGGTCCTTGCGGATGGTCTGCATCGAGACGTGGAACTGGTTGGCGAGGGACGCCACCTGGACGCTGCCCCGCTCGCGGACCATGGCGCTGATCTGGCTGCGCCGCTCGCTGGTGTCGCGCCTCGCGCGTTGGTCGTTCGCTCGGTTCATCGCTCGATGTTCGCTCCCGATTCGCCCGGCCACAACGTCCCAACCCGTCCCATGCTCGCGCCGGGACGCCTGCCCGCCATGCTTCCCGACATAACGTCGGGGTGGCCACGGGAAAAGTTGGTTGCGAAGTCTATCCTCTGGACATTGAAATACCAAAACGATATAAAACGAAAGAAACAGCGCCAGCAAGGGGCCGGGCCATGGGTGGATGCAGTGTCTTCAGGCGGTTTTCCGTCCGCCGCACCGCCCCAGAAGCCTCGGGCTGCCAGCGCGCATGAGTGGCAGGCCCTGGCTCGTCTACGCGTTGGTGACGACCGTCTTCTGGGGAGTCTGGGGAGCCTTTGCCGGCCTGCCGGTCGACCACGGCTTTCCCGAGACGCTGGTCTACGTGGTCTGGGCGCTGACGATGATCCCGCCCGCGCTCGTCGCCCTCTACAAGGTGGGCTGGCGCGTGAAGACCGATGCCCGCTCGGTCCTCTACGGTAGCGTCATCGGCTTTTTCGGCGCCGGCGGGCAGATGCTCCTCTTCCACGCCGTGCATACCGGTCCTACCTACCTCATCTTCCCGCTGATCGCGCTGTCGCCGATCGTGACCATCGGCCTGTCGATGCTCCTTCTCAAGGAGCGCGTGTCGCGCACCGGTGCCTTCGGCGTGCTGCTGGCACTCGCCGCCCTGCCGCTGTTCGACTACTCGCCGGGCGGCAGCGGGTCTTCCCACGGCCTTGTCTGGTTCGTCTACGCGCTCATCATCCTGGGCGCCTGGGGCGTGCAGGCCTTTGTGATCAAGCTGGCCAACCGGTCGATGGATGCGGAGAGCATCTTCTTCTACATGACGGTCACGGCGCTGCTGCTGATCCCGGTGGCTCTTGCCATGACGGACTTCGGCCAGCCCATCAATTACGGCGCCTCGGGTCCGGGACTCGCCGCGATCACGCAGATCCTGAATTCGATCGGCGCACTCACCCTCGTCTACGCGTTCCGCCATGGCAAAGCGATTGTGGTCTCGCCACTGACGAACGCCGGGGCGCCGCTCATCACGGCGATCCTCTCGCTCGCCCTGCTCGGCATCGTGCCGCAGCCGCTGAAAGTAGTCGGTATCCTGCTCGCCTTCGGCGCCGCGGCGCTTTTGGCGATCGAGCCCGACGCGGAGGCGCCATGAAGGCCCTGCTCGATCTCGTTGCCCGCCACCGCTCCGGCGCAGCGGTCGGCATCCACAGCGTCTGCTCGGCACACCCGCTCGTGATCGAGGCGGCCCTGCGCCACGGCCTGCGCTGGGGCGGTCTCGTACTGATCGAGGCGACCTCGAATCAGGTCAACCAGGACGGTGGCTACACGGGCCTTCGGCCCGCCGGGTTCCGCGATCTGGTGCTGGGGCTCGCCGACCGGGTCGGTCTCGGCCGCGACCGGGTGCTGCTCGGCGGAGATCACCTCGGACCGAACGCCTGGCAGGCACTGCCGGCCGCTGCCTCCATGGAGAAATCGGCGGTCCTGGTCGCCGAGTACGTCACGGCCGGTTTTCGCAAGATCCATCTCGACTGCTCGATGGCCTGTGCCGACGACCCGCGGGCGCTCGGCGACGAGCGGATTGCCGAGCGCACCGCGCTCCGCTGCGTGCAGGCCGAGCGCGCCTGGCGCGCGGCGGGTGGCGAACCGCCGGTGTACGTCATCGGTTCGGAAGTGCCGGTGCCGGGCGGCGCCCACGAAACTCTGAGCACGCTCGAAGTGACGAACCCCGCCGCCGCCCGCGCGACCGTGGAAGCGCACCGCGTCGCCTTCGCGCGGCACGGTCTCGAGGCGGCCTGGCCCAGGGTCGTCGGCCTCGTCGTGCAGCCCGGCGTCGAATTCGACCATGACCACGTCATAGACTACGACCCGGCGAAGGCGATCGCTCTCAGCCGCTGCGTTGAGGATCTGCCGGGCCTCGTCTATGAGGCGCACTCGACCGACTACCAGACACCCGCCGCCCTTGCGGCCCTCGTCCGCGATCACTACGCGATACTCAAGGTCGGTCCGGGCGTGACCTACGCGCTGCGCGAAGCGCTTTGGGCCCTGGATGCCGTGGTCGGGGAATGGCAGGGCGGAGCGGGTGGCGCCGGGCTTCGCCAGACGGCCCTCGACGTGATGCGGGCCGATCCCGTCCACTGGCGCAAGTACTACGAGGGCACCGGTCGCCTACTGGATGCGCAGTTGCAGTACAGCCTGAGTGACCGTATCCGCTACTACTGGCCGGCAGCGCCAATCGCCGCCCGGGTCGAGGCGCTCTACGCGGCCTTCGACAACGATCCGCCGCCGCTGTCCATGCTGAGCCAGCACCTGCCGGGTGCCTATGCCGCCATCCGCGACGGCCGCCTGACGCTGCGCGCCCGCGATCTCGTCATCCACCACATCCAGACCGTGCTTGACGGCTACGCACGGGCCTGCGGCCTCGAGGAAGTCTGAGTCCCATGTCCAACCTCCCATCGCCTTCCCCGGATTACACCCACCAAGGCGGCGCCTGGACGGCGCGCGAGATCCACCAGCAGCCGGCTGTCTGGCAGGACACCGTGGCGGTCGTGGCGGCCGCGGGTGACCGGTTGCAGTCCTTCCTGGAGCCTCTGCTCGCACGAACGGACCTGAGGATCATCCTGACCGGTGCCGGCTCGTCGGCCTACATCGGCCAATGCCTGCAGCCGGATCTCCTGGCCGTGCTCGGCCGGCGGGTGGAGGCCATCGCCACCACCGACCTCGTGGCAGGTCCAGCCCGTTACTTCCAGCGCGCCGTGCCGACACTGCTGGTGTCATTCGCCCGTTCCGGCAACAGCCCGGAGAGCCTGGCCGCGGTCGAACTCGCCGAACACTTCGTCGACGAATGCCACCAGCTCGTCATTACCTGCAACGAGGCAGGCGCCCTCTACCGGCGTACGAGCGCCCGGCCGAACGGATTCGCCCTGCTGCTGCCGGAAGCGACCCACGACCGTGGCTTCGCGATGACCTCGAGCTTCAGTTCGATGCTGTATGCCGCCTATCGCGTGCTGGCACCCGCCGTGCTCGACGCCGCGGCCGGCACGCGGATCCAGGCGGCCGCGAGGTTCCTGCTCGAGACGATGCCGGCGCGCATCGACGACCTGGTCGCCCGGCGCCTCGCACGAACGGTCTATCTCGGCAGCTGCGGCCTGTCGGGCCTGGCGAACGAGTCGGCGCTGAAGCTCCTGGAACTGACGGACGGGGCGGTCGCCGCCATCGCCAATTCGCCGCTTGGCTTCCGGCACGGGCCCAAGACCTTCGTGACCCGGAACACCCTGGTCGTGACCTTCCTTTCCAACGATCCGCTGACCCGGCGCTACGATATCGACCTGGTACGGGAACTGAAGTCGGACGGCATCGCGGGCCGCGTGCTGGCCTTAAGTGCCGCGCGGGACGACCTCGCGGGTCTGGACGCGCTGGTGGTTCCCGGCATGGAGTCGGCGGGTGATGCCGAGCTGGCACTGGCGTTCCTCATCGTCGCCCAGCTCTACGCGTTCCAGATGTCGATCGCCCTCGGCTGCACGCCCGACAATCCGAGTGCCTCGGGTGCCGTCAACCGCGTCGTCAAGGGCGTGACGATCCATCCGGTCGGAGCCTAGCGGCGATGTACCTCGGCGTGGATGGCGGTGGTACCAAGACGGCGTTCGCGATCATCAGCGACGAGGGCCAGCTCCTGGCCGGCACGGTCGCCGGCTCGTCGTACTATCCCGAGATTGGGCTCGCCGCGGTACGTCAAGTCGTCGAGGGTGGCGTGCACGCGGTGCTTGCCGCCGCCGGCCTCCACCGCAGCGCCATCAAACATGCCTTCTTCGGCCTGCCGACCTACGGCGAGGACCTGCACGCCGACGAAGTGCTGGCCAACCTGCCTTCCGTTGTCTTCGAGCCCGGGCGCTACACCGTCGGCAACGACATGGTCTGCAGCTGGGCAGGCGCACTGGCCTGCGCCGATGGCGTCAGTGTCATTGCCGGCACGGGCTCCATCGCCTACGGCGAATTCGCCGGCCGGCAGGCGCGCTCGGGCGGCTGGGGCGAGATCTTCGGCGACGAGGGATCGGCCTACTGGATCGCCCGCGAGGGGCTCACGCTGTTCGCCCGCATGAGCGACGGGCGGACGCCGCCCGGCCCCCTGCACGCCCTCGTGCGGCAGCACTATGCGCTCGAACGCGATCTCGATCTGGCCGGCAAGATCAACGGCATGACGACCGCGGAGCGCAGCTCGATTGCGCGCCTCGCGCGC
This sequence comes from uncultured Pseudomonadota bacterium, assembly GCA_903839465.1. GTDB lineage: Bacteria > Pseudomonadota > Gammaproteobacteria > Steroidobacterales > Steroidobacteraceae > CAIKMS01. The sequence continues at coordinate 11,764 of CAIMCI010000394.1, forward strand.
CTGGTTGCCGATGCGGCGGAGGCCGGCGACAGCGAGGCACGGGCGATTTACGGTCGCGCCGGGGTGGAACTCGCCGACATCGTGATCGCGACCCGCTCGCTGCTTGGCGTGCCGGCCGAACTGACCCTGCCCATTTCCTACACGGGCGGCGTCTTCCAGACCCGGGCGCTCGTGCTTGCGCCCTTCGCCGCCGCACTCGGTGCGGCGGGCTCGTTCGATATCCAGGCGCCGCGCCTCGAACCGGTCGTCGGCGCGGCGCTCTACGCCGCCCGCCGGGCGGGTTCCGCGCTGCCGCCGGCCGCCGTTGACCGGCTCATCGCCGGCTGACGAGGGATGGCATGTATGACCGACACGACTTTCGACGTCCGAACGTAACCACAGAGGCACACCTGACCACGATCTTGCGCTAGCACATTCGACCAGAAGCCGAACGTGACGCGGGACCGGTCAGCAGGGGGACTACGATGATGAACCGACGGGTACTCAGAACGACTATCAAGGCCACGCTCCTCCTGGCGGCGGGCACGGCCGCAGCACAGGCACCGCAGACTAACGGTGGACTCGAGGAAGTCGTCGTCACCGGCATGCGGGCGAACCTCGAGAAGTCGATCGACGTCAAGAAGAACGCCGCGATCGTTCTGGACTCGATCAACTCGACCGAACTCGGCCGGTTCCCGGATGCCGACGTCGCCGACTCGCTTAGCCATTTGCCGGGCATCACCCTGCAGCGCACGACCGGCGGTGAAGGCCAGAAGGTCAGCGTCCGCGGACTCGGCCCGCAATACAACATCGTCACGCTGAACAACCGCCTGCTGGCGACCGATGATGACGGCCGCGACCTTGCCTTCGACGTGCTCCCCTCGGAAGTGATCTTCGGGGCGGACGTGCTCAAGTCGGCGGAGGCGGCGGCGCTTGAGGGGAGCATCGGCGGCACCGTCAATCTGCGCACGGCGAGCGCGTTCAACACGCCCGGCCTTCATGGCGGCGCGCACATCGAGGCGAACCGCAATTCGATGTCGCGGCTGAACGGCAAGAAGTTCTCTGCCTTCGTGTCCGATACCGTCGCCGGCGATACGCTCGGCTTCGTGCTCGGCTACGTGCATTCGGACAACAACACCCGCACCGATTCGCTCAACGCCTACAGCCAGAACATCTACGGGCCGACGACGTTTCCGTTTGAGGGCGGACCGAACGCCGTGCCGCTGGCCTCGACGCCGTGCTGCATCACCTTCGGGTCTGTATTGGACGACAAGAAGCGCGATGCCTTCTCCGGCAGTCTCGAGTGGCGGCCGAGCGAGGCGCTCACCGTCGTAGCTGACGGCCTGTTCACCCGCCTGCGTGACCCTCAAATCGGCTACAACCAGTCCTATTACTTCGCGGACGACCCGAGCAACCCGACCTGGACCAACGGCGTCGTCAAGAACGGCACCGTCACCTCCGTGTCGGTGAACACGTTCCAGCCGGAAATGGTCAACAACACGATCAACCGCCAGGTCGACACGTCGCTGTACGGCCTGCGGGTCAACTGGAAGCCGACTGACCGGCTGTCCGTCGATTTTGACGCCTACCGGTCGGTGGCGAAGCGGCCCGAAGGCGGCACGGATACGTTCGTGACGGCCGGCCTTGTCTCGAACACGCCCTACGCGCAGGACATCCTCAATCTCACCAACCTGCCGCACAGCCTGCCGAGCCTCAATGTTGTGTTACCGCCCTCCCAGCTCGGCCTCTCGGCCTGCCCTGCTGGTGCTGCCAGCAGCACCAACCCCGGCTACTGCTCGTACACGGCGCTGATCAATTCCGGCTTCCTGAACAACAACAAGTACTGGTCCACCCACTACGTGGGCCTGAACGGCTACTCGGTACATGACGAAGTCACGGGCTTCACGCTCGACGGCAGCTACCGGGTCGACCAGGGACCCTTCAGCCGCCTGCGCTTCGGCGTGGGTGACACGAAGCGCGACAAGTCGCGTGCCGACATCAGCAACGACTGGAACAACGGCTCCGGCCAGTACGGCACCCTGTACAACACGGCCGGCGGCAGCGTGCAGCCGAATCCGTACACGTTTGCCTCGCAGGGCTTCCACGTGATCAATGTGGTCAGCCTGCCGAACTTCATGCAAGGAGCGGGCGGATCCTACCCGTCGCGCCTGACGACGCTCGATGCCGGCCAGCTGCTGGCGTTCCTGAAGAGCCTGGATGGCAAGCCGAACCCGTTTTACTGCACCAGCTACCCGTGCAACGACAAGGTGCCTACCTTCAGCTTTGCCAACACCCTGCCGAAGGCCAATGCCTTCAATTCCTACGATGTCTCGGAAAAAACGCTCTCCACGTACGTGCAGGCGGACTTCGAGGGCAGCGGGTGGGCCGGCAATGTCGGCGTGCGCGTGGTCCGGACGGAAACCACGGCCGCGACGGCCTCGGCGGTGCCCACGGCGATCTGGAAACCCGCCGGCGGCGGCTCGACCGTGACCTACAACGTCATCTACGGCGCTTCGCAGCCCATCGGCGCCAATGGCAAGTACACGCTGGCGCTGCCGTCGGCAAACTTCAGTTATTGGGTAATTCCGCGCGAACTCCAGGCCCGCATCGCGCTCGCCGAAACCATGTCGCGCCCCAACCTCAATGAGCTGGCGCCGACCTCGAGCAACAACGCCATCAATGGCGATCCGCAGCTCGCCTACGGGGGCACCGCCGGGCTCCGCCCGATCAAGTCACATCAGGCGGACATCTCGATGGAGTGGTACTACCAGCCGCATGCGGCGTTCACCGCGGCGCTGTTCTACAAGAAGATCACTGACGATATCTATAACGGCGTGTCGACCAACGTCGATCTCGGCACCATCAAATACGACGGCGGCCAGCCCGGCACCGTTCCCGGCCAGAAATTCCCGTGGACGGTCACGGCGCCGGCAAACGGTTCACGCAGCTACTTCAGCGGCATCGAACTGTCCTGGCAGCACATCATGGACAACGGCTTCGGTACCCACCTGCAGTACACGTATACCCGCAGCCGCGGTTACGATCAGGACGGGAATTTTGCCGGTGCCATCAATGCCGTGCCACCGACGACGTTCACGGTCGGACTCCTGTACGAAAAGGGTCCGTTCGCGGCGGATGTGAACTGGGACCATTCCTCCAGCTTCACGTCCGCATGCTCGCTGTGCACCGAAGTGCCCGGCCAGCCGGCCATCTCGGATTCCTTCGATTGGGTGACGGCGAGCGTGCACTACAAGTTCCTAAACGGGTTCGAGGCCTACGTCGAGGGCAAGAACCTGACGAACGCGATTGCGCGCGCCTACCTGAACGGCAATCCGCTGCTGCCGTGGGCGCCGGGCCAGCAGGTCGGCCAATCACAGAGCGGAACGGGCTACGGCTACAGCGCGTACGGCCGGACCTACGTGGCGGGACTCTCCTACCGGTTCTAGCCAGAATTACCGGCGCGGCGCACGGTCGGCGCGGACCGTGCGCTAGCGCCGCAGCCGACGCCCGAAAGCCAGTGCCGCGAGCAACACGAGCTCGACCAGCGCCATCGCGCCACCGCCACCACCACCGCTGCGGGACGAGGGCGGTGGCGCCGGCGGGCTCGCGATACTGACCTGGACTTTGGTGGACGCAATGCCGTTGGCGACGACCTCCAGCGTCGCCGCTCCCGTCTCGATCGTGACCGGTACATCGAAGGTCGTCGCTACGGACGCCGCTCCGGTTGCAACGGCCATCGTCGAGTGATCGTGCGTGCGGGCGTAGTAGACGTGCCCGGTCGCGACATTGGTCAGCCTGACGAGCGGGTAGTTCGTGGCGTTCTGGCTCTCGTCGCCGTACGCGCTGCCCGAGGTCAGGCCGTTGAACTGGGTACCGCTGATCGGATAGGACGTTCCGCGGACCAGCGCCGTGGCGACACTCGTCACGGTCGGCCGCCAGGCCACCGCCGGCCCGGTTGCCGATGAGGGCGTGTAGAGCTCCACCGTCGTGCTGCCGTCGACGAAGAGCACCTGCCCGGTGGGCAGCACGAGCAGGCTGGTGAAGTACGTCGCGTCGCCGGCGGCATTGCCGGGGCCCGGCACGGCCGCGAGCGAGGTGCCGTCGAATTCAAAGTATTTGAGGCCCGAACCGCTATCACCCGGGCTCGCGCCGAAGAGGACGTGCCCGTTCGGCAACACCGCGCCCGGACCGTCCTCGACGTTCAGGCCGCCCGGCACCGCCGGCCCCGCCGTCCAGGTGCCGGTGCCGCTCGCCGATTTCGCGGGCGTGTAGATGCCGGTATGGCCCGTCGCGCCGACTGCGAACACCGTGCCGTCGGGCCGCAGCAGGGTCGGGCCGATTTCGCCGGGCGGGTAGTACAGCGGACAGCCGGGAGCCTGGATGCCACCGACCACCGTGGTCGGCGTGTGCAGGTCCTCCGGCGTGCTGCCGGCGCTGACCCACTGGCCCGACGTCGCTCCCGGCGCGACCAGCAGCCGCTCCGCCGCCGGCGCGCGCGCCACCTCCAGCGTGAAGACGCTGCCATCGGCCAGGAGCGTCCAGCCCTCCTCCGAATTGAGCGTGTCGTCCTTGCCGCTGCTCGCCAGCAGCGACCAGCTCGCCGATTTCGGGTCGTACGCAGCCACGTCCTGGTAGAGCTTCGAGCCTACGGCAAGGCGCCCGTCCGGCAGCAGGGCGGCCGGCGCATCACCGATGCACTGCCAGTGATTGGGAGTACCGGTTGATGGCGGTGGTGGCACAGCCGCCCACTGATCAACCCGCGGGTCGTAAATCGCGCCCTGGTTGGCGAGCGCGAAGTTGCCACTGTTGTATTCGCCGCCAACGACGAGCACGCGACCGTCGGCCAGTACTGCCGAGGCGTATGCGTCTGGCTCGTAGCCCACCGGGAACGGCGCGAGTGACGACCAGCTGCCCTGCGCGTAGCTGCCGGTCGAATTCGGCGTCAACCGATACCAGTGGGGTCCCGCCTGACACATGACGCCGCCGTCCGTCAGCAGCAGGCACAAGCCCACGGGCTCGGGTGCTGCGGCCATCACGGGCGTCCACGTCTGGGCCAGCAGCGGCGCAGTCGTGAACAGCAGCGCGGATGCGAACAACGGCTGAAGCGCGGATGGGCTGAGGGTCCGGGGCATGCAAGAACCTTCCGTAACGGGGATTGGACGGCTGACGCTAACGCTCGCTGGCGGCCCGAGTCGAGTGCCCGTGTTCCCAAATCGACACGGAGGTCCGCCGGCCCCAATTGTGAAATATGTAAACCTGTGACCGGTTCCTCAGAACCCCGACCCGGCGACTTCTATTCTCCATAACGTCATCCAGTGCGCGGTCGTGTCCGAGTCCGACCGGCAGAAAGACCGTGTTGATCAGGGACAAGCCACCAGAACCCGCCCGGACGGCCCGCTGCCGTCCAGGCCTGCCCAGGTACCGTGCCGTTGCTTAAGTATCGCCCAACCGACCTTTCGAGCCGCTTACGGCGGACCGTCGCGCGCCGCCTCGGCCGACGCTTTGCGGCCGTCCTTGCGATCTTCCTCGTCGCGGGTCCGGCCCGGGCGGATATCGCCATCGCCAAGGCCTTCCTGTCGTCCATCGGCGGACCGGCCGCCGGCCTCGTCAAACAGGGCGACGTCGTTGTCCTCGCGATCACGACCCTGAATGACAACACCCTGGTCACGGCCGGCAGCCTCACGGATTCGCTACCGGCCGGCATGGTCATTGCCGCGAACCCGGCGGTGCAGTTCAGCGCGGGCTGCGGTCCGGCAACCGCGAGCCCCGCGCCAGGCGATACGTCCTTCACCTTCACCAACGCCGAAATCCCCGCCGCCGCGAACTCGGTGACGGGCCAGTGCATCGCCTACGTCAATGTCCAGGCCATCGGCCCGACCGGCACGGCGGCGGGATCGATAGCCACGCTGAACAACACCATCCCCGCCTTCGCCTACACCGGCACGCAGAACGGCGTGGCGGTGACGAACCAGAACCCGGTCACCCAGTCGATCTCGGTCTCGAAGCTCCAGAACCTCACCGTCGCCAAAACCTTCGCACCCGCAACGGTGCCGATGGGCGAGGCCACGACCGTGACGATCACGGTGACCAATCCGAACGCCTCCTCGCCGGTGGGCCTGTCGACGATCACCGATACCCTGCCGGCAAACCTGACCGCCCAGAGCGCCAACGCCACCGTCGTCTGTTCCGCGGGCGGCTCACCCGCGTCGGCGACCGCCGCGACCGGCAGCGGAGTCACCGGTGCAGTCAGCTTCGCGATGCCCGCCGGCACGACGATCGCCGGCGGAGGCACGTGCACGCTCACCTGGCCGAACGTGGTGCCGAACCTCGCCCAGACCAACGGTGGCGCCACGACCAACCGCGTCCTGGCCAACGCCATCGTCAATGACCGCGGCCTGCAGAGCGCGGCGGCCTCGGCCAACCTGACCGTGCAGCCGCCGCTGCAGGTCAGCAAGAACTTCGTGCCGACGACCGCGCCGGCCAACACACCGTTCAACCTCAACCTCGTTTTTAGCAATCCATCGGCGTCAGCGCTGAGCTCGATCTCCCTGTCGGATGCCCTGCCGACGGCAACCTCCTCGGCCGGCGGCTCCGGCGCGATGACGGTGGCCGGCGCACCGACAACGAGCGGTTCCTGCGCGAATTTCCTGGCCGGCGTCGTCCTTGGCACCGGCAACGTGACTGTCACGGCCACCTCGCTCGGTGCCGGCCAGACCTGTACCGTGACCATTCCGGTGACGGCCAGCACGGACGGCGCGTATGCCAATACGACGTCGCCGACGACCTATACGAGCGCCAACCCAGCCATCGCCGGCCCGAATACCGTGCCGGCCGCCTCGGCCAACGTCACCGTCTACAACGCGCTGACGATGTCGAAGAGCGCCCGGGACCCGCGCAACCCGGCGAACCCGGCCGGCAACGTGGCGCCGGGCAATCTGCTCGCCTACCGCCTGACCCTCAACAACTACTCGACCTCGGCACAGGCGGGCGTCGATGTGCTCGACCCGCTGCCGGTCAGTGGCGCCGCGCAGGTGACGTTCAAGGCGACCCCGGCGCCGGTCTTCAGCGGCTGCAGCGGAACCACCGCCAGCATCGATGGCGCGGCCGTGGCGCGCTTCTCGGGGATTGCGATTCCGCCGGCCGCCGGCACCAGCCCGTCGGTCTGCACGATCACCTTCTATACCCAGGTCCCGGCCAACTGGCCGGTCGGTACGCCGATCAGCAACACGATCCCGGCCGGTAATGTCACCAGCGGTGGCAACGGCATCCTGCAGGGCAATCCGCCGGGCACCAGTTCGCCGACGGTCGCGCGCCTGACGCAAAGCAAGACCGCGGCACCGACATCGATCTTCCAGGGTCAGACGTCGCTGACGACGATCACCCTGACGAATAACGACTACACCGACCTGACCGCAGCATCGGTCAACGACACCCCGCTCTACGCGGCGACCGGTGCCAACCAGGTCGTGCTCGCGGACACGCCAAGCGCGACGACTACCTGCGCGGGGTCGCCGGCCTTCACGGCCGTGCCGGGAACGACCTCGTTCCGCGCCTCGGGCCTGACCGTTCCGCAGCGCGGCGCCTGCAAGGTGAGCTTCTACGTCAAGGGCGTCGTCGCCGGCGTCTACACCAATACCGTTCCCGCCGCATCGGTGTCGGCCACCGCTGCGGACGCCAGCACCGTCACGGCGGCAGCGCCTGCCACCGCAAGCCTCACCGTGCAGTCGGCCATCACGGCCAGCAAGGCGTTCTCGCCGGCCTCGGTCGCCAGCAACAACGGCAGCTCGCGCGTCACGATCACCCTGACCAACGTCAGCAGCTCGCAGCTGACCGGTGTCGCACTGACCGATCCGCTGCCGACCGGCATGGCGCTCTCGGCCGTGCCGCAGGCGAGCACCAGCTGCGGCGGTCCGCTCACCCTGACCGCAGCCCCCGGCACCGCAACCGTCAGCCTGAGCGGCGCGACGCTCTATGCCGGCGCGAGCTGCGTCGTCCAGTTCAGCGTGCTGACCAACGGCCTCGGCAGCTCGCCACTGGTCAATACCCTCCCGGCCGGCGGCATCACCGCCGACGGCGGGATCGCAACGGCCACCCCGGTCAGCGGCACGCTGACGACGTTCCTGGCGCCGTCCATCAACGTCCAGAAGTCGTTCTCACCGGCCAGCCTGACCATGATCGGTCAGCGCTCGCTCCTGACGATCACGCTCAGCAATACCCAGGGCGGGGCGATTCCGGTCACGAACCTGTCGCTGACCGATAC
>CAIMCI010000395.1 GCA_903839465.1 uncultured Pseudomonadota bacterium
CCGTGTTCGTTTCTGTCGACGCAATCCCCGCGGGGGTATTCCTGCTTGAGGACCCGATTCGTGGCGATGCCCCTCGCATGCTTCGCGAGCTGCGTGCAGCAGGAATCACGCGCACTGTGCTCGTCACTGGCGACCGCGCCGATGTGGCCGAGACTGTTGGTCGCATCGTGGGAGTCGATGCGGTCCAAGCTGATCGAGATCCAGCAGAGAAAGTGGCAGTCGTCTCGGACGAGGCACGCAATGGACCGACAATCATGGTTGGCGATGGGGTGAACGACGCGCCCGCCCTGGCCACGGCTGGAGTCGGTGTCGCGCTTGCTGCGCGTGGCGCCACGGCCTCTTCAGAAACGGCTGACGTGGTTCTCACTGTCGATCGAATCGGCGCACTGGCTGAAGCAATTCTCACGGCGCGCAGATCCCGGCGTATTGCGATGCAGGCCGTGGTCGTCGGGATGGGGCTGTCCCTTGTCGCGATGCTGGCTGCTGCATTAGGGGTGCTGCCTCCAGCTGCAGGGGCCCTGGTTCAGGAATTGATCGATGTACTCGCGATCGGCATAGCGTTGCGAGCTGTACTGCCGCCACGATCCCATAACCCAGCGATGCCTGCTGCCGACATTGCGCTGGTTCGTCGACTCCATCTCGAGCATCAGTCAGTGCTCCCAATAATGGAGCAGGTGCGGGTAGTAGCCGATGCCTTTGGGGTTGACGGCATCAACCTGACTCCTGCAATCGACCTACTGCAACAGCTGCAAACCGTCACCCTTCCGCATGAGCGTGCTGAGGAGGAATACCTCTACCCCGCAGTTGCCAGAGCCCTGGGCGGCACAGATCCAACAGGAGCCCTGAGCCGCAGTCACGCCGAGATCGAACACCAGATCGGTCGGCTGTCGCGCCTGCTGGCCGACATTGCAGGTGAGGAGGTTGACGTTGAGGACATCGTCGATCTGCGCGCAATGCTCTACGGGCTGTACGCAATCTTGAAACTGCACAACGCCCAGGAGGAGGAAGGCGCCTTCAGTCTTGTTCCTGCGGAGCCGGGCGAGCGCTAGCGCCGTGTCGAGTCAACTCAGAGGCTGGGCGGCGGCCCAAGGATGGGCGTGCGACGCCGGTCTGTGATCTCCGTCAACAGCGGCATCGAAACTGACCAGTCGGCGGGGGCGGGCTTGGCAAGATCCCAGCCTGCTTCGCGGAACATCTCCTCGATGCCTCTGGGGGTGGCAATCAGCAACGCTCGCGAATTATCGGAGGTGAACCGATACGCGTGCGGGATCTTCCGCGGCAGGAACACGATTCCGCCAGGACCTAACTCGTAACGCTCATCGCCAACCCAAGCCAGCATCGAGCCCTCGAGCAGCCAGAAGGTCTCGTCTTCATCGTCATGGACGTGCAGGGGAGACGCGTCGCCGTCGCCACAGAGTTCCTCGATTGCACTGAACCGCCCGCCCGTGGCAGCCGCATCGGCCAGCACGCGCAACCGGGTCTTTCCCATCCACTGCAGTTCCTGGTACCCGCCTGTTCGAACGTAGGGATCGGTCACGGCGCCTCCTTGATCGTCGAAGTATTCGTTAGATGGATAGTAAATTGAATTGACACTTTGTCAAGTGACTTGACCCAGCATCTATCCAATAGACTTCTGCCCATGCCACCTCGCTCCTATGCCTCCCCTTTGCGTGCCGAGTCGGCGCGGCGCACGCGGCTGACGATCCTGGAGGCCGCCCGCGAGCTATTCCTGTCTGCTGGATACGTTCAAACAACAATCGAGCAGATAGCCGATCGAGCGGGTGTATCCCGGCCAACTGTCTTCACCAGCGTCGGAAACAAGGCGACCGTTCTCAAAGAACTACGTGACGTGACTCTTGCTGGTGACGATGAGCCAGTGCCGATAATGCAACGCGACTGGTTTCAAGAAGCGTTCGCCGAAACGAAGCCGGCTCGTTCAATCGAGCTGCACGCTCGAAACGTGACCCGGATTTACAAGAGGTACGCGGCCTTGGACGAGGTCGTGCGTCAAGCTGCTGCGACGACGGAGGAGTTGGCGGGCTTCTGGAATACGACTGAGCGTCAACGCAAGATGGGAGCCACGGCATTCGTGGACTCGCTACGACGCAAGACTCCACTGCGCGATGGGTTGACTCGGAGAACCGCCGTCGAGGTTCTCTGGGTTGTCGGCGCTGTCGACCCCTACCTCAGATTTGTTCGCGATTGCGGATGGAGTCCGGATGCCTATCAGGCCTGGCTCGCGCAGACGTGGTGCGATGAACTCCTGCCGACGGCCGCACGTCCTCGCGTCCGCCTGTGGCCATGACGCGGCGGATGGATGCGTTTGGGGGAAGGTGTCTGACCTCGTTTGGCACGCAATTGAGTTGCGGACGAGAGAACGGATAGCGTGAGCGCATGCGTGTCGGACTGCTTGCCTACGGGGCCATCGGCCATGAGCACAACCTCGC
>CAIMCI010000396.1 GCA_903839465.1 uncultured Pseudomonadota bacterium
ACTGCCTATCCTCGGCACGGCCGGCTTCTCGGATTTTCGCAGCGACCTCGGACTCTACGGCCAGTTCGACTGGGTCGGCGACGCGCAGACATCGGCCACGGTGTCGCTGCGCCTCGCGCACAACCGCGAGGAGCGCAGCAGCGCGGTGGCGCTTGGCGCGCGCGAGGCAGGTCCTGCCCTCGCCGAGGAGTCATCGACGCTGGTGCGCCTCAACGCCGGCGTCAGCTTCACGCACCGCTTTGCCGCCGGTGAGCAGAGCGGGGCACCTGAATTCAGGGCGAGCTTCCGCGACACGAGCCCGCCCCCGACGCCGGACTTCGGGCCCGAATACTCGCCGCATCTCCTGAAGCCGATGGAAGGCCGGCGCAGCGACGTGTCGCTGCGCGGTTCGGCGCTCGCCGAGCGGCTGGAATGGGGCGTCAGCGCCGGGTATCTCGACATCCGCCACCTGATCGTGTCGCAGACCGATCCCTACGGCAATCCGGTGCTCGCCAACGCCGGCACGGCGCACCTGCGCTCGCTCGATATCGACGCGCGCTGGCACGTCACGGGGGTGGACGGGCTCGTAGCGAGTGCCGGCGGCGGCCTGCATCGCGCGTCCTTCGGCGGCACGCAGACGATCGAGGCGGGGCAGCCGACGGAACTCGCCGGTCACGACCTCGCGCTGGCGGCACGGCGCGTCGCCCAGGCGAGCCTCGCCTACGAGACCGTCGCCGGCCCGCAGGCGCAACTGTCGGTCGGCTACGTCGGCCCGCGCTACCTCGACCGCCTGAACACCGCGCGCGTCGGCGGCTATGCGACCGTTGACCTGCGCCTCGGCTTTCGCAGCGACCGCGGCGGGATATGGCTGCGTGGCGGCAACCTCACCGGCCGTCGCGACCCGATTGCCGAGAGCGAATTCGGCGACCAGGCGTTCTACCGCAATCCGGCGCGGATGGTCGCGCTGGATGCCTACGTCAACTGCCGATGAGGCGGCCGGAACTGCTCTATGATGCGGCCATGACCCTGCCCGTGCCGCCGGTGCCCCGTACCCGCCGCCTCCTGCTTGCCCTGATGGTGCTCGCCAGCCTGCTGGTCGGCAGTACCTGGTCGGTTTTCAGTCACACCTGGGATGAACCGGAGCACCTGGCGGCCGGCCTGTCGCTTCTGGACCGCTTCCGCTACGAGTACGACATCCAGCATCCGCCGCTCGGGCGGGTGGCGATCGCGATCGGGCCGTACCTGCTTGGCGCCCACTCGGTGGGCAAGCCGCCGCCGGATGGCCGTCCGGAAGGCGACGAGATCCTCTACGGCCAGGGCCACTACGCACAGTTCCTGACGGCCGCCCGCGCCGGCGCCCTGCCGTTCCTCTGGCTGCTCGCGGTCGTGACCTTCGGTTTTGCGCGACGGGCCGGGCTCGGTGATCGCGGCGCGCTGCTGGCGGTCGCCTTTCTCGTCACGACGCCGCCCGTGCTCGGTCACGCAGGGCTTGCCACGCTGGACGTGCCGGCCGTGGCAACCACCCTGTGGGCGACCTACGCGCTGATGCGCTGGCTCGAGGGCGGCGGGCGGCGGCCGGTGCTGCATCTCGGTGTCGCCGGCGGCGTTGCGGTGGCCACCAAGCTCTCGGCGATCCCGTTCCTCGGTCTCGCGCTGCCGGCGGTGCTGGTCGCCGATCTGGTCGGCGCGCAGCGTCCGCCACGCATCGGCGGCGCGGGGCGGCGCCTCCTTGACCTCCTCGGTGCCGCGGCCATCGCCTTTGTCGTCGTCACGCTCTGCTACGGCGGTCGCTGGAAGTACTTCACCGACGCGCGCCACCCGTTCAACCAGGCGCTCTACTTCCTGTTCGGGGCGCGCGGCGAGGCGCACGATCTGGCCTACGAGTTCGCGGCCAAGGTGCCGCTGCCGGAGTCGTTGCAGCTCCTGCTCGGCGGCGTGCAGGCGCTCGAGGTGCACAACCAGAACGGCCATCTGTCCTACCTGCTCGGTGAGACCCACGCCTCCGGCTGGTGGTACTTCTACCTCGTGGCGCTGGCCGTCAAGACGCCGCTGCCGCTGCTGGTGCTCGGCCTGACCGGGCTCGTGCTCGGCGTCTGGCACGGCCGCGCCGAGCGCCAGCCGTGGCTGGTGCTGCCGGCGGTGCTGTTCGTCGTCCTCCTGACCTTCGTCAGCGCCTTCAGCCACATCAACATCGGCGTGCGCCACGTCCTCATCCTCTATCCGCTGCTGGCGTTCGGTGCCGCCTACACGGTCGTCCTCTGCGCCCGCCACACACGGGTGGCGACGGCGGGGCGCCGGCGCTACGCGGGGCTCATCCTCGCGCTCGGGCTTGGCCTGTGGCAGGTCGTCGGCCTCGTGCCGGCCTACCCCGATTACCTCGCCTATTTCAACGAGACCGTGCGCCACCCCGAGCGCGTGCTGGTCGACTCGGATCTCGACTGGGGACAGGACCTCGGCCGGTTCGAGCGCCGGCTGAAGGAACTCGGCGTCGACCGGCTGTCGTTCGGCTACCTGGGTTCGGCCGATCTGGCGCGCGAGGACCTGCCGCCGACGACGCGCCTGACGCCGCACGTGCCGACGACCGGCTGGGTGGCCGTGACGGCGCTCGCCCGCGCCTACGGCGGCGGGGCCTACGACTGGCTGGATCGCTACCAGCCCGTCGAGCGGATCGGCAAGACGATCGATCTCTATCGCATCGAGGCGACCGGGGCGGCCCGCCCGGCGAGCGCCCCGCCAGCCGATGCCGGACACTGAACTCGTCCGGCTGGAAGGTGTCCGGCGCCGGTACCGGCCGGACCGCGCGCCGGTCCTCGACGGCGTCAGCTTCGTGCTGCCGCGCGGCGCCTACGTCGCCATCATCGGCGAATCGGGTGTCGGCAAGTCGACGCTGCTGAACGTGATCGCGGGCCTGGAGCCGGTCGACGAGGGCAGGGTCCTCGTCGCCGGCACGGATCTCGCGGGCCTCGGTGATGCCGCACTCGCCGATTTCCGGCGGCGCTCGCTCGGCTTCGTTTTCCAGGCCTTCCACGTCCTGCCGTACCTGTCGGTGGCGGACAACGTGGCGCTGCCGCTCGCGCTGCTCGGTGTCGCGGCCGGCGAGCGCGCCACGCGCGTGGCCGCGATGCTCGCCGTGCTCGGGCTGGCCGGGGCGGAGTCGCGCTCGCCGAAGGAACTGAGCGGCGGTGAGCTGCAGCGCGTCGCGATCGCCCGGGCCCTCGTCCACCGCCCGGCGCTGATCCTCGCCGACGAGCCGACCGGCAACCTCGATCCGGCCACCGCCGCGCAGGTCCAGCGGGCGCTGGCCGGGGCCGTGCGCGCGCACGGCGGGGGAGGCCTGCTGATCACCCACTCGGCGGCGGCGGCGGCAACGGCCGATCGCATCTACCGCTTCGACGGGCGGTCACTGCAGCCGGTGACAACGGACTGACGCTGCACGGCTCCGGACGGGCCTGCGCCCGCGCCGGGCGCGCGCTATCATGCGGTCCGGCCGCCTCCCGCGCCCGATGCTGTACAGGACTTTCATGCTCGATCCGGTCTTCGTTCTGACCCTGTGCCTGCTGCTCGCGGTCCTTTTCGGCCACGCCGCCTGGGGCAAGCTGACCGCGCGGCAGGACTTCGCCGCGGTCCTTGCGGCCTACGACCTCGCGCCGGCGGCCCTGAACGGGGTGCTGTCGGTCGCGCTGCCGGTCGGCGAGGCGCTGATCAGCGCCGGTCTGCTCGTGCACTCGTTGCGCCCGTACGCGGGGGCCGCGGCGGCGGTGCTCTTCGTCGTCTATGGCACGGCGATCGCCGTCAACCTCGGGCGCGGTCGCCGCGACCTCGACTGTGGCTGCGCCGGCCCCGGCGAACGGCGCCCCATCGCCGGCTGGATGGTCTGGCGGAACGGCGTCCTGGCGCTCGCCTCGGCACTGGTGGCGCTCGGCGGAACCGACCGGCCGCTCGTGATCGCCGACGCCCTGACCGTGCTCGGTGCGGTGACGGGGTTTGCGCTGCTCTACCTCGCGCTCGACCGGCTGCTGACCGGCGCGCTGCAAAGCCCTGGCGTGGAGCGCTGACATGGATCCATTGATCGTCTCGCAGGTCCTCCTGTGGCTGGTCGTCATCGCGCTGGCGCTGACGGTGCTCGCGCTCGCGCGCCAGGTCGGCGTGCTGCACGAGCGCATCGCACCGGCCGGCGCGCTGATGATGGGCAAGGGCCCGACCATCGGCGAGGCGGCGCCCGCCATCACGGTGCTCGACCGCGCTGGCCGCGCCCATGCCGTCGGCGCGCCGCGCACGGACGGCCGCTCGCTGCTCCTGATGTTCGTGTCCCCGACCTGTCCGGTCTGCAAGACGCTGACGCCGGTCCTGAGGAGCAGCCGCCGCAGCGAGGAGGGCTGGCTCGAGATCGTGCTGGCGAGCGACGGTGACGAGGCGACGCAGGCCGAGTACATCGCCCGCGAGCAGCTGGATGCCTTCCCGTTCGTGATCTCGACGCCGCTCGGTCTCGCCTACAAGGTGGGGCGCCTGCCGTACGCCGTCCTCATCGACGCCGACGGCACGCTGCGCGCGCGCGGTCTGGTCAACTCCCGCGAACACCTCGAGAGCCTGTTCGAGGCGAAACGCCTCGGGGTCGCCTCGCTGCAGGAGTACTTCGAGGGACGCGCGCGACTGCCCGCGGCGTGAACGCCGCGGGCGAGGCCGGCAGGGGCTGCGTAGCCGGCCGGGGCGTGCCGTGAAGGTCGAACGGGCGTTCGCGGTCCTCGGCCTCGCGCTCGCCGTGCTCGCCCTGGCACCGGTAGCGGCCGTCGACGCCGGCCGGCTCTGGGGACTCGCGGACTCGCTCGGCCTCTGGGCGCTGCTCGGCTGCGTCGGCCTCACGGCCTGGCCGGTCCGGCCGCGGGTCGCACCGACCCCGCCGGCCCTGCCGCTCGCCAGGCACCGGCTGCTCGGCTTCGTGGCGCTCCTGCTCGCTGGCCTGCACACGGCGGGCCTGCTCTGGATCGAGCCCGAGCTCGTCGAGCACCTGTTGCCCACGGCGCCGCTCTTCATGATCGCCGGCCTCGTCGCGCTCCTCGTGCTCGCGGTGCTGTGCGTGACGGGCCTCTGGGCCGTGCGCCGTCACTTCCCGAGCAGCGGCGGCTTTCAGATCGCGCACATTGGCCTCGGCGTGCTGCTGCTCGCCGGCCTGGGTGTGCACGCGGTCGGCGCGGCGCGCTACCTGCGCGGACCGATCCAGCGCGGCGCCTGGGTCCTTGCCGCGGTGCTCGCGCTGCTCCTCGTGCTGCGGGCCCGCCGCCACGGCCG
>CAIMCI010000397.1 GCA_903839465.1 uncultured Pseudomonadota bacterium
AGACCTCGCCCGCCTACGACGAGCTGGCGGCGGCCGGTGCCCGCTTTGGTGTCAGCTGGGGGATGGAATTTCCGCAGTACTTTGCGACCGACGAGCCCGGCTTCGTCGAGACGCCAAGCCAGCGGCGCTCGGATGCCGAGCGCTTCGTCGCGGCCGAGGTCCGGGCGACCCGGGCCGCGGCCGGCCTCTGGGAAACCGCGATCTACGCCCGCTACCGGGTCACCGGCGAGGGTGCCCGCGCCTGGCTTGACCGGCTGCTCGCCTCGAAGCTGCCGGCGCCGGGGCGGGTGCGCCTCGCGACCATGCTCAAGCGCAACGGCAACCTGGCTGGTGACCTGACCGTCATGCAGCTCGAGGACGGCGACTACTGGATCGTCGGTTCCTACTACCTGCAGGCGTGGCACTGGCGCTGGTTCCAGGAGTGCCTGCCGGCGACCGGCGTCGTGCTCGAGAACGTGAGCGACGTCTGGACCGGCTTCTCGCTGTCCGGACCGCGCGCGCGCGACATCCTCGCGTCACTGACCGGTGCCGACGTCTCGAACGCCGCGCTGCCGTTCATGGCCGCGCGGCGACTCGAGGTCGGCACGAGCGAGGCCATCGTCGCCCGCCTCTCGCTGACCGGCGAGCTTGGCTACGAGATCACCGTGCCGGCCGCCGAGCACCGGGCGCTGTGGCACGCGCTCGTCGAGGCCGGCACACCGCACGGCATGTGCCAGCTCGGTGGCCGGGCGCTCGAGTGCCTGCGCATCGAGAAGGGCTACGGCATCTGGTCGATGGAGTTCACGCAGGCCTACACGCCCTCGATGTGCGGGCTCGAACGCTACATCGATCGGGACAAGGGCGATTTCATCGGCCGCGCCGCCCTGCTTGCCGCGCCGCCACCGGCGCAGCGCCTGGCGATGATCGAGATCGACGCGCTCGACGCCGATGCGCGGGGTTTCGAGCCGATCTGGGTCGATGACACCATCGTCGGCTACGTCACGTCCGGCGCCTACGGGCATCACGTCGGCAAGAGCCTCGCGCTCGCGTATCTCGATGTCGCTGTCATCGACGCGCGACCGCCGCTGACCGTGCACGTGGTCGGCGAACGGCGGACGGCGCGGCTGCTCGCGGAGCCGCCCTACGATCCGACCGGCAGCCGGCTGCGCGCCTGATGGGCGCGTCGCTGCTGCCGTTCGCCGTCGAGGTGCTGGGCTGGGCCGGCATGGCGCTGATCATCGGCGCCTATTTCCTGGTGACCGTCCGGCGCGTCGACAGCGACAGCCGGCTCTATCAGTGGATGAACGTGGCCGGAGCACTCGGGCTGATCGTCAACGGCGCGTGGAACCATGCCTACCCGTCGACCGTGCTCAACGTGATCTGGGCCGGCATCGGCTTTTACGCCCTCTCGGTCCGCCGCACGCGCTGAGGACGCTGCCGCTCAGCCCGCCCGGCGCGTCGCGACGGGCAGCGACGGGCCGGTTTTCTGCCGTTCGCCGGCGAGCAGCGCCGCCTTCCGCTCAAGCCCCCACCGGTAGCCGCCCAGCCCGCCGTCGCCGCGCAGCACGCGATGGCAGGGCACGAGGACGGCAATGCGGTTGCGCGCGCACGCGCTCGCGACCGCGCGGACCGCCTTTGGCATGCCGAGCCGCTGCGCGAGTTCCGCATAGCTCAGCGTCTCGCCGTCGCCGAGTCGGGTCAGGAAATTCCAGACCGTGACCTGGAAGGCCGTGCCGCGGATGTCGAGCGGCAGGTCCGGCCGCGGCGCGCCGCCAGCGAGGAAGGCGTCGAAGGCGGCGAGCCAGGCATCGAGGGCCGCGC
>CAIMCI010000398.1 GCA_903839465.1 uncultured Pseudomonadota bacterium
ACATCGCCGTCCTGGGCCGCCGCGGAGTCGGCAACCGACGGTACGGGCTCGGCAGGCAGCGCTGTCGGCGCCTCGCCCGCCGGCGCCGCAGCGGGCGCCGTCGCTGCCGGTGCGGATTCAGCGGCCGGGGCCGGCGCGCTGTTGCGATTGTGCCACCAGAGGAACGAGCCGATGACCACGACCAGCGCACCGGCAATGACCGAGGCGGACTGGATGCGCGACCAGTCGCGTACGCGCGGAGCGGCCGTGGTCAGCGGAACGTGCGTGGGCGCGGTCGGTCGGCTCGCGAGGCTGTCGAACTCGGCCAGCATGTCGGCGGCGGACAGGCCGAGAAATTCGCTGTATTTGCGCAGGAAGCCGCGCGCATAGACCGGCGCGTCGAACAGCTCGAAGCGGTTGGCCTCCATGGCTTCCACCAGATGCGGCTCGACGCGCAGCGCCTCGACGACGTTGCCGATGCCGAGACCGGCCGCCTCGCGTGCCGCACGCAGGCGCCCGCCGGGCGCGGTAAGCACCGGCAGCACCGTGACGTTGTCGTCCGCGGGACTGGCGTCGGCTTCTTCGGCGGCAGGCGTCTCCCCCTCGCTCACGGCGTGGCAACCTCGTCGAGCTGGCGGACCTGCGGCGCGTCGGGAAAGTCGCGGCGCAGCTTGTCGGCGAATTCCTTCGCCGCGCGCGGGTCACCGGCGGCGGTCTCGATTCGCACGCCGAGCAGCAGCGCATCGGCGCTGGTGGAGGAACTGCCGACCATCCGACTCAGATAGCCACGCGCATTGATCAGATCGCCGCGTGAGAAGTTCAGGTCCGCAAGCTGCAGCAGCGCGTCGGGATAGGTCGGGTTGCTGTTCAGGGCGGCCTTGAAATCGCGTTCGGCCTGTTCGATGTTCTTGTTGCCCCGGGCACAGACACCGGCATTGGTCATGGCCACCCAGGGGGTCGCGTAGCGCTGGTTGCGCGCGGTCTCCTCGAGGAGCTTGTGGCCCTTCTCGTAGGAGCCGCGACGGCACAGAAAACCGGCGTAGTTGTTCTGCCGGTTCGGGTCGTTGCCCTCGCCCCGCATCGCGGCCTGATAGTGGCTGTCGGCCTTGTCGAAAGCACCGATCCGCTCGTAGAGGATACCGGCAGCGGTCTGCACGTCGGGGTCGCTGGAGTTCTGGCCGAGCGCACGCTCGATCTTCTGCTGGGCGAGGGTCACGTCTCCGCGCTCGAGATACGCGATGCCGAGTTCCGCGTTGAGCTTCGCCGCCTGGCTCGACTGCGGCAGCCGGCCATCCTGCTCAGCGGCCGTGGCCACGAGCAGCGGGGCGCACAGGGCGAGCACGTACAGGCCGCTACGCAGGCTCATGCCTCCACCGCCATGCCGAAGCGCTTGGAGCCGAGCCGCACCGTGACCCGGTCGGTCACCTCGCCGGCCAGCTGGCCGCACGCGGCATCGATATCGTCACCGCGGGTCCGCCGTACGGTCGCCGTGATCGCCCGTTCGTGCAGCAGGTCGCAGAAGCGGGCAATCGCTTCGCGGCCCGAACGGCGGTATTGGTTGCCCGGGAACGGATTGAACGGAATCAGGTTGACCTTCGCATCGCGGCCACGCAGCAGCCGGGCAAGTTCGATCGCGTGCTCCGGCTGGTCGTTCACGCCATCGAGCAGCACATACTCAAACGTGATGCTGCGGCCGTTCTGCGCATCGAGATAGTGCCAGCAGGCCTCCAGCAGCTCCTTGATCGGATGCCGGCGGTTGATCGGCACGAGCTGGTTGCGCAACTCATCGTTGGGCGCATGCAGGGACACGGCCAGCGCGCAGTTGGTGTCCTCCGCGAGCCGGTACATCTGCGGCACGAGGCCGGAGGTCGACAGCGTCACCCGCCGCCGGGAAAGGTCGAAGCACAGGTCGTCCATGAAGACCGACAGCGCCGGCAACACGTTCCTGTAGTTGGCGAGCGGCTCGCCCATGCCCATCAGGACGACGTTGGTCACGGCCCGCGCGCCGTCCGCCGCGGCACCGAGCAGCGAGTTGGCAAGCCAGACCTGACCAACGATTTCCGCCGTGGAAAGGTTGCGGTTGAAGCCCTGGGCGCCCGTCGAGCAGAAGGAGCAGTCCATCGCGCAGCCGACCTGGCTCGATATGCACAGCGTGCCGCGTCCGGGTTCGGGTATGAAGACCATCTCGATCGCCTGCAGCGGTGCCGCCGTGGCATCGGCCGACGCCGCGGCCTTGAGCAGCCACTTGCGGGTCCCGTCGTGCGAGACGTGCTCGGAGAGCACCTCCGGCAGCCGCACTTCCGCGACGGCGGCGAGACGCTCGCGAAAGCCCTTGGCGAGGTCGGTCATCGCCCCGAAATCGGCAACGCGCCGCTTGTACAGCCACGTCAGCAGCTGCCGGGCACGGAACGGCTTTTCGCCAAGCCCGACGATAAACTCGGTCAGGCCCGTCCGATCCAGCCCCAGCAGGTTCGTCTTAGGCTCTGTTGCGGCGTTCATGGACGGGTCTCGGTGCGCGTGGCGATCGCGCGGTTCGCTCAGCGCGTGCGGTTGCAAAGCTCCGTCTCGGCGAAGAAGTAGGAGATCTCACGCGCCGCGTTCTCCGCCGAGTCCGAGCCGTGCACGACGTTCTCCTCGATGGAGGTCGCGAGGTCGGCACGGATCGTGCCGGGAGCCGCCTTCTTCGGGTCGGTGGCGCCCATCACTTCACGGTGCTTGGCTACAGCCGCCTCGCCCTCGAGGACCTGGGCGATAACCGGACCGGAACACATGTAGCGGACCAGGTCCTTGAAGAACGGCCGCTCGCGGTGGACCGCGTAGAAGCCCTCGGCCTGGGCCGTGGTCAGGTGCAGCATGCGGGCGGCGACGATCCTCAGGCCGGCGGTCTCGAAACGACGATACACGTCGCCGATCAGGTTGCGGGCAACGCCATCCGGCTTAACGATCGACAGGGTGCGCTCAAGCGCCATGGAACACCTCGGCCTGGTAGAAATGGGCGAAACGGAGGCAGCCGCCCGGCCGGACGCCCCGAAGGTCCCGGCGAGATGCTGCCACGATAACCACTAAGTTTAACGCTTACGGGCCGGCGCCGCAACGCCGATTTCGTGCGGAAGTGTCCGTCCGGCAAGGGATTTTCGCCCGGCTAGAGGCTGAAACTTTCGCCGCAGCCGCACTCCGCCTTGGCCCGGGGATTGCGGAATTTGAACGCCTCGTTGAGGCCCTGCTTGACGAAGTCCACCTCGGTCCCGTCGACAAAGGGCAGGCTTTCGGCGTCGACAACGACTTTGACGCCGCTGACCTCGAAGACGACGTCGCCGGCGGCGACCTCCTCCGCGTAGTTGACGACGTACGCATAGCCCGAGCAGCCCGTCTTCTTGACGGCCAGCCGCAGGCCGATCCCGTGACCCCGGGCTACCAGGAAATTGCGGACCCGGTCCGCGGCTGCGGTCGACAGGCTGATTGACATGGCTCTCTCGCTCCATCGCTAGGGCCGATGACCCATACTACGGTCGCTGGCTCCGGAACTGAATAGCCGCGGCCTCCGCAGCGTCCTGAAGCAGCAGAAACTTGCCCAGTTTCTCAGTGGGGGCGGCCAGCCGCGACAGCAACTGCCGGGGCTCGAGGCGTGGCAGGCCCGCGGCCTGGCCCTCGAGGAGCTCGGCGGCCAGGGCCGCACCGGCCACCAGGTCGGGGCAGCCGCGTACCTCGTACCGGGCGGCCTCGATGCGCCCTGCCGTCACCAGCCAGTGCCAGCGCAGCTCGCTGCCCGACGGGGGGTGCCGCGCGGCTCCGCTGACCCAGCCGGGTCCGCCCCGCCCGGCCCGTGGCGTGGCCTCGAACAGGCGCCGAACCAGGTCCCGTTCCCGGTCCTGCACGGCTTCTGCCTTCAGGCTCCCGCCGGCGCCAGTGCCCGCAGGCGCCCGACCTCGGCGGCGACCTGGCGCGCGGCGCTGTCGATATCGGCCTCGGTCGTCGTGCAGCCGACGCTGAAGCGGACGGTGGCGGCCGCTTCGACATCGCTCCGGCCAAGAGCGCGAAGCACATAGGACGGCTCGCCGGACCCGGACGCACACGACGAGCCCCCCGACACCGCCAGGCCCGTAAGGCCGAACCGCAGCGCCTCGCCGTCGACGCCGGCAAAGGTCACGCTGAGGATATGCGGCGCGCGCGGCGCCCCCTCGCCGTTCCGGGCGACCCCACCGAGCGGCCGCAGCTGCTGCCAGAGCCGCTCGGTCAGCGCGGACTGCCGGGCCGGCTCGCCCGGCAGGCGCGTCCCGGCCAGGCGGCAGGCTTCGCCGAGACCGACGATCTGGTGTACCGACAGAGTCCCGGAGCGCAGGCCCTGCTCGTGGCCGCCGCCAAACTGCAGCGGCACGAGCGCAGGGCGCGGAGTCCGCCGGACATACAGCGCGCCGACGCCGGTCGGGCCGTGCAGCTTGTGCGCCGACAGCGCGAGGAGATCGGCGCCGAGTTCGTCCACGTCCACCGGGATGTGGCCCACCGCCTGCACGGCGTCGACGTGCAGCAGGGCGCCGCGGGCGCGCGTCAACGCGCCGATGGCCGCGATGTCCTGCCGGACGCCCGTTTCGTTGTTGACGAGCATCAGCGCGACCAGCCCGGTATCGGCCTGCCAGGCCGCCTCGACGGCGCCCGGCAGGACCTGGCCGTCCGCGCCGGGCGACAGGTAGGTCACGGTCAGCCCTTCGCGCTCCAGCTGCTGGCAGGCCGCCAGCACGGCCTTGTGCTCGGTACGCGCCGTGATGACGTGGCGCAGGCCGCGCGCCGCGTTGGCGCGACCGGCGCCGAGCACCGCGAGGTTGTCGGATTCCGTGGCGCCGGAGGTGAACAGAATCGACGGGGCGGTCGCGCCGATCAGCCGCGCGACCTCGGCGCGTGCCGCCTCGATCTTCGCCGCCGCGCGCCGCCCGTAGGCGTGCGCGAAGTTGGTCGAATTGCCGTAGCCGACGGTGTCGGTGAGGCAGGCGCACATCGCCGCCGCCACCTGCGGGTCGAGCAGCGCCGAGGCGGCGTGGTCAAGATAGATCGGCTCATCGGACATGGATCACTCCGCGTTTGGCGACGCCTGGCCGCGACTTGCGGCCTGGGCGGCGGCCAGGAGGCCGCGCAGTATGTTCACTTCCAGCTGGTCGAGCGCGGCCCGGCCAAAGATACGCTTGAAACGGCGCATCAGGTGCGGCCCTCCACGCCGGTCGGTAAACCCGGTGGCCGTCAGAGTCGCCTCGAGGTGCTGGTAGAGGCCCTCGAGCTCCTGGGCGGTCGCCAGCGGCGCCTCGCGCTGCGGCACGCGTGGCGGCAGGTCGGCCGCGACATGAATCTCGTAGGCCACGACCTGTACCGCCTGCGCCAGGTTCAGCGACTCGTAGGCCGGGTTGGCCGGAATATGGACGAGTGCGTGGCAGAGTTCGAGTTCGTCGTTGGTGAGCCCCGTACGCTCCGTACCGAACACGACCGCGGCCCGAGCGTCCGGGCCAAGCTCGCGCAGGCGGGCGGCGGCCTCACGCGCCGTATGCACCGGCCAGTAGTATTCGCTGCGCTCGCGGGCGGTCGTACCCAGGACCAGGACGCAGTCGGCAACGGCTTCGGCCAGCGTCGGCACCGTACGCGCCGCCGCCAGCACGTCATCGGCACCGCTCGCCAGGGCGATGGCCTCGGGTCCGGGCGCTACGGCCGGCGCCACGAGCCAGAGCTCGGCAAGTCCCATCGTCTTCATGGCCCGCGCTGCGGCGCCGACATTGCCCGGGTGCGAGGGCCGGGCAAGGACGATCCGGATCCGCGGCGCGGCAGGGGTCTCGGGCTTCATGACGGGCGGGTTGGCGACCTCGGGCAGTACGGGCGACCCGTGGACGCGCACGGCGCGCGCCACGACGGGCTTCCGTCTGGTAGTCTAAACGGCTTTTTAAACAGGCGCCTACCGAGGTCGCAGGATCCATGCACCCGCTCGTCAACATCGCTGTCCGTGCCGCGCGCCGGGCCGGAAACGTCATCCTGCGCAACCTCAACCGGGTCGACGCCCTGACGGTGGTCGAGAAGGGCCGGAACGATTTCGTCACCGAAGTCGACCGCTCCGCGGAGCAGGAGATCATCCAG
Source organism: uncultured Pseudomonadota bacterium (assembly GCA_903839465.1). Taxonomy (GTDB): domain Bacteria; phylum Pseudomonadota; class Gammaproteobacteria; order Steroidobacterales; family Steroidobacteraceae; genus CAIKMS01. The sequence goes on from CAIMCI010000398.1 coordinate 6,088, forward strand.
ACGGTCCTGCGGTCCTACCCGACCCACGGCTTCATGGCCGAGGAATCGGGCACGGCGGGCGCGGATGCCGAATTCGTCTGGATCATCGATCCGCTCGACGGCACCACCAACTTCCTGCACGGCTTTCCGCAGTTCTGTGTGTCGCTTGGGATCCAGTACCACGGCAAGATCGAGCACGCCGTGATCTACGATCCGTGGCGCCAGGAGATATTCACGGCAACCCGTGGCGACGGCGCCTACCTCGACGGGCGTCGGATCCGCGTCACGAAGGCGAAGAGCATCGACGGCGCGCTGATCGGTACCGGCTTTCCGTACCGCGACAACGTGCATTTCATCGACCCCTACATGGCGATGCTTCGGGCAGTCACCATGCGCGCGGCCGGCGTGCGCCGCCCGGGCTCGGCGGCGCTCGACCTCGCCTACGTGGCCGCCGGGCGCACCGATGGATTCTGGGAACTGGGCCTGTCGCCCTGGGACACCGCCGCCGGCACGCTGCTGATCCAGGAAGCCGGTGGCCTTGTCGGCACGCTGACCGGCGGTGAATACAACCTCGGTCCGCACATCGTCGCCGGCGGACCCAAGGTCTACGAGTCGCTGCTCGCCGAAATCGGCCCGCACCTGACCGACGAACTGCGGGCCTGATACGGCGGCGCGACGGCGCTGCAGGCCACGCCTGCAGTGCCGTCGCGCGCGATCTCAGGCGGACTTGCGCCCGCCCTTGCCCATGTCGCTGTGCGCGTAGCCGTAGAGCGCATAGGCAAGCAGGCCGACGGCCGTCCAGCCGATGAAGAACAGGTTGGTCTTGGTCGGCAGGTGGTAGAAAAGGTAGGCACAGCCCAGTACCGCCAGCGGACCCACGACCCAGACGGCCGGCACGCGGAAGCTGCGCCGGCGACCGGGATCCTTGCGCCGCAGGATCATCACGCCGATCGAGACCATGAAGAACGCGCACAGCGTGCCCGAGTTGGACACGTCCGCCAGCAGTCCGACCGGGAAGAACCCCGAGAAGACCGTGACGCCGACACCGGTGATGATCGTGACGACGTGCGGCGTGTGGTACTTCGGGTGCAGCTTGTTGAGGAACGACGGCAGCAGGCCGTCGCGCGCCATGGCGAAGAACAGCCGCGTCTGGCCGAAGAGCATCATCAGGATGACCGACGGCAGGGCAACGAACGCCGCGAGGCCGATCAGGCCGGCGATCTTGTTGTAGCCGATCTGCTGCAGGACGAAGGCGAGCGGCTCGTCACTGCAGGACAGCAGCGGCCGGGTGGCAGCCTTGCATGCCGAGGCCCATTCGATGCTGCCCGGCGACAGGATCTCGTGATTCGGGCCATAGACGGGCTGGGCGCCGATCGTGCCGATCGCGCCCGAGGCCACCAGCAGATAGAAGGCCGTGCACAGCACAAGACTGCCGATCAGGCCAAACGGCACGTTGCGCTGAGGATCGCGGGTCTCTTCGGCCGCGGTCGAGACGGCGTCGAAGCCGACGTAGGCAAAGAAGATCGACGATGCGGCCCCGGCGACCCCGTCGAAGCCGAGCGGCATGAACGGCGTGAAATTGTCCGCCTGGATCGCCGGCACGGCGAGAAAGACGAAGATGGCCAACGCCGTGATCTTG
>CAIMCI010000399.1 GCA_903839465.1 uncultured Pseudomonadota bacterium
CGAAAGTAGAGGAGCACGGCCTTTTTCAGCCACTGGTTGACGCGCCAGCCGCCGTCAGCCGGTTCGGCGACGCGCGCCTGCCCCGAGTCGAGTGCGTCCAGCGCGGTCTCGAGCGCCCCGGCGAGTTCGGCCGGGCAGTTGCCGGCCGACAGGCTGGCGCGGTCTTCCCAGTAGCGGTCGATCAGGGTCCCGAGCGCGGCGGAGTCGGTGGCGGTCATCGGCGGAAGTCTCCCAGGAAATCGATGATGCGATCGGCGGCCTCGACGCAGTCGGCGAGCGGTGCCACCAGCGAAATGCGGACCCGTCCGGCGCCCGGGTTCGTGCCGTGCGCGTTCCGCGCAAGGTACGAGCCGGGCAACACGATGACGTTCTGGCTGCGGTAGAGCTCCCGCGCAAAGACGGTGTCATCCGCCGCGACTTCGGGCCACAGGTAGAACGCGCCGGCCGGTACCGTGACCGGCAGCGCCGTCGCCAGGCGTGCGGCGACGGCGGCGAACTTGGCCGCGTACAGGCGACGGTTGTCGGCGGCGTGCGCATCGTCGTTCCAGGCGAGCGTGCTCGCCGCCTGCACGTAGCCGGGCAGGGCACAGCCGTGGTAAGTCCGGTAGAGGCGGTACGGCGCGATGAGCTTCGGGTCGCCGGCCACGAACCCGGAGCGCAGGCCCGGCACCGACGTGCGCTTCGAGAGGCTGTGGAAGACGACGACCCGCTCGAAGTCGGCGAGGCCAAGGCCCGCCGCGGCGGCGAGGCAGCCTTCGGGCGGGTCCGCCTCGTCGGCGTAGATGTCGGCGTAGCACTCGTCGGCGGCGATCACGAAGTCGTGGCGGTGGGCGAGCTCGATGGCGACTCTAAGTTCCGCCGCGGAGTGCACGGCACCGGTCGGGTTGCCCGGGCTGCACAGGTACAGGAGCTGGCAGCGGTCCCAGACCTCGGCCGGCACGGCGGCGAGGTCGGGCCGAAAACCGGTCTCGGCCCGGCAGTCGAGGTAGTAGGGCTCCGCGCCGGCGAGCAGCGCCGCCCCCTCGTAGATCTGGTAGCAGGGGTTCGGCATCACGACGAGCGGCGGCCGTCCGCCGCCGCCCGTGTCGATGACGGCCTGCGCGAAGGAAAAGAGTGCCTCGCGCGTGCCGGCGACCGGCAGGACCATGGTGTCCGGATCCACGGCGCCCGGCGGCAGCGCAAAGCGGCGGGCGAGCCAGGAAGCGGCGGCGGCGCGCAGTGCCGCGGAGCCCGCGACGGTCGGGTAGGCCCCGAGCGCGCCGAGGCCGTCGCGGATGGCCTCGAGAACGAATGCCGGCGGTGCGTGTTGCGGCTCGCCGATCGACAGGCTGATGGGCGCCAGGGTTGCCGGCACAACACCGGCGTGCAGTGCGCGCAGCCTCTCGAACGGGTAGGGCTGAAGCGCCGCGAGGCGCGGGTTCAACGCGGCACCTTCGGAATGCTCGGTGCCGCCGGCCGGTCGAGCGCCTCGGTCAGCGCCGAGGCGAGCCGGCCCTGGGTGCGCGTATCGAGCGGCGCGCCGTCACCGGCCGTCAGGTAGAAGACGTCCTCCGCCCGTTCGCCGACCGTGACGATGCGCGCGCCGTGGAGCTCGATGCCCTCGCGGACGAAGGCCTGGCCGATTTCCGACAGCAGGCCCGGCCGGTCGCCGGCGACGAGTTCGAGGACGGTCCGGTGGTTGCGCTCGTCCTGGCTGAAGCTGAGCTCGGTGCGGGTCGTGAACATGCGGACCTGGCGCGTTGCACGCCGCGTGACGGTGAGGCTCTGCGGCGTCGCCTCGCGCAGGTTCCTGAGCAGCGCCTGCTCGATGTCGTGGATGCGGCCGCGGTCGCTGATCATCCCGCCCGTGTCCTCGAGCACGAGGTAGGTTTCGAGGCTGAAGTCGTTCGCGGTCGGCGTGATGCGTGCGTCCAGGATGGTCAGCCCCATCTGGTCGAGCACGGCGGTGACGCAGGCGAAGGTATGCAGCCGGTGCCGGCTGTAGCTGAAGATCGCCGTGCCGCCGCGCGCGGTCTCCTGGCGCACGGCGACGAGCGGCTCCTCGTCGAACGGATCGCGGCCGGCGAGCACCGTCGTGTGCCAGGCGATCTCCTCGGCGGTATGGCCGAGGAAATACGCATCACCCAGGGTTTTCCACACCCGCTCGACCTCGGCACCGGCCACGCCGTCACGGGCGGCGAGCGCGCGCGCCTCGGCCTGGATCTCGCCGACCAGTTCGCCGTGGTCGAGCGGACTCTCGAGGCCGCGGCGCAGCGCGCGCTTGACGCGCTCGTAAAAGCCCTCGAAAAGGGACGCCTTCCAGGTGTTCCAGAGCTTCGGATTCGTGCCACGCACGTCCGCGACGGTCAGCACGTACAGGTAATCCAGATGGGTCTGGTCGCCGCAGCGGCGGGCGAATTCGTTGATGACTTCCGGATCGGCGATGTCCCGCTTCTGCGCGGTGATCGACAGTACGAGGTGGTTGCGCACGAGCCACGACACGAGCCGGGCGTCGTAGCGCGACAGCCCCTGCTCCAGGCAGAAGGCCTCGGCGTCGACGGCTCCGAGGTCCGAATGATCGCCACCCCGACCTTTGGCCACGTCGTGGAACAGGGCCGCCAGATACGCGATCTCCGGGCGCGGCAGCTCCTTGAAGAGCAGGTTCATGCGCGGAAACTCGTGGGCGAAACGGTCGAGCGCGAAGCGGCGCAGGTTGCGCACGACGAACAGGAGGTGCGCGTCGACCGTGTAGGCGTGGAAGAGGTCGTATTGCATCCGGCCGACGATCCGGCCGAACGCCGGTATGTAGCGGCCGAGCACGCCGTACAGGTTCATGCGCCTGAGCGCCCGCGTAACGCCCTCGGGCTGGCGCAGGATCTCCAGGAACAGCCGGTGATGGCGCGGGTTCTGCCGGAACTCCTCGTCGATGAGCCACAGGCTGTTCTGCAGGCTGCGGATCGTCGCCGCGCGCACGCCGGTCAGCGACGGGTGCTGGCAGAGCAGCTGGAACAGCTCGAGGATCGCCGAGGGCGTGCGCACGAACACGTCGGCGCTGGCCGCCTCGAGCGTATCCGCCACGACGTTGAAGCGTGGATTCAGGGCCTGCGGCGCCGGGGGCGTGGGGCTTAAGATCGCCTCGCGGAAAAGCTGCAGCAGCATTTCGTTGAGGAGCGATATGTCCATCACCGTGCGGTAGTAGCGCTGCATCAGCTGCTCGACGGCGAGCGTATAACTCGCGTCCTCGTAGCCGAACTCGCGGGCCAGCCGGATCTGGTTGTCGAACAGCAGGCGGTCTTCGCGCCGCTCGTTCGCGACGTGCAGCGCGAAGCGGATCTTCCACAGGAACGAGCGGGCGGTCTTGAGCTTCTGCAGCTCCGCCTGGGTGAGGAAACCGTGGGCGACCAGCCCGTCGAGGGACTCGGTGCCGAAGTGGCGCTTGGCCACCCAGGCGATCGTCTGGATGTCGCGCAGGCCGCCCGGGCTCGCCTTGACGTTCGGCTCGAGGTTGTACGCGGTGTCGTGGTAACGCGCGTGGCGACTGGCCTGCTCGCGGACCTTGGCCTCGTAGAACTCGGCGGCGCTCCAGATATGGTCTGGCGCGAGGGCCGCGCGCATGGCCTCGAACAGCGGTTCCGGCCCCTGCAGCAGGCGCGCCTCCATCAGAGTCGTCGCGACGCTGATGTCGGACAGGCTCTCCTGCTGGCAGTCGTCGATCGTGCGCACGCTGTGGCCGACCTCGAGGCCGATGTCCCAGAGGAAGGTCAGGAACTTGCCGAGCGCCGGGTGCCATTCCTCGGAATCCCCCTTCGGCAGGAGGATCATCACGTCGATGTCGGAGAACGGATGCAGCTCGCCGCGGCCGTAGCCGCCGACCGCGACCAGCGCGAGCTCGCCGGCGCCGACGCCGGTATGCAGGTGCCAGGCGCGGACCAGCACCGCGTCGATCAGGCGGGCGCGGTCGAGGACCAGCGGGTCGACCGGTTCGTCGGCCTCGAAGCGCCGGCGCAGGTCCCGGTCGCCGTCGCGGATCGCGGCGCGGAATTCGGCGGTCGCGTCCCCCGTCAGGGTCGCCAGGCGCGCCGCCAGTTCCGCCAGGTACGGCCACGCGGCGGACGTCCGGGCGTCGGCGGCGGCGCTGGCCGGCTGCATGTCGCGGTTCAGGGCAGTTCCCGGCCGTTCTGGCCGAGCGTCAGTACCTCGCAGCCGGTCGCCGTGACGAGCACGGTGTGCTCCCATTGCGCCGACAGCGAATGATCCTTCGTGACCACGGTCCAGCCGTCCGGCAGCAGGCGGACGTGGCGCTTGCCGGCGTTGACCATCGGTTCGACGGTGAAGATCATGCCCTCGGCGAGCACGAGGCCGGTGCCCGGCTCGCCGTAGTGCAGGACCTGCGGGTCCTCGTGGAAGACCCGGCCGATGCCGTGGCCGCAGTATTCGCGCACAACCGAGAAACCCTCGCCCTCGACGTAGGTCTGGATCGCATGGCCGATGTCGCCGAGGCGGGCGCCCGGCCGCACCAGGTCGATTCCGCGCCACAGCGCGGCAAACGAGACTTCGACCACCCGGCGTGCCTGCACGGAGGGGCTGCCGACGAAGAACATCCGGCTCGAGTCGCCGTGCCAGCCGTCCTTGATGGGGGTGACGTCAACGTTGATGATGTCGCCGTTCTTCAGCCGCTTGTCGCTCGGGATGCCGTGGCAGACCACGTGGTTCACCGACGTGCAGACCGACTTGGGGAAGCCCTTGTAGCCGAGGGGTGCCGGCGTCGTACCCTGCCGGTTGACCTGGAAGTCATGGCAGATGGCGTCGATTTCGTCGGTACTGACGCCCGGCGCGATGTGCGCGCCGATCATGTCCAGGAGTTCGGCCGCGCACCGTCCGGCTGCGCGCATCGCGTCACATTCGGCCGGGGTCTTGATGGTGACGTTCAGAGGTTCCGCCTTGTTCAGCATGCTGTGGGCCGTCCTGACCGGGTCGTCCTGCCGTTTCCGGCCAGGGTTGACGAAATAGCCGCCGGAACCGGTCCCGGCGGCGGGTAGCGGCCCGCCCGGCCCCCTGCGGGGGTCCGGGTGGGCGGTGCTGCCCGGTCGGGCGGGGATCGGGTCACGGCCGTGCTAAGGCATTGTTCGACCGGCTTCTTCATGGTATAAAGCGCGCGCTTTTTTGGCAATTAAATCCACACGCGCATCGACACGTGCGGACGGGTGCCTGGACCGTCTCGGGAGTGCTTTTCCCGGAAGGTCTGGTTTCCGCTCGGGATGCGCGGAGGCAACAACCCGAGGAGTTTGAAATCATGACCAGCGTGTCCATGCGACAGATGCTGGAAGCGGGTGTCCATTTCGGTCACCAAACCCGCTTCTGGAACCCGAAGATGGCCCCCTACATCTTCGGCGAGCGCAACAAGATCCACATCATCAACCTCGAGCAGACTCAGCCGATGTTTGCCGAGGCGTCCGCGTTCGTAAAGCGGGTCGTCGCCGACGGCGGCAAGATCCTCTTCGTCGGCACCAAGCGCTCGGCGCGGGAGTCCGTGCAGAAGGAAGCGACGCGGGCGAACATGCCGTACGTGAACCAGCGCTGGCTGGGCGGCATGCTCACGAACTTCAAGACGATCCGCCAGTCGATCAAGCGGCTTACCGACCTCGAGGAGCTGCAGGCGAACGGCGGCCTCGACCGTCGCGGCAAGAAGGAACAGCAGGTCCTGCGCCGCGAGATGGACAAGCTCCTGAAGACGCTCGGCGGCATCAAGGAGATGAACTCCCTGCCCGACGCGCTGTTCATCATCGACGTCGGCCACGAACTGATCGCGATCCAGGAAGCCAAGAAGCTCGGCATTCCCGTGGTCGCGGTCGTCGACACCAACTGCTCGCCGGAGGGCGTGGACTACGTCATCCCGGGCAACGATGACGCCATGCGCGCGATCATGCTCTACGCCGGCGCCATTGCCGATGCCGTCCTGGACGGCAAGGCTTCGGGCCCGGAAGTGGCCGTTGGCGAGGACGAGTTCGTCGAGCTCGACGAAAACGGCAATCCGAGCCGCCGCGGCGGCC
>CAIMCI010000400.1 GCA_903839465.1 uncultured Pseudomonadota bacterium
AGCTCGAGCGCTACGCACCGGAAATGCGCCTCGCCTGCGAGGCGGCCTTCGTCGAGGCCCACAAGGATCTCGACTTCACGCGCCTGTCGAAGGAAGCCTTCGGTCGCTGCCCCAGCGACTCGATCGACTACGCGGTGATGGAGAAGACGGATTCCGCGGTCATGGTGGCGCTCGATGCCAACTGGAGCGACGTCGGCTCCTGGTCGGCGCTGCACGAGGCGGCGAGCAGCGATCCGGCGGCGAACGTCGAGCGCGGCGACGTGGTCAGCGAGGCGACGTCCGGCTGCTATCTCTATTCCAGCCACCGGCTGGTCGCGACCGTCGGCCTCGCCGACATGGTGGTCATCGAGACCAAGGACGCGGTCATGGTGGCGCCGAAGGACCGCGTCCAGGAGGTCAAGAACCTGGTCGCCCGCCTGAAGCAGATGGGCCGCCCGGAAACCCAGCTGCACCGCGAGGTGTTCCGGCCGTGGGGTTCCTACGACAGCGTCGATGGCGGCGATCGCTTCCAGGTCAAGCGCATCAAGGTCAACCCGGGCGGGACGCTGTCGCTGCAGATGCACCACCACCGGGCCGAGCATTGGATCGTCGTGTCCGGCACCGCCGAGATCACCTGCAACGACAAGGTGTTCCTTCTCGCTGAGAACCAGTCCACCTACATCCCGGTCGGTGCCACGCACCGGATCGCCAATCCGGGCAAGGTTCCGCTGCACATCATCGAGGTGCAGTCCGGATCCTACCTGGGCGAGGACGATATCGTCCGTTTCGAGGACAACTACGGGCGCAAGGGCACAACAAATTGACGTCTGAAGCGTTCGTCATGCCACTGTCATCGTCGCCCGCCACGCTGTGCGGCCACGTATTGCTGGGTATTCCCGAGGGGCGAGGATGACGCGCAAGATCGCGCTGCTGACGGGCGTGACGGGCCAGGACGGGGCGTATCTCGCCGCATTCCTGCTCGGCAAGGGCTATGAGGTGCACGGCATCAAGCGCCGCAGTTCCTCGTTCAACACCGACCGTGTCGACCACCTTTACGAAGGACCGCATGCCCGGGACCGTCGCTTTGTTCTGCATTATGGTGATCTGACCGATGCCACGAACCTGATCCGGATCGTGCAGACGGTGCGCCCGTCGGAAATCTACAACCTCGGCGCGCAGAGCCACGTCGCGGTCTCCTTCGAGACGCCAGAGTACACGGCCAACGCCGATGCCGTCGGCACGCTGCGGTTACTCGAGGCGATCCGCATCCTGGGCATGGAGAAGGACGTCCGCTTCTACCAGGCAGGCACCTCCGAGATGTTCGGCAAGGTCCAGGAAATACCCCAGCGCGAGACGACCCCGTTCTACCCGCGCTCGCCGTACGGCGTTGCCAAGCTTTACGGCTACTGGATCACGATCAATTATCGCGAGTCCTACGGCCTCTACGCGACCAACGGCATCCTCTTCAATCACGAGTCACCGCTGCGCGGCGAGACCTTCGTGTCGCGCAAGATCACCCGCGCCCTGGCTCGGATCACGGTCGGTCTCGAGGACACCTTGCATCTTGGCAACCTCGACGCGCGTCGCGACTGGGGCCACGCCCGCGACTACGTCGAGGCTCAGTGGCTCATGCTGCAGCAGCCGACGCCGGCCGACTACGTGATCGCCACCGGCGTGCAGCATTCGGTCCGCGACTTCGTCGTCAAGGCAGGCACCGAGCTAGGAATGGATATCCAGTTCAGCGGCTCGGGCGAGGACGAAGTCGGCATCGATACCTGCACCAACCGCACGCTGGTTCGAGTCGACCGGCGCTACTTCCGACCGGCCGAGGTCGAGACGCTGCTCGGTGACGCCTCGAAGGCCGAGCGGGAACTCGGCTGGAAGCCGCGCACGTCGTTCGATGATCTGGTGCGCGAAATGGTCGAGAGCGACCGGAAGCTCGCCGAGCGCGATGCCTCGAACCTCAAGCACGGCTACAAGGTAGCCAATCCTCGCGAATGACGCCTGAGTCACGAATCTTCGTCGCCGGCCACCGCGGCCTCGTCGGCGGCGCGGTAGTCGCGGCTCTGCGCCGGCGCGGCTTCAACAACCTGCTGCTGGCCGGGCGCGACACGCTCGACCTCACCGATCGCCTGCGCGTGCGCGAGTTCCTGGCCGACGAGAAGCCGACGCACGTCGTGCTCGCGGCGGCCAAGGTCGGCGGAATCCACGCCAACAACACCTACCCCGCGGACTTCCTGCGCGATAACCTGCAGATCCAGGACGCGGTCATCGACGGAGCGTGGCGGGCGGGCGTCACGAAGTTCTGCTTTCTGGGCTCGAGCTGCATCTACCCGCGGCTCGCGCCGCAGCCGATCACCGAGGAGGCGCTGCTGACCGGCCCGCTCGAGCAGACCAACGAGTGGTACGCGATCGCCAAGATCGCCGGCATCAAGATGCTGCAGGCCTACCGCCGCCAGTACGGGTTCGACGGCATCAGCCTGATGCCGACCAACCTCTACGGCCCCGGCGACAACTTCCATCCCGAGAACAGCCACGTGGTGCCGGCGCTGATGCGCCGCTTCCACGAAGCCAGGCTCGGCGGCGTGCCGGAAGTCATCGTCTGGGGCACGGGGACGCCGCGGCGGGAGTTCCTCTACGTCGATGACCTGGCCGAGGCGGTCTGTCACCTGCTCGCCCGCTATTCGGGAGCCGAGCCCGTCAACGTCGGCACCGGCGTCGACGTGACGATCCGCGAGCTCGCCGAGACCCTTGCCCGGGTCACGGGCTACGCCGGGCGCCTCGGCTTCGATCCGACCAAGCCCGACGGCACGCCGCGCAAGGTGCTGGACGTGTCGCGCGCGACGGCGCTGGGCTTCAAGGCCCGGGTGACTCTCGAGGAGGGCCTCGGGCGGACCTACGAGTGGTTCCTGGCGCACGCCGCCGACTACCGGCGCTGAGCCCGCCGCTCTACCCGGGCACCGCCCGGCGCTACAATGGGTGGTCCGACCCCTTCCCGCGAGCAACCGAGGCGCCATGACTGCAATTGCCGGATTCAAGGCCTATGACCTGCGCGGTCGTATCCCGAGCGAACTGAACGAGGACGTCGCCTATCGCGTCGGCCGCGGCTACGCCGCGTTCCTCAATCCGCGCCGGGTCTGCGTCGGTCGCGAC
>CAIMCI010000401.1 GCA_903839465.1 uncultured Pseudomonadota bacterium
CGCGGTGAAGAGCGCGGAGCCGCCGAACGCGAAGATCACCGCATTGGTATGCAGGGGTCGCAGCCGGCCGTAGGACAGCCAGGGAATATCGAAGTTGAGGGCGGGAAAGAGGAGCTGCGAGGCGATCAGGACGCCGACCGTCATTCCCACGATCCCCCAGACCAGCGTCATCAGGGCGAACTGCCGGACGACCCGGTCGCTATAGGTGTCTTGTTGATTCATGCATTCCTCGCCGACAGGGTGGCTACTGGGCGCAGACATGCTAGGAGCGGACCGGCTTAGGCAAAATAAGTAGATACCGCGCCGGACGGCGGATCGGCCGGTTGCGGCAATTGCGGATGGACGGGCGCTGACGGGCGGCGTCGCGTCGCTGTCGTCCGGTATAGTGGCGGCCGTTCAGGGGCGGTACGGCGGCGAGCGATGTCGACGGCAGACTACAAGACCCGGGCAAAGCGCCTCGTCCAGGCCCACCGCCTGGTCGTCAAGGTCGGTTCGGCCCTGCTGGTCGATGCGAAGTCCGGACGCGTCAACCGGCAGTGGCTGGAATCGCTGGCGGCGGACATCGCCCTGGCCCGCGGCCGTGGCCAGCAGGTGATCGTGGTGTCTTCCGGGGCCATTGCGCTCGGCCGGCGCCAGCTCGGCCTGAAGCCCGGCCGGCTGCGCCTCGAGGAGAGCCAGGCGGCGGCTGCCGTCGGCCAGATCCGCCTCGCGCACGCCTGGAAGGAGGTCTTCGACGGCCACGAGCTCGCCGTCGCGCAGGTTCTCCTCACGCTCGGTGACACCGAGCAACGCCGGCGCTACCTCAACGCGAGGCGCACGCTCGACACGCTGCTCGGCCTCGGCGCGATCCCCGTGATCAACGAGAACGACACGGTCGCGACCGCGGAGATCCGCTACGGCGATAACGACCGGCTGGCGGCGCGCGTCGCGCAGATGGCCAGCGCCGAGTGCCTGGTCCTGCTCTCGGACGTGGACGGGCTGTACACGGCCGACCCCGGTCGCGACCCGACCGCCACCTTCATTCCCGAGGTGACCGAGGTCACCGAATCGATCGAGGAAATGGCCACCGGGCCGACCTCCGGCGTGGGTTCGGGTGGCATGGCGACCAAGGTGGCGGCGGGACGCATTGCGACGGCTGCCGGCTGCAACCTGTGCATCGCCACCGGGCGGCGCGCCCATCCGCTGCGGGCGATCGAGAACGGGGAGCGCTGCACGTGGTTCCGGCGTACCGGTACGCCGCGCGCGGTGCGCAAGCAGTGGATAGCGGGCACGCTGCGCCCCGGTGGCCGGATGACGGTCGACGCGGGCGCCGCGGCGGCTCTGCGCCGCGGCAAGAGCCTGTTGCCGGCCGGCGTGGTCGCGGTGGACGGCAGCTTCGAGCGCGGCGACACGGTTAGCGTCCTGGACGCCAGCGGCCGCGAAATTGCCCGCGGACTCGCGGCCTACGCCGCCGCGGACGCGAGCCGTCTCCTCGGCCGGAACAGCCGGGACATCGAGACCCTGCTCGGCTATCGTGGCCGGGAAGAGCTGATTCACCGCGACGATCTGGTGCTGTTGTGAACGATTCCGGCCACGCTGCCACGACCGAGACGGAATTGCCCGAAGTGGCCGCACTCGGGCCCCGGGCGCGCAGCGCCGCGCGGGTCCTCGCCGGGGTGCCGACGAGCGCCAAGGACGCCGCGCTGCACGCTGCGGCGGCCGCGGTGCGGTCAGGGGCGGACGCGATCCTCGCCGCCAATGCCCGGGACCTCGACCGGGCGACGCAGGCCGGTCTCGCGCCGTCGATGCTCGACCGCCTGGCTCTCAATCCGGCCCGCCTGGAAGCGGTCGCCCGCGGCCTCGAGGAGGTCGCGGCGCTCGCCGATCCCATCGGTACCGCGCTGGCCGAGTGGACCCGGCCGAACGGGCTTCGGATCACGCGCCGGCGGGTGCCGCTCGGCGTCATCGGCATCATCTATGAGAGCCGCCCGAACGTGACGGCCGATGCCGGCGCGCTGTGCCTGAAATCCGGCAACGCGGTCATCCTGCGCGGCGGATCGGAGGCGCTGGAGTCGAACCGCGCCCTGCACGAGTGCCTGGTCGAGGGTCTCCTGGCGGCCGGCCTGCCGGCGGCGGCCATCCAGCTCGTTCCGGTCCGCGACCGCGCGGTCGTCGGTGCGATGCTGGCCGGCCTCGGCGGCTCGATCGACGTGCTCGTCCCGCGCGGTGGCAAGAGCCTCGTGGCCCGCGTCAAGGCCGAGGCCCGGGTACCGGTCATCGGTCACCTCGAGGGCAATTGCCACGTCTATGTCGACGCCCAGGCCGATCCGGCCATGGCGGTCGCCATCGTGCTCAATTCCAAGCTGCGCCGCACCGGAATCTGCGGCGCCGCCGAGACGCTGCTGCTCGATGCGGCCGCACCGGCCGCGCTGAAGGAGCAGGTCGTGCGCGCCCTGCTCGATGCCGGCTGCGAAGTGCGCGGTGACGCGGCCGTGGCCTTGCTCGATCCGCGGGTCAAGCCGGCGACCGATGCCGACTGGTCGACGGAATACCTGGCCGCCATCATCAGCGCCGCCGTCGTCGGCGGCGTGGACGGTGCGATGGCCCACATCGCCCGCCACGGTTCGTCGCACACCGAATCGATCGTCACCGCCGACGAGGCGGCCGCCGCGCGGTTTCTGGCCGGTGTCGACAGCGCGATCGTCCTTCACAACGCCTCGACCCAGTTCGCCGACGGCGGTGAGTTCGGGATGGGGGCCGAGATCGGGATCTCGACCGACCGCTTCCACGCCCGCGGCCCGGTCGGCGTCGAGCAGCTGACGAGCTACAAGTACGAAGTCCGCGGCAGCGGCCAGGTGCGCAAGCCCTAGCCTGAATCCGCTCGCGCCGTCAGGCGTCGGAGTCGGCGCCGATCGCGGCGCCGGCTTCGGCGAGATACGCCTCGAGCCCGCCTTCCAGCGACCAGACCGTCTGCAGTCCGCGGGCGCGCAGCGCCTCGGTCGTGCCGCGGCTGCGGCTGCCCCTGGCGCACATCAGCACCGTGCGGCCGCGGCCCTCGATGATCTCCGGGTGATCGAGCAGGCGCTGCATGGGCACGTGCACGCTGGCCACGGGCGGCGGCCGGCCCGCGACCTCGTCGTCGTTGCGGATGTCGACGAGGAGGTAACCGGCCGCGGCGACCTCGTCGAGGGACGCGAATCGCAACTCGACCGACTCGGCAGGTTGCTGCCCGAGGCGCACGCAGCCCTGGCTGCAGGCGCGGTTCCGCGGTGCCCTGAGGCGCCGCGTCTCGAGGCTCAGGAGGTCGACCAGCAGCACTTCGTCGGTCAGTGTGCCCGGCAGGTCGAGCAGGAGCTTGAGCGTTTCCATCGCCTGCAGGCTGCCCAGCACGCCGGGCACCGGCCCGAGGACGCCCGCCTCGGCGCAGTTGCCGACCACGCCGTCGGGTGTGGCGGTTTCCCAGACGCAGCGCAGGCAGCTGCCCGCGCCGCCACCGCGCACGACCTGCAGCTGGCCCTCGTACTGGTAGATGCTCGCAAATACCGCCGCGACCCCGGCCTGCCGGGCGGCATCGTGGACCGCGAAGGCAGTCGCGAAATTGTCGCTGCAATCGACGACGACATCGTAGTCGCCGACCAGCGGCGCGAGGCTGGCCGCCGTTGCCCGCTCGACGAACGGCCGCACGTCGACGTCGGGGTTCAGGGCGCGCAGGCGGCGGGTCGCGAGCAGCGCCTTCGGCTGACCGACGTCACCCAGCGCGTAGAGCGTCTGCCGGTGCAGATTGCTCGGCGAGAGCGTGTCGCCGTCCATGATGCCGAGCACGCCGACGCCGGCGCCAGCGAGGTAGCCGAGCACGGGCACGCCGAGGCCACCGGCGCCGACCACGAGAACGCGCGCGCGGCGCAGCCGCTCCTGGCCGGCCTCACCGATCTCACGCAGCTGCTTCTGGCGTGAATAGTCGCTCGGTGGCAGCACCGCGGCCGGGGCGTGCGGCTGCGCATGCCCGTGGTCGTGACCCTGGTGATGGGCGTGGTCGTGCTGGCCGCCGGCCGCGGTCGGCTGCGCGCAGCGCTCGCAGTTCACCCAGCCGGAGTCACCGCCCGCGTAGTGCTCCTTCTTCCAGATCGGGACGCGGTGCTTGACCTCGTCGATCACGTAGCGGCAGGCCGCGAAGGCCTCGGCACGGTGCGGCGCGGACACGCCGACCCACACGGCGAGTTCGCCGAGCGAGAGCGCCCCGATGCGATGCACGCAGCGGACATGGCGGACGCCGAAGCGGCGCAGGGCCTCGGCGACGATCCGTTCACCCTCGCGCACCGCGAGGTCGACGTACGCTTCGTAGTCCAGGCCGAGCACGCGCTGGCCTTCGTTTTCGTCGCGCACCCAGCCTTCGAAGCTGACAAATCCGCCGCACGCGGGATCGGCGACCCGGCCCGTCTCGGCTGCGGGGTCGACCGGCTTGCTGGCGAAGGAAAACGTCGCGGCCACGGCTCAGCCCCCGGCGACGGGCGGGATGTAGACGATCTCGTCGCCGTCGTTCAGGACCGAGGCCCACGGCGCGAACTCGCCGTTGATGGCGACCTTCATCAGGCTCTCGGCCAGCGTGAAACCGTGGCGCGCGGTCAGTTCGGCATAGAGCGCGGCGGCGGTCTGGGCCCTCGTCGTCACGGTCTCCCGGCTCGCGCGGGCCTGTTCACGCAGGATCGCGTAGTACTGCACGTGGACGGTCGTCACGGGCCCGGCCTCGAGCCGAGGGCGCGCGCCGCCGCCGCGTACTCGTCCGGCGTGTTGATGTTGTCGAGCGCATCGGCCGCCGCCAGCGGCACGAGGCGCGTGCGTGCCTGCTTCAGGAACCTGCGCGGGCAGCGCTCGCCGCGGGCGAGCGCTGCCGCGAGGTCGGCCGCGGCCGAGGGCTCCCAGATCGCGCAGAGGGGTTCGGCAAGTCCGTCGTGGGCGCTGGCGTAGGCGGTCGCCTGGGCGCCCGCATCGCGGTTGCGCACAAGGTCGCGCAGCGTTGCTTCGGTCAGGAACGGCAGGTCGACCGCTACTACCAGGAAGGCCCGGTCGGGGTGGGCGGCAAAGGCCGCGGCGATGCCGGCGGCGGGGCCCTGGTCCGCGGCCTGATCGACGATCTGGCGGTAGTGGCGGCGGGTATCGTCGGCGGTCTGGTCGGGCTGCACGGACACGAAGACCTCGTCGACGACCGACGCCAGCAGCCGGTGCACGCGCGCGAGCTGGGCTTCGCCCGCGTAGGCAAGCGCCGCCTTGTCGGTTGCCATGCGGCGGCTCTTGCCGCCGGCGAGCACGAGGCCGGCAAGGCGCGCCGTTTGACTGGCGTAGTCGGACTTGCCGCCGGTCTTGGCAACGAGGCGGGTGTCGGCGATGACGATATCGTGGGAGAGCGCCTTGCACATGTCGTAGATCGTCAGGGCGGCGACCGATGCACCGGTCAGTGCCTCCATCTCGACACCCGTCTTGTGCGTCACGCCGACCGTGCAGCGGATGACGAGCTCATCGCCGGCGGGTTCGATCTCTATCCGGCATTTCTCGAGTCCCAGCGGGTGGCAGAACGGGATCAGTTCGTGGGTGCGCTTGGCGGCCATCGTGCCGGCGATGATCGCCGTGTGGAAAACCGGCCCCTTGGCCGTCGCGAAGCCGGCGGCGGCGAGCTGCTCGCGCACGGCAGCGGGCAGCCGGACGCGGGCCTCGGCCACCGCCGTGCGCGCGGTGACCGCCTTGGCGCCGACGTCGACCATGGTCGGGCGGTTCTCGCCGTCTACGTGGGTGAAGGAACTCATGGCGGCTTCCGTGCGGCGGGGTTCAGCCGCCGATGTGGTACATCTCGACCTTGGGCAGTGTGCCGCGGCGCGAGGCCTCGCGTTCCTCGGAGTAGCGGTCGGTGCGCAGGCGCCAGCGTTCCGCGATTATCGCCCTCAACGTGTCGTCGTCCGCGCCGCCACGCAGCGCGGCGCGCAGGTCGAGCCCTTCGGTCGCGAAGAGGCACGTGTAGAGCGTGCCGTTCGATGACAGGCGGGCCCGGCTGCAGTCGCCGCAGAACGGCTGGCTGACCGAGGAAATGAAGCCCACTTCGCCCGCGCCGTCGTCGAAGCGGTAGCGTTCGGCGACCTCGCCCGGGTAGTTCTGCGGCACGGCCGACAGCGGCCAGCGCGCGTGGATCGCGTCGCGCAGGGCCGCCGAGGCGACCACGGCGGCAGGATCCCAGGCATTACGGTTGCCGACATCCATGTACTCGATGAAGCGCACGATGACGCCGGTGCCCCGGAAGTGCTCGACCAGGTCGAGCACGGTCTGATCGTTGATCCCCGCCTGCACGACGGCATTGACCTTGATCGGCAGAAGGCCGGCGAGCCGTGCCGCCTCGATGCCCTCGAGGACGGCCTCGACGCTGCCGAGGCCGCCGCTCATGCGCGCGAAGACCGCCGGGTCCAGGCTGTCGAGGCTGATCGTGACGCGCTTGAGGCCGTTGGCGGCCAGTTCCTCGGCGTGGCGCGCGAGCAGCACGCCATTGGTCGTCAGTGCCACGTCCTCGACGCCCGGCAAGGTCGTCAGGTCGCCGACCAGTTCGGCGAGATTGGCGCGCAGCAGCGGTTCGCCACCGGTCAGGCGGAGCTTGACGACCCCGAGCGCGACGAACTGCCGGGCCAGGCGGACGATCTCGGGGAATGACAGCCGCTCGTCGGAACGCAGGAACCGGTAGTTGTCGTGGAACTCCGCTTTCGGCATGCAGTAGGGGCAGCGGAAGTTGCAGCGGTCCATGACCGAGATGCGCAGGTCGTGCAGCGGCCGCCCGTGGCGGTCGGCCGGGCCGCGCAGGCGCGCCGGGAGCGAGGCGCCACCGGGGCCCGTCAGCGTGAATTCGCGAGTCATGTCACCAATGATAGATCGGGACGGGCGTGCCGTGTTCCGCTGTCTGCCCCGGGCCGACCTCGACGAAGCCCGCCGTCCGGGCGAGCGAGGAGAAGTCGCCGGAGCCGTGCGTCGGGTGCGGCACCGCCCGCGGCCCGCCGGCTCCGGCAACGAGGTCGACGGGCATGAAGAACGCGAGGCCGGCGGGCGCCTGGATCCGCCCGTCCAGTGCAACGAGCGCGGGTGCCGCCGGGGCGGCGCCTTCGTAGGCCGCCAGCGCCGGCAGGACGTAACGGACAAGGCAGGTCAGGGTCGAGACCGGGTTGCCGGGCAGCCCGAACACGAGTTGGCCGGCCGGACCCCGCCCGAACCACAGCGGGCGGCCCGGCCGCTGCGCGACCTTATGGAAGACCTTCACGACCCCGTTGGCCTCGAGCGCGGCCGGCACGTAGTCGAAGCGGCCGGCAGAAACGCCGCCCGACAGGATCACGACATCGTGGGCGGCCAGCAGTTCGCCGAGACGTGCCGTCAGGAGCGGCAGGTCGTCGGGCAGGTGCCGGTCCACGGTGTCGTGGTGGCCGCGGGCCGAGAGCGCCGCGAGTATCCCGTAGACGTTCGAGCGGCGAACCTGCCAGGGCAGCGGCACCGTCCCGGGGTCGACGAGTTCATCGCCGGTCGAGACGACGGCGAGGCGCGGCCGGCGGCCGACCGGTACCCGGGCGAACCCCGCGGCCGCCAGGATCGCCAGTTCCGGCGCGCGCAGGCGCGTCCCCCGCTGCAGCACGCGGGTGCCGGCCGCCTGGTCGAGGCCGCGCCGGTGGATGTTGAGGCCGGCGCTGACGGCGAGATCCTCGGCCACGGTCGCGTAGCCCGCCTCCAGCGCGAGGCGCTCGACCGGGATGACCGCATCCGCACCGTCCGGCAGGGCGGCGCCGGTCATGATCTCGATGCAGTCACCGTCCGCCGCGAGCGGCCTCGGCTCACTTCCTGCCCCTTGCGTATGCGCGACACGGAAGCGGCGCCCGCCCGCCGCGTAGGCGGACGAGCGCAGCGCGATGCCGTCCATGGCGACGCGATCGAACGGTGGCTGGTCGATGTCGGTGTGCGCATCCTCGGCGAGCACGCGCCCGTGCGCCGAACGCAGGGGCACGTGCTCGATCCGCGGCGTCGCCCCGAGCTGCGCGAGGACCGCCTGCTCGGCGTCCCGGGGCAGGAACATCAGTTCTTCGGTGCCGCCGCTTTCGCCTTGTAGGCACGCAGCTGCACGTTGAACCGCTCGGCAACGGCCGCCTTGTCCGCCTCGGCCGCATCGACCTTCTTCTGTGCCGCGGCCTGGACCGCCGCCAGCGTTTCCTTCTCCTTGTCGGAGTACTGCTTCTTCGGGTCGAACTTCGGCGTCTCGGCCATCACGCAGTCGGTGAACGCATCGGTCTGCGCGATGAACTCCTTGACGCTCTTCTGTCCGGCGACCATTTCTTCCAGAGACGCGGTCGTGCCATCCGGAAAGGTCCCGGGCGCCGTCGGCGCAAGGCAGGCAGCATTGCTGACGCCGGCGCCGAGCAGGACTACGAGGCCGCAAAGGGCGGTGAGGGAGCGGGTTCGCGACAGCATGAAAATCCCCGAATGTGAGTAGTGGGCCCGCTCTCGGCGGGTACCCCGCCATCTTAAATGCCCGGCCCGCTGTTGTGTAATTCGCGACTCACAATTCCGGCCGGAGAAAGTCCTTTCGTGGTCGGCCGGGCTACCGATACCATGCGCCGCAGCATGATCGCGTTTCTCGAAGCCCGTCGCGCGGGCCTGCTTGGCCGCGAACATCTCGTATCGAACGTTCTGGCCGGGCTGACGGTGGGCGTGGTCGCCCTGCCGCTTGCCATGGCCTTCGCGATCGCCTCCGGGGCGCGGCCCGAGCAGGGCATCTACACGGCGATCGTGGCGGGCCTCGCGGCCAGTCTCTTCGGCGGGTCGCGGGTGCAGATTTCCGGCCCGACCGGCGCCTTCGTCGCGGTGCTGGCCACGATCACCGCCGAGCACGGGCTGAACGGCCTCGCCGTCGCCACCTTCCTTGCCGGGCTGATGCTGCTGGCGATGGGGCTAGCCCGCATGGGCGCCGTGCTCAAGTACATCCCCGATCCGGTCGTCGTCGGCTTCACCTCCGGCATCGGCCTGATCATCTTCGTCGGGCAGCTGAAGTATTTTCTCGGCGTGACGGTGACCGGCGCCGGCACCCATTTCCACCAGCAGGTGGGCGCCCTGCTCGCCGCCGCACCGGGCGCGCACCCGGCAACGGTCGCCATCGGCCTGGGTTCGCTCCTGGTCGTGGTTGCCGGAACCCGGGTCCTGCGCCGGATTCCGGCGCCGCTCGTCGCCCTCGTGCTCGCGACGGCGGCCGAGCGCGTGTTCCGCTTCGACGGCGTGGCGACGATCGGCACGCTGTTCGGCGGCATACCGCGGCAGATGCCGCCGGTCGGGCTGCCGCTGGAGGACTTCACCCAGGTCGTGCGCCTGATCGGTCCGGCGTTCACCATCGCGCTCCTCGGCGCGATCGAGTCGCTGCTGTCGGCGACCATCGCCGATGGCATGGCCAACACGCGCCACGATTCCAACCAGGAGCTGATCGGCCAGGGCATCGCCAACATCCTCGCGCCGCTGTGCGGCGGCTTCGCCGCGACCGGCGCGATCGCCCGCACGGCCACCAACATCCGCAACGGCGCGACCAGTCCTCTGGCCGGCATCGTCCACTCGGTCTTTCTGGTGATCGTGATCCTGATGCTCGCGCCGCTGGCTGCCGACGTTCCGCTCGCGGCACTGGCCGCCATCCTGTTCGTCGTTGCCTGGAACATGAGCGACGTGGCCCGTTTCTGGAAGATGGCGCGTACCGCGCCGCGCCCGGACGTGGCGATCCTGCTGATCACCTTCCTCCTGACGGTGTTCACCGATCTCGTGGTGGCGGTCAATACCGGCGTGATGCTCGCCTCGCTCGTTTTCATGCGGCGCATGGCCCAGGCGGTCAGTGTCGAGGCGCAGTCCGCCGAATTCCTGTCGGTCGAGGCGGGCCTCGGCCAGTGGCGCCTGCCGCCCGGGACCCTCGTCTACCAGATCGACGGACCGTTCTTCTTCGCCGCTGCCGAAAAACTCGATGCGACGCTGCGCCACAGCCAGAGCCGGCCGGCGACGCTCGTGCTGCGCCTCGGCCGCATGCCTTTCATCGACTCCACCGGTGTCGCCGCGCTGGAGAAGATCGTCGCCGACTTTTCCCGGCACGGAACGCGGGTCGTGCTCTGCGAGGTGACGCCGAACGTCGAGGCCAAGCTCGGCCGGGCGGGGCTTCTCGCCCAGCTCGGCGCGGACGCGACCTATCCGTCCCTCGCCGACTTCGCCCGCCGGAACGGCTAGACTGCCGGCCATGAATCCCATCGCCGACGACGACTTCACGCCAGGCCGGGTCGTGGCCCTGTCCGCCCTCATCAGCCGGGTGACGGCGCCGAACGCCGGCCGGATGACCGGACCGGGCACCAACACCTACCTCATCGGTCGCGACGGCGGCGGCGACGTGGCGATACTCGATCCGGGGCCGGCGAGTCCCGACCACATCGATGCCCTGCTGGCCGCGGTCGCCGGGCGACGGGTCGTGGCGCTGGTCGTGACCCACACCCACCTCGACCACTCGCCCGCGGCGAAGGCGCTGCACGAGCGCACCGGCGCGCCCCGCGTCGGGCGCACCAGCGGTTTCCCGCAGTTCCAGGACCCGACCTTCGCGAGCGACCGCGAGGTCGACGACGGCACGACCGTGGGCGGCGACGGCTGGACGCTGCGCGCCGTGCCGACACCGGGTCACGCCTCGAACCACGTCTGCTGGCTGCTCGAGGAGGAGGCGGCGCTGTTCACCGGCGACCACGTGCTCGGCACGACCTCGCCGGTGATACTCCCGCCCGACGGCAGCATGCGGGCGTATCTCGATTCGCTCGCCCGGCTGCAGCAGCTGTCGTTGCGCGAGCTGATGCCGGGCCACGGTCCGCGGCTGCTGCGCCCGGCACGGGTGTTCGAGCTCCTGGTCCGTCATCGCCTCGAGCGCGAGGCCGAGGTGCTCGCCGCGCTCGCCCAGGCGCCGCAGGCGACCGTGCCGGCGCTGGTCGACATCGTCTATCGCGAGATCCCCGCCGACCTCAAGCGCTGGGCGGCCTTTTCCCTCGAGGCGCACCTGATCAAGCTGGCCGAGGACGGACGCGCGCAGGGCGCGGACGGACGCTGGCAGCTCGCGGCGGCGGTGGCCGTCTGAAGGGCGCGTATGCCTAAGCGCGAATCCAGGATGCCGGCGCTCGGCTCGGTGGCCGCGGATTTCGTCCTCAGCGAAGGTGCCGGTCGGGTCTTCCGCCTCGCCGATCGCGACCGGGCGCTACCGTTCCTGATCGCCTTCATCTGCAATCACTGTCCGTACGTCGTGCACCTGCTGCCGGCGTTCGTCGAGTTCGCGCGCGCCTACCGCGCGCGCGGCCTCGACACCGTGGCCATCAGCGCCAACGACCCGCAGCTGTATCCGGCCGATGCGCCGGAGCGGATGGCGGAGCTTGCCGCCCGGCTCGACTTCCCGTTCCCCTACCTGTTCGATGCCACCCAGTCGGTGGCGCTCGCCTACGGCGCGATCTGCACCCCGGACTTTTTCCTCTATGACGCGGCGGGGCGACTCGTCTACCGGGGCCAGTTCGACGACAGCCGGCCCGGCAACCCGCTCGCGGTGACCGGCGCGAGCCTGCGTGCAGCGGCCGACGCGGCACTCGCCGGCCTGCCGCCCGTGGCTGCGCAGCGCGCCAGCATCGGCTGCAGCATCAAGTGGCGTGCCGACCGCGCCCCGGACTGGGGCTGAGGCGCCGGCCTAGGCCAGCGAGAGTTCGGTCGAGTAGACGATGCGCGCGGTGCCGGAGATCGACACGCGCGTCGCGCGCCCGCCGTCGGTCTGGACCGATACCTTGACTTCGCCGGGGCGGCGCATCGAGCGGCCCTGGAAGCCGGTGAAATGCGCCTGGCCGTTGTCGACCGGCAAGAGGCCGTGCTGGACGAGGTAGGCGCCGAGCATGCCGTGCGCATTGCCGCTGACCGGATCCTCCGGGATGCCGATGACCGGGCAGAACATCCGCGACTCGGTGGTGGCCGGGCCGTGGGCGTTGCGTACGAACAGGAAGTAGCCGTCGGCGCCGACGTGCGGGGTAAGCCGCTTGAGCGCTTCGAAATCCGGTGTCAGGGCCGCGAGCTGGTCGGCCGAGCGCAGCCCGACTAAAAGCCGCGTGCTCGACTTGCCGATCACCGCCGGCGGGCAATGGCCGTCGAGCGCCCCGGAATCGAGGCCGAGGATGTCGAGCAGCTTGTGCAGCATCCCCTCCGCGAGCGGCACGGGCTCGGCCGGCGCGGGGAACGCCACCGTCACGCGCGGCGCATCCGCCGGGCCGTCGATCTCGACGGCGTACACGCCGGACCGGGAGCGCTGGCGCATCGGTCCGGGCTGGCACTCGCCGGCCGCCAGGCGCGCGACATGCGCGGCAACCGAGGCATGGCCGACGAAGCCGACTTCGCGGGCGGGCGTGAAAAACCGCAGGTGCACGTCGTGATCGGCCGCCGTGGGCGGCAGCACGAACGCCGAATCGGAGTTGTTCAGTTCGCGGGCGATCGCCTGCATTTCCTCTTCGGCCAGGCGCTCGGCGCCGAGCACCACGCCGGCCGGATTGCCCGCGAACAGGCGGTCCGTGAAGACGTCGACCTGGTAGATCCTGACAGTACGACTCGGCATGGTGCCCCGTTCCTTTGCGACCGCGCAGTAGCGCTGCGAGCTTAGCAGTCCGCCCATGACAGGGCATGGCCGGCCCGCGCTTCGGCGAAGGGTACTATTGCGGCATGTCCACGGCTACCCGTACGTTGCCCCCGACCCATGGCCAGAGCTGACAGCGGCGATCCGGCGGTGCTGCGCGCGGCACTGGCCAGCTTCGGTGCCGGCCGCGCCCAGCTCGCCCGGGCGCCGTCCATCGTCCATCTGCGGGCCGGCGCCAGCAACGACAGCTGGCGGGTCCGCAGCGCCGCGGCCGACTGGATCGTGCGCATCGGCCGCGGCGCGGACCCCGCGCTCGTCGTGGATCGGGCGCGCGAGGCGGCGCTGGCGCGCCAGGCGGCGGCTGCCGGCTTTGCGCCGGGGGTCGTGCACGCGGCCCCGGAGCGTGCGCTGTTCGTGACGACCTACATCGAGGGCGGCGCACCGGATCGCGCCTGCGCGCGCAGCGCGGAGTTCGCCGCGAGTCTCGGCCGGCGACTGGCGCAGCTGCACGCGCTGCCGCGGCTGCTGCCGGCACCAGCGCTCGATCTTGCGGCGCTGCTCGGTCACTACCTTGCCGTTGACGCGCCGCATCAGGAGATCGTCGGGCGTGCGCTGGTGCGGCGCGTCGCCGACCGCTTGCTTTGTGCGTACCGGCCGCAGCGGCTTGCCCTGTGTCACCTCGACCTGCACCGCGACAACCTGCTGCTCGGGCCGCCGCTGCGCCTGATCGACTGGGAGTACGCGGCCTACGCGGACCCGTGGCTCGACCTCGCCGCGTTTGCCAGCTACGAGGAGCTCGAGCCCGAGGCGCTGGCCGCCCTCCTGGCCGGGTACGGTCCGGGCGCGCCGGGCAGCGGCGCCGAGCTCGAGCCGTTGCGCGCGCTGTTCGATTGCCTGCGGGTGCTTTGGACGGACGCGGCCGACGCCTGGAGCACGGTCCCGGCCGACGCGATCAACGGCCTGCGCGTGCGGCTGGCCGCCGCCGATCGGTCGCCGGCTCCTGCTACGCTCCCGCCCGGGGCAGCCTGAGGCGTGGCCGTCGGTGCGGAGCCCTGACCGGGGATTGCGGGGGCGAGATGTCTATGCAAACGGATTCGGACAGCGGCCTAGAGGTACGCCACAACGGGCCGGTGACCACGCTTTTGATCGACCGGCCGGCGCGGCGCCATGCGCTCAACGCCGGCGTGGTGCGGGCCCTCATCGCGGCGCTTGACGCGGCCGAGGCCGATCCCGGCTGCCGCGTGCTCGTGCTCGGCAGCACCGGCGATGGCGTGTTCTCGGCCGGCGCCGATCTGGAGCGCGGGCCGGGTGCCGCGTTCGCGATCGATGCGGCCGATCCGCGCAACTTCATCGGCGGCCTGCTCGGCCGGCTCGCTTCGACCCGCCTGCCGCTGATCGCCCGCGTGCAGGGCCCGGCCTTCGCCGGCGCGCTCGGCCTGATCGCGACCGCGGATCTCGTCGTCGCCGCCGATACCGCCCGCTTCGCGCTGCCGGAGGTCAGGGTCGGCACGTTTCCACTGATGATCGCGCCACTGCTGCTGCGGGTGCTGCCGGCGCGGGTGTTCATGCGCCTGTGCCTGACCGGCGAACCGCTGAGCGCCGCGGAGGCGCTGCGCGTCGATTTCGTCAACGAGGTCGTACCGGCGTCGCAGCTCGACGGCCGGGTCGCCGAGCTGGCAGCGACGATCGCCGCCAACTCGCCGACCGCCATTCGTCTGGGCAAGCAGGCGCTCTACCGCCTGCGCGACCTGGACCTCGAGGCCGCGCTCGCCCATGCCGAGATCATGAGCGTCGTGCTGTCGCGCACCGAGGACGGTGCCGAGGGCCCGCGCGCCTTCCTCGAGAAGCGGCCGCCCGAGTGGACCGGACGGTGAACGCCGCGGCGCCGCTCGCCCTGGCGGCGGCGGTGGCGCTGCTCGCGCGGCGCGCGGCGGCGGCCATCCTCGGCATCTACGCCGCACCGGTGACGGCGGTTCTTAAGGCCGACCAATCGCCGCTGACCGAGGCCGACCTTGCCGCGCACCGCCTCATCGTCGCCGGCCTCGGCGCACTGACGCCGGACCTGCCGGTGCTGTCCGAGGAGTCCGCGCCGGTTCCGGCCGCCGTGCGCAGGCAGTGGTCGACCTACTGGCTGGTCGATCCGCTGGACGGCACGCGCGAATTCGTCTCGCGCAACGGCGAGTTCACGGTCAACATCGCACTGATCGACCGTGGCCGGCCCGTGCTCGGCGTCGTGCAGATCCCCGTCCAGGATCGCTGCTATGTCGGCGTGCCCGGCAGCGGCGCGTGGCGTGCCGACGGCGACGGCCCGCGCCAGGCGATCGGCGTGGCGGCGACCCCCGCCGATCCGCCGCGTGTCCTCGGCAGCCGTTCCCACCGCGGCAGTTCTCTCGACGGTTTTCTCGACGCCCTGGGGCCGCACGAACTGATCAGCGCCGGGAGTTCGCTCAAGTTCTGCCGCCTGGCCGAAGGCGCTGCCGAGGTCTACCCACGGCTCGGTCCGACGTCGGAGTGGGACACGGCTGCCGGGCAGGCCGTGGTCGAGGCCGCCGGCGGCCACGTCGTCGAGCTGTCCGGGACGGCGCTCGCCTATAACCAGCGGCCCGAACTCCTGAATCCGCACTTCCTCGCCTGCGCCGGCGACCCCGCGCAGTGGCTCGCGTTCCTGCCGCAGGGCTAGTGCGCGCGGGAGTTGCGCTTCCCCGTGTTGCCCCGCAATATGCGTCGCCTCGGAGCCCGGCGGTCGGGCGGCCACGAGGTGAGATGATGGCGGACATGGTGATTGTCGACCGGGACGGCACGGAGCACACGGTCGAAGGCAAGACCGGGGTTTCGGTGATGGAAACCCTGCGCGAGCTCGACTACGGTATTGCCGCGATCTGTGGCGGCATGTGCTCCTGCGCCACCTGCCACATCTACGTCGACGACGCCTGGGCGGGCAGGCTGCCGGCGGCGCAGGGTGACGAGAAGGAGCTCCTGCAGGAGCTGAGCGGCCGCAAGCCGAACTCCCGGCTGTCCTGCCAGGTGCCGTTCACGGCCGACCTCGCCGGCCTCAAGGTCGTCATCGCCCCGGACGACTGACCGGCGCCGCACCGCCCGTCAGGTCTTCTCGCCCTCGGTCTGGCGGCGGACGGCGTCGGCGGCGGCGGCGACCGCCGCGGGATCACCCAGAAAACGCCGGCTGCGTGCGTTCAACCGATCGTCGAGGTCATAGACGAGCGGCACCCCGGTCGGGATGTTGAACTCGACGATATCCGCGTCGCTCATCCCGTCGAGCATCTTGACCATCGCGCGCAGGCTGTTGCCGTGCGCCACCACCAGCACGTTGCGGTC
This sequence comes from uncultured Pseudomonadota bacterium, assembly GCA_903839465.1. Classification (GTDB taxonomy): domain Bacteria; phylum Pseudomonadota; class Gammaproteobacteria; order Steroidobacterales; family Steroidobacteraceae; genus CAIKMS01. Next base: position 15,977 of record CAIMCI010000401.1, read on the forward strand.
GGCGGCGAGTTCCGGCGCGATCCGCGTGTGCCAGTAGGGCTCCACGCGGGCCAGCGTGTCCTTCAGCGATTCGGTGGCCGGCAGGTCGGCGGCGGCGATCCGCGCGTAGCGGCGGTCGAGACCGGCCTGGCGCGGATCCTCCGCCGGCAGCGGCGGTGGCGGAATGTCGTAGCTGCGACGCCAGATCTTGACCTGCTCGGCGCCGTGCCGGGCGACCGTCTCCGCCTTGTTCAGCCCCTGCAGTGCGCCGTAATGCCGTTCGTTGAGGCGGAACGAGCGCTCGACCGGCAGCCACATGAGGTCCAGCCCGTCGAGCACGATCCACAGCGTGCGGATCGCACGCTTCAGCACGCTCGTGAACGCCTGGTCGAACGTCAGGCCCTCGGCCGCCAGCAGCCGCGCGGCTTCGGCGGCCTCCGCGCGGCCCTGGTCCGTGAGATCCACGTCCGTCCAGCCGGTGAACCGGTTCTCGAGATTCCAGGTGCTCTGTCCGTGCCGCAGAAAGACCAGTTTGCCGCTCATCCGTTCGCTACTCCGCCAGTGTGGCGCGGCCGGACCCCCGGGGTCCTGCCGCGCGGATGCCTTCAGCCGCCGACCAGTCGCCGTACCGACTGCAGCGCGACCGACAGGGTCGCGAAGTCGCTGGCCTTGGTGGACTCCATTTCGCCAACCGTCCGCCGCAGCGACTCGACCTCGCGGGCGCGCGTCGCCAGCCACTGGTCGGTGGCGCGCACCGAATCCAGGCGCGGCCGGTCGCGCAGCGCAACGTCGGTCAGGGTGCGCTGCATTTCGTACAGGCCCTCGCGCAGCGTGTTGCGCGCTACCGCCTGCCAGTGGCCCTGGGCACCGAGGCCTTCGATCTGCAGCCGCAGCCAGTCGAGGTCGAGGCGCTGGCCCAGGTGCAGATAGGCGCGCGCGACCTCGAAGAGATCGTGCTTGCGGCTCTGCGCGATGTCGACGACGTCCAGGCCCGAGTACAGGAGCTCCAGCGTCGAGATCCGGAACGCGAGGCGCTCCGGCACGCCCTTGGCCCTGTAGGCCGTGTTCTGCGCGAAGATCCGTTCGGCAAGCCGGCCATCGACCAGCTGGCCGGCGTCGCGCGCCAGGTCGGTGAGCCCCTTGCGCAGCTCGCCGACGGCTTTTTCGACGTCCAGGTCGCGGCGGTGCGCCAGTACCCAGTAGGTCGCGTGGCGCAGGAACCGGGTCGTCCGGTAGTGCATGTCGTACTGGATGTCGGCCGGGATGCGGTTGTCGAGCGCCTCGATTTCACCCCAGATCTCGCGCATGGCCGAGCATTCGCGCGCAATCGCGTACGCCCGGGCAATGGCGCCGACACCGGCGCCCGTGTCCTCGGCGGCGCGCACCGCGAACACCGGCCCCATGCGGTTGACGAGGCTGTTGGTCGTGGCCGTGGCGATGATCTCGCGCTTCAGCGGATGCAGCGCCAGCAGGTCGCCGTAGCGGCGCGGCAGCGCGTCGGGGAAGTATCTCTCCAGCTCGTTGGAAAGGTAGCGGTCTTCCGGCACGTCGGAGGCGATCAGCTGGTTGTAGAGCCAGATTTTCGAATAGGACAGCACCATCGACAGTTCCGGCCGGGTCAGCCCGCGCCCCTTGGCGATGCGTTCGGCAAGTGCCTCGTCGCTCGGCAGGTTCTCCAGCTCGCGATCGAGGTCTCCGCTGCGCTCCAGCACCTTGATCACGTAGCCGTGCTCCGAGGCGCGATCCAGCGCCCGCGACTCGAGCACGCTCAGCGCCTGGCTCTGCAGGTAATTGTTGCGCAGGACGAGAGCGGACACGTTGTCGGTCATCGCCGCGAGCAGCTTGTCCCGTGCCGGGCGCCGCAGGCCGCGCTTCTGGGCAGCCACGCCGAGGAGGATCTTGATGTTGACCTCGAGGTCCGAGCAGTTGACGCCGCCGGAATTGTCGATGAAGTCCGTGTTGAGGCGGCCGCCATGGAGCGCGTACTCGACCCGGCCCAGCTGTGAGAAGCCGAGGTTGCCACCCTCGCCAACGACCTTCGCGCGCAGTGTCCGGCCGTCGACGCGCACGGCATCGTTGGCGCGGTCGCCCACGTCGGCATTCGCCTCGGTCGACGCCTTGACGTAGGTGCCGATGCCGCCGTTCCACAACAGGTCTACGTCCAGCGTCAGGATGGCCTTCACGATCTCGGTCGGCGTCGCCGACGTGCCCGTCAGGTTGAGCAGGGCCCGCGCCTCGCGTGGCAGAGGGATCGATTTCTCCTGCCGGGACCAGACGCCGCCGCCGGCCGAGATGGCCTTGCGCGAGTAGTCATCCCAGCTCGAGCGCGGCAGCGCGAACAGCCGCTGCCGTTCGGCAAAGGACTTGGCCGCATCGGGCGTGGGATCGATGAAGATGTGCTGGTGGTTGAAGGCCGCGACGAGGCGGATCTGCGGGGAGCGCAGCATGCCGTTGCCGAACACGTCGCCGGACATGTCGCCGATCGCGGCCACCGAGAACGGCGTGCTCTGCGTATCAAGGCCGATCTCGCGGAAATGGCGCTTGACGCACTCCCAGGCGCCGCGGGCGGTGATGGCGATCTTCTTGTGGTCGTAGCCGGCCGAACCGCCGGAGGCGAAGGCATCGCCCAGCCAGAACCCGTGCGCTTCGGCGATGGCGTTGGCGGTGTCGGAAAACGTCGCCGTGCCCTTGTCGGCGGCAACCACCAGGTAAGGATCGTCAGGGTCGCGGCGTACGGTGAGCGCCGGTGGCACGACCTTGCCGCCGACGATGTTGTCGGTGACCTCGAGCAGCGCGCGCATGAAGTCGCTGTAGCAGCCGACCACCTCGCGCGCGATGTCGTCGCGCGCGGTGGGCAGCTTCTTGCAGACGAAGCCGCCCTTGGCGCCGACCGGCACGATCACCGTGTTCTTGACGTTCTGCGCCTTCATGAGGCCGAGCACTTCGGTGCGGAAGTCCTCGCGCCGGTCGGACCAGCGGATGCCGCCGCGGGCCACCCGGCCCTTGCGCAGGTGCACGGCCTCGACCCGCGGCGAGTAGACCCAGATCTCGAACATGGGGCGCGGCTCGGGCAGGCCAGGCACCCTGGCCGGATCGATCTTGAAGGTGATGGTCGGCCGCTGGCTGCCGTCGCTGCCGCGCTGGAAGAAGTTGGTGCGCAGCGTGGCATCGATGGCGGCGCGAAAGGCGCGCAGGATGCGGTCATCGTCGACCCGCGTGATCTTCTGCAGGTCCTCGTCGAGCGCCGCGTGCAGCCGCTTCGCTTCCCGTTCGCGCCGGGCCGCGGGCAGCGCCGGATCGAAGCGCGCGAGGAAGAGCTTCGCGAGCCGGTTCGCCGTACGCGCATTGGCCGCGAGCACGCTTTCCATGTAGGACTGGCTGAAAGGCATGCCGGTCTGCAGGAGCCAGCGGCAGTAGGCGCGCAACAGCGCCGTCTCGCGCCAGCTCTGGTTGGCGGCGAGTACGAGCCGGTTGAAGCCATCGTTCTCCGCGATCCCCGCCCACACCGCGCGCACGGTCTCGATCAGGCGCGGACCGTCGGTCGGCACGTCGATCGCCAGGCCCTGCGGATGCTCAAGCTCGAAGTCCTGGATCCACATCCCGGCGAGTTCGCCTGCCAGCGCGTACGGCCGTTCGCTGATCAGGCGCAGGCCGAGGTTCTCGATCGTCGGCATCGCATCCGAGATCGGCAGTGTCGACCCGGCGCGGTAGATCTTCAGCTGCACCTTGGCGGCCGGCATGCCGTCCAGCCGGTAGAGCCGCAGGCGCGTTTCGCCCGGTGCCGCGCGCAGCGCCTCGAGCTCGGCAATGTCGGCGACCGCGCCCTGCGCCGTCGTATCGGCGTGATACGCCACCGGTACGGCCTCGACGTAGCGGCCGCTCAGCTGGCGCGCAGCCGACTCGTCGTGCTCGGCCGCGAGCGCCGCCTCCAGCTCGTCGGCCCAGGTCCGGGTCGCCGCGGCGAGGCGCGCCTCGATGGCGTTGGCGTCGACACGCGGCTCGCCCTGCCGGTCGTCGTTCGCGCCGGTACGCACGAGCAGGTGGACCCGCGCCAGCGCGGAATTAGACAGCTGGACCTGTGAATCGACGGCTGCACCGTGCAGCGCGTCGCGCAGCACGGCCTCCAGGCGCTGGCGTACCGTCGTGTTGTAGCGGTCGCGTGGCACGTAGACCAGGCAGGAGTAGAAACGGTGGAAGGCGTCGCGGCGCATGAACAGGCGCACCTGCTGGCGCTCATAGAGGTTCACGACGCCGCGGGCAAGCCGGATCAGTTCGGCGACGCTCGCCTGGAACAGCTCGTCGCGCGGAAAGTTTTCCAGTACGTGTATCAGCGCCTTGCCGTCGTGGCTGGTCGGCGAGAGCCCGAAATGCGCGATGATCTTGGCCAGCTTGTTGCGCAGCACGGGGATGTCGCGCGGATTGAGGCTGTAGGCACTGGATGTCCACAGGCCGAGGAAGCGGTGCTCGCCGGCGACCTCGCCCTTGGCATCGAAGATCTTGATGCCGACGTAGTCTAGGTATTCGGCACGATGGACGGTCGACAGCGAGTTCGCCTTCGTGATGACCATGAGCTCGCGTTGCCGCGCCTGCTCGCGCAGGGTGCCCTCGATGATCGTCGGCCGCGGTGCGACGCCGGCGTCTGCCACGCGCAGGATGCCGAGACCGGAGTCGGCGGCCGGCTCCAGCCTGTCGCTGCTCCGCCCGCGCCTGAGCTTGTAGCGGCGGTAGCCGAGGAAGGTGAAGTGGTTGTCGTCCATCCACTCGAGCATGTCGCGCGCTTCGATCACATCGCCGCTCTTGCCGTGCGCGGAGACCTCCAGGTGCGTGGCCACCTCGCGGGCGCGACGACGCATCTCCGACCAGTCGGCGACGGAGGCGCGCACGTCGCCGAGCGTCGCCAGCAGGCGCAATTGCAGCGAGGCGATGACCGCGGGGTCGGCCTCCCGGTCGATCTCATAGAACTGCCAGGACTCGAGCTGGCCGTGCTCGCCGGGTTCCTCGAGGATCTCGGTCAGCCGGCCGCGGCGGTCGCGCAGGACCGACAGGATCGGGTGGGCGATGTACTGCAGCGACAGCCCGGCCTGATTGAGCACCATGCTGATCGAGTCGACCAGGAAGGGCATGTCGTCGCAGACGACGGCCACGACCGTGTGCGGCGAGACGTAGCCCTCCGTGGCGGCGTCCGGGTTGCAGACGTGCACCCACGGCATTCCCGGCTTGCGGTTGAGTCCGGCGTTAAGGTGCCACAGCGCGGCGCCGGCCAGGTCGTCGAGGTTGCGGGCGGCCAGGTCTTCCTCGGCCACGCCGCGGTAGTAATGCCGGACGAACTTTGGCAACAGCGGCTTGAGCGTGCCGGCCGTGGCCGCCCAGTTGCCACCGCGGCGCGCGGTCTGGCCGCGGGTAAGCAGGGCGCCCGCCCTGTCTACCACGCGTTCGATCAGGCGCAGGCGGCTGGCGGGGATTTTTCCGAGCATCGTTGGCAGTCTCCGTGGCAAGTCGGGCAGGAGCACGTTAAGCGGGCCACGGTCGGCTGGCCGGTAAGGGCTGCCGGCAGGGGCCGAAACGGGATCGACACACGCCTTCAGGCACCAGTTTAGTGCACGAAGCGTATCAAGGGTGGGTCTATGCTGGCGACCGCCGGCTGGCGCGGGCGGTGGCGCGGCGTGGCGCCTCGGGTGTGGCCGCCGCGGCCGTGGCACCGAGCAGCTTGTCGAGAGCGACGTCCAGCGTGCGTCGCTCGGTCGCCGACAGCGCCGTCAGCAGGGACCGCTCGTAGCCCTGCGCCCACGGCGCGATCTCGCCATAGACCGTCCAGCCGCGCGCGGTCAGCGCGAGGCTGCTGCTGCGCCGGTCGCGGGCGACGCTCCGGCGCTGCAGCAAACCGCGCGTTACGAGGCCGGCCACCGCGCGGCTGACGGCGACCTTGTCCATGGCACCCCGGGCCGTGACCTCGGCGGCGGTCAGGCCCGGACGGCGGGCGAGGACGGCCAGGGTGCGCCATTGTGGAATCGACAGACCGTAGCGGTCCGCGTAGTGCGTCGCGATCGCGGCGCTGATCGCGCCGGTCAGGACGGCCAGGCGGTAAGGCAGGAACCGGTCCAGTTCCAGGACCTCAGGGCTGGCTTTCGGCACCGCTGTCTCCGCGCTATACTGGTTTCCAATGAAACCATTTTTTCGCCTGTGGCACCAGCCATCGGGCAGGGACCAGCAGCGATGCCAGCCAGTCACGCACCGGGGCGCGAGCCCGCTTCCGCCACCAATCCGATGGGCACGCAGGGCTTTGAATTCGTCGAATACGCGGCGCCCGACCCGTCCGGGCTGCGCGACCTCTTCGCAAGGATGGGGCTTGGTGTCGTGGCCCGGCACCGTTCCAAGGACGTCACCCTGCACCGCCAGGGCGGCATCAACTTCATCATCAACGCCGAGGCGGACAGCTTTGCGCAGGCCTTCGCCCGCAACCACGGTCCCTGCGCCTGCGCGATGGCCTTCCGGGTCGCCGACGCGGCGAGCGCCTACCAGCGCGCGCTTTCGCTCGGCGCCAAGCCCGGCCCGTCGACGGCGGGCCCGATGGAGCTGAACATCCCGTCCATCGAGGGCATCGGCGGCAGCCTGATCTACCTCGTCGATCGCTTCGGCGACCGGGACATCTACGACGTCGATTTCGTGCCCGTTGCCGGTGCCGCCAGTCGGCCGACGGCGGGACTGACCACGATCGACCACCTCACGCACAACGTCCGGCGCGGCAATATGGATCACTGGGCCGGCTTCTACGAGCGCCTCTTCGGCTTTCGCGAGGCCCGCTACTTCGACATCGAGGGCAAGAAGAGCGGCCTGTTCTCGCGGGCGATGGTCAGTCCCTGTGGCCTGATCCGGATTCCGATCAACGAGTCGCAGGACGACAAGAGCCAGATCGAGGAATACCTGCACGAGTACCGCGGTGAAGGCATCCAGCACATCGCGCTTGCCGCCACCGATATCTACGCTGCGGTCGACTGGCTGCGCGCCGCCGGGGTGGCCTTCCAGGAAACGCCCGCGACCTACTACGAGGCGGTCGACGGCCGGGTCACCGGTCACGCCGAAGTCGTCGCCGAGCTCGAGCGGCGCGGCATCCTGATCGACGGCAGCGCGGAGTCGGGGATCCTGCTGCAGATCTTCACCAGCAACGTCATCGGGCCGATCTTCTTCGAGATCATCCAGCGCAAGGGCAACGACGGCTTCGGCGAGGGAAACTTCCGCGCCCTGTTCGAGTCGATCGAGCAGGACCAGATACGGCGCGGGGTGCTCTGAGGCGGGCGCCGGCGCTGCGCGCCGGTCGTCTAGATCGACAGCGTCCAGTCACCGCCGCGGCGGTGCGGCCGCGCGAGGTAGTCGCGCGACTGCATCTCGACGAGGCGGCTGGCCGTGCGCCTGAACGGAAAGGCGAGGCGGGTCCCGCGGTAGAGCGACTCCGGCGAGGCAGCGGCGCTCGCCAGCAGTTTCACGCCGCGGTCATAGAGCTCGTCGATCACGGCGATGAAGCGGCGCGCCGGATCGTCGTTCGTGCCGTCGAAGACCGGGACCGAGGACAGGGCAACGATGGCGAAGCGTTCGCCGATGGCGATGTAGTCGGGCACGCCGCGCGGGCCCTCGCAGAGCGCCGCGAAGTCGAACCACACGGCCGCTGCCGCCTGGAGCCGGGTCGGTATGGGCCGGCCGACGACCCGCACCTCGCCCGGTCCCGCGGCAGACTCGCCGGCCAGCATCGCGAAGCGCTGGGCGAGTTGCCGGTCGGGTTCCGCGCCCGTGCCGACCACCCAGACCGGTTCGCGGACAAGTTCACGCAGCCGGTAGTCGATGCCGGAATCGAGCTCAAGCACCCGGGTCCGTTCCTCGAGCAGGGCGATCGCCGGCAGGAAACGCACCCGCTGCAGGCCATCGGCGTAGAGCCCCGAGGGCGGCGTGTTGGACGTGATCACGAGTGTAACCCCGGCGTCGGTCAGGGCCCTGAACAGACCGCCGAGGATCATGGCGTCGGCGATATCGGTGACCGCGAGTTCGTCGAAGCACAGCACCCGGCAGCGGCCGGCGAACTGCGCAGCGACGGCGACGAGCGGATCCTGCTGGTCGTGCAGCGCCGCAAGCCGTTCATGCGTCTCCTGCATGAAATGATGAAAGTGGTAGCGCAGCATCGGGACGATCGCGCGCTGGGCGAAGAGGTCGAGCAGGAAGGTCTTGCCGCGGCCCACGCCACCCCAGAGGTAGAGGCCCGCGACCGGCGCCGGCGGGCGGCCGAGCAGGCGCTCGAGGAAGCCGCCGCCGTTGGCCGCCAGCAGTCGCTCCTCGAGCGCGACGAACTCGCCCGCGGCGGCCAGCTGCGCGGGATCGGCCTGCCAGCCGCGCGTCCGCAGCGCCCCCCGGTAGAGCTCGGCAAAATCAGCCACGGCGCGCATCGGTGGCGATGCGGCGGGCTACCGGCGGCATCCTGGGCGGCACGCTCGGCTGCACCGGCGGCTCAGAGATTCTGGTAGCCCGGACCGGAGCCGCCCTCGGGTGTCACCCAGGTGATCTGCGCGTAGGGATCCTTGATGTCGCAGGCCTTGCAGTGCACGCAGTTCGACGCATTGATCTGCAGCTTCCTGCCGCCGGCGCCGTCGTCGACCATCTCGTAGACGTTGGCGGGGCAGAAGTTGGTACACGGATTGCCGAATTCGGTCGCGCAGCGGGTCGCGCACAGGTGGGTATCGGCCACCCGCAGGTGAACGGGCTGGTTCTCGTCGTGGACCGTGCCGGCGAAAAACACGGCGCTCACCCGGTCGCGCGGCTTCAGTTCGCGCTCGACGCTCCAGTGGCGGTCGGGAGAGGTGTACTCGGCGATCTTCTTCAGCTGCTGGTAGTCGGCCTTGTTCTTGAACGTCCACGGCGTGCGGCCGCCCGTCACCGTTTCCAGCGCCGCGTTTGCCAGGCCGAGCCACAGGCCCTTCTTGAAGCCGGGCTTGAAATTCCGCACCTTCTTCAGCTCCGAGCCACCGGGGGAAGCCCTGAAACGCGCGTCGAAGCCGCGCGGATGGCCGGTTTCGGCGATGTGCTCGGCGGCCAGCGCGCCGGAACGGATCGCCTGGTGGACACCCTTGATCTTCGGCACGTTGACCATGCCCGCGGCACAGCCGATCAGCAGCGCGCCCGGCATTTCCAGCTTCGGCAGCGACTGCCAGCCTCCGGCCGCGATCGTCCGCGCGCCGTAGGCGAGCATCTCGCCACCCTCGAACAGCGGCTTGATCTTCGGATGATTCTTGAACTGCTGGAAGGCCTCGAACGGCTTGTAGTTCGGATCCTTGTAGTCCAGGCCCGAGACGTAGCCGACGTACACGCGGTTCTGGTCGAGATGGTAAAGGAAGCTGCCCGCGTAGGTGTTGGGGTCGGCCGGCCAGCCGATCGTGTGCTGGATGAAGCCGGGGTCGACCCGGCCGTCCGGCAGCTGCCAGAGTTCCTTGATGCCGAGTCCGTAGGTCTGCGGCGAGCAGTCGGCGTCGAGCGCGAAGCGCCGGATCAGGGTCTTCGTGACGCTGCCGCGCGCGCCTTCGGCCAGGATCGTGATCGGCGCGCGGATTTCAGGTCCCGGCGCGTAGTTCGGACCCGGTTCGCCGGACTTCTCGATGCCCATGTCGCCGATGCGAACGCCGGCCACTTCGCCGCCATCGGAGATGATCGCCTCCGCCCCGGCGAAGCCGGCGAAAACGTCGACGCCGAGGTCTTCGGCGCGCTTGGCGAGAAGCGGCGTCAGCATGCTGAGCGAGATGATGAAGTTGCCTTCGTTATGCATCTGCGGCGGGGTCGGCAGCTTGAAAGACCCCTTCTCGGTCAGGAGCAGGAACTCATCGTGCTTGGCCGGGACGCAGATCGCCGGCGGCGTCGCCCGCCAGTCGGGCAGCAGCGCATCGAGAGGACCGGGCTCGAGCACGCAGCCCGAGAACGAGTGGGCACCGACCGATGCGCCCTTCTCCAGCACGCACACGTTGAGTTCGGGCTTGAGTTGCTTCAGGCGTATGGCGCAGGACAGGCCCGCCGGGCCGCCGCCGACGATGACCACGTCGTATTCCATCTGATCCCGTTCGACTGCTGCGTTCATATCCCGTTTCCGTCTCGTTGGGGCTGCGCGATGGGCCCGAAATCTAGCACGAACCGGCCCCCCGGACGGGGACCGGGACCGCTCAGCGCGGTTTGGTCGGGGGCGGTGCCGCGACGGCGGCGTCGACCCAGGTGGTGGCGGGCGCGGCCAGGGCCGGCAGCGCCCGCAGGCCGGCCTCGACGACCTTGCGGTCGCCGAGGACGACGATCGTCAGGGCGGCATCGTCGATGCGCCGGGCGAGCACGGCCGAGGTGTCCGCCGGCCGTACCGCGTAGACCCGTTGCACGTAGCCGGACAGCCAGTCATCGGGAAGACCATGAAGGTCGAGGAAGGCGAGCTGGCCAAGGAGGCTCATCCGCCCGGCCATGCCGACGGCGAACGAGCCTGCACGCAGGTTCTGGGTCCGCCGGAGTTCCTCCTCGCCCGGGGGTGTCGCCTTCAGGTCCGCCAGCCCGCGCAGGAGCGCGTCCAGCGCCTCGGCGGTATGCGCCGTGGTGACGTCGGTCGACACCATCCACAGCCCACTGCGGTAGGTTGGTGCCAGCCGCGCCTGGACGCCATAGGTCCAGCCGCGGGCTTCGCGCAGCTCCTGGTTGTAGCGCGACAGCAGGCCGCCACCGAGCAGCGTCGTGGTCACGGACAGGTGGACGTAGTCGGCAACGGTCGGGTCGATGCCCGGCGCGCCGATCAGGATCGTCGACTGCGGTGCGCCCGGCCGGTCGATCAGCACGATGCGCCGCCCCGGCACGAGGGTCGGCACGTCGATGGTCGGTGAGGGACCGGGCAGCCAGTCGGCGAATGCGCCGCGCACCGCCGCCTCGACGGCTGCGTGGTCGAACCGGCCGGCGACATAGATGTGCGTGCGGCGCGCGCCGAAGTTGGCGGTCAGGAAGTGGCGGACGTCGTCTAGCGTATAGGCGTTGACGTCACTCTCGGTCGGCAGGCCCCGGCCGTAGCGATGCGACCCGTAGAGCGCGTGCCTGAGCGCGTCGCCGGCGATCTGCTGCGGTTCGGTACGGGCGATCGCCAGGCCGCGCAGCGCATTGGCGCGCTGCTTGGTCAATGCCATGGCCGGCAGGTCCGGGCGACGGATGACGTCGGCCAGCAGCGCGATCGCGGCCGGCGCCTTCTCCGACAGTACGTCGAGCGCGAACGTCGAGCGATCGGTGCCCATGCTCACGCCGAGCGAGCCGCCCATGTCGGCTGCCGTGGCGGCGAGATCGGTGGCCGAGCGTCCGGCGGCACCCTCGGTCAGGTAGTCGCCGGCGAAGTCGGCGAGGCCGTTATGGCTGCCCTCGTCGACGCTGCCGGTGCGCACGTCGATCATGATCGTCGCCTTGGGAACGAGCCCGGTGTCGATCAGTGTCAGACGCAGGCCGTTGTCGAGGACGCTGTCAGCGCGGTTCGGGATCGTCAGCGGCCGGGGCTCGCCGAGCGGCGGCACCGGCTCACGGCCGGCAACCGGCGTGCTGGCGAGGACGGCAAGACCGAGGAAGGCTGCCGCGCGGCGTGCCGTTTGCGATTGACGGTGTCTCATCGGGCAGCCTTCTGGCCGGCGCCGGCCTCCAGGAAGAACAGCGTCCGGTTGCCCGGGCGCAGGTACTCGCGCGCGGTGGTCGCAAGATCCTCCGGTGTCACCTTGCGGAACTCCGCCTCGAGCCCGTTGAGCCGCTCGGGATCGTCGTCGAACAGGGCGAACGAGCCGAGCAGCGTCGTCAGACCGGTGCGCCGCGGGTCGCCGGCCACGTCGTAGAGCGAGGAACGGATCTTCGTCAGCGCGCGCTCGAACTCGGCCTTCGTGACCGGGTGGACGTAAAGGTCCGCCAGCACCTCGTCGATGCTGGCGACGATGGTCTGCGGCGTGGTCGAGGCATCGTGCAGCAGGGTCGCGGTCCACAGCGTCGGGCCGTCGTAGTCGAACTGGCTGCCGCCGAAGTTGATGCCGCCGGACAGCGAGTCGGTGTAGCCCTTCTCGGTCACGAGCTGCCGCCACAGTCGGCTGTCCTCGCCGCCGAGCAGGATCACGTTCAGCAGCCCGAAGGCGTACCACTCGCGGGTGTTGCGCGGCGGTACGTGGTAGGCGAAGGCAAGCCCCGGGCGCGGCGCCAGCCGGTCGGTCGCGTGCGCCACCCGCGGTTCTGTCTGCCGCGGTTCGGAAACGTCCGGCCGAACCGGTTCCGGCCGGTCGGCGAGCGGGCCGAAGTAGCGTCCGATCCAGTCGCGGACGCGCGCCGGGTCGAAGTCGCCGGCGACGACGAGGACCGCGTTGCGGGGCACATAGTACGTGTCGTAGAAGGTGCGCGCGTCGGCGAGCGTCGCCGCATCGATGTCGGCGAGCTCCCCGTAGAAGTTGTGCGCGTTGTGCCAATTGACGTTGGCGTACTGCGGCACGTCGAGCCAGCCGAAGCCGCCATAGGGGCGGTTGAGTACGTTGACCCGGACCTCGTTCTTGACCACGTCCTGCTGGTTGCGCAGGCTCGCCTCGGACACGGCGAGGCCCCGCAGGCGCTCGGCCTCCACCCACAGCACCGGCTCGAGCGCATGGCTCGGCACGACCTCGAAGTAGTTCGTGTAGTCGGTGTGGGTCTGGCCGTTGGCCAGGCCGCCGTTACCCTCGACGATCCGGTCCGCCTCGCCACGATCGAGGTTGGTGCTCTCCTGGAACATCAGATGTTCGAACAGGTGGGCGAAGCCCGTGCGGCCCCTGGGCTCCAGCCGCCAGCCGATGCGGTAGTGCACGGCGACGGTCACGGTCGGCGCACTGCTGTCGCGCGACAGGACGACGCGCAGGCCATTGGCCAGGCGGTAGTACTCGACCGGAATCCGGAACGAGCCGGTGCTGGCGGCGGGCGGCGGCGTAGGGTCGCGCATCGCGGTCATCGCCACCGCCGCCGGCGGCGAGGGCGGCACGAGCGCCGGTGCGGGCCCAGGCGCGGTCGTTGCGCAGCCCGCAACGGCCGCAAGGACAGCCAGCGCGCGCAGTACTCGGCCGGCCGGCAGCCGGCGACTGGTGTCGGTCATGGAAGGTTCCGGGACGGGGCAGGGACCCCGATTATGGCCTGCTGCCGTCCCGACGCCAAAGCCGTGCCGGCCTTACTTGGGCTCGAGGCGAATCGCGCCGTCGAGGCGGATCGTCTCGCCGTTCAACATGGGATTGGCGTAGATCGCCAGCGCCAGGTGCGCGTACTCCGGCGGGCGACCCAGGCGCGGCGGAAACGGCACCATGGCACCCAGCGAGCGCTGTGCCTCTTCCGGCAGCGAGCCCATCATCGGCGTCTCGAACAGGCCGGGCGCTATGGTGACGACCCGGACACCGAAACGGGCGAACTCGCGCGCGAGCGGCAGGGTCATGCCGACGACACCGGCCTTGCTCGCCGCGTACGCAGGCTGCCCGACCTGGCCATCGAAGGCGGCGACCGAGGCCGTCTGGACGATCACGCCGCGCTCACCGCCGGCATTCGGGGTGTTGTGCTGCATGACCGTGGCGGCTGCCTTGTTGACGAAAAACGTGCCGATCAGGTTGATGGCGATCACGCGGCTGAACTTGGCGCCGGGCAGCGCTCCGTCGCGACCGACAGCGCGTCCCGGCGCGACGACGCCGGCGCAGTTGATGACGAAGTTGATGCCACCGATCCGCTTGACCGCCTCGGCGACCGCCGCGTCGACTTCGGCCTCCTGGGTGACGTCGGCGCGGACGTAGTGGGCATTGGGACCGAGGCGCGCAGCCGCGGCCGCGCCGGCCTCGTCCTGGACGTCGACCAGTACCACCTTGCCGCCGGCCGCCACGACCGCCTCGGCCGTTGCCAGCCCGAGGCCGGACGCGCCACCCGTAACCACCGCCAGAGCGTTAACGATATCCATGCCGTGAGTTCCTCGTTCCTGACCTAGAGCCGCAGGCCGCCGTCGACGTCGATGCAGCGGCCGCTGAAGAAATCATTTTCGACGATGTAGGCCGCGGTGTGGGCGATTTCGCTAGGTTGGCCGAGCCGCTTGAGCGGCACCGGCGCGGTCACCTTGGCCAGCGTTTCCGGCGTCATGCCCGCCAGGATGTCGGTCGCGCAGAAGCCGGGGGCGATCGCCCCGGTGCGGATGCCGTAGCGCGCCAGTTCCTTGGCCCACACGACCGCCATCGACTCGACGCCCGATTTCGCCGCCGAATAGTTGGTCTGGCCCATGTTGCCATGGCGGGAGATCGACGAGATATTGATGATCACGCCACCCTTGCCGGCCTTGATCATCCGCACCGCCGCCTCGCGGCCGCAGAGGAAGACGCCGGTCAGGTTGACCGCAATCACCGCGTTCCACTGCTCGATGCCCATCTTGCCGACGACTTCGCCGTCCTTGACCTTGACGAGCAGGCCGTCCTTGACGATTCCGGCGTTGTTGATCAGCACGTCGAGCGAACCGAAGTCCGCGACGATGGCATCGAAGGCGAGTTCGACGGCCGCCTCGGCGGTGACGTTGCAGACGTAGGTGCGTGCCTGCACGCCGAGCGCTGCGCACTGGCGCTGGGTCTCGGCAAGGTCCTCGGCGCCGAGGTCGAGGGCGGCGATGTGGCCGCCACGGGCGGCGAATTCGAGCGCCATTGCCCGGCCGAGGCCGCGCCCTGCGCCGGTGATAGCGATGGTCTTGCCTTGGATCTGCATGGTGGGAGGGTTTCCAGTGGGCCGTTCAGTGGCGGCCGCGCGCGTTAAGGCCGCCCGGTCGGGAGCGGGTTCGCCTCACCGGGCTGGCCGGGGCAGGGTGCGCGCGGCGCGGCACCTGCTGCACGGCAGCAGTTCGGCGAGGGCGGGCGGATACTAGCGGACCTTGCGCTGCAACAAAAGGTGACTTGCCGCAGTGCGGACCGACGGCCGGGCGCGGCAGCCCCGGTGGGGGCCGCCGCGCCGGGCTTTGACGTAATCCGTCGCCGGCCTCAGACCTCGATGGCGATGGCCGTCGCCTCGCCGCCGCCGATGCACAGCGCCGCGACCCCGCGACCGCCGCCGCGGGCCGCAAGCGCCGCGATCAGCGTGGCGACGATCCGTGCGCCGGTTGCGCCGACCGGGTGGCCGAGCGCACAGGCGCCGCCGTTGACGTTGACCTTGGCCGGGTCGATCGCGCAGTCGTGGATCGCCGCCATGGTCACGGCCGCGAAGGCCTCGTTGATCTCAAAGAGCTTGACGTCGCCGACCGTCCAGCCGGCCTTGGCGAGTACCTTCTGGATGGCCCCGACCGGCGCGGTCGTGAACCACTCCGGCTCGTGGGCGTGGCTCGCGTAGGCGACGATGCGCGCGATCGGCTTCAGCCCGTGGCTCGCCGCCGCATCGGCGCGGGCGAGGATGACCGCGGCCGCACCGTCGGCGATCGACGAGGAGCTGGCGGCGGTGACCGTGCCGTCCTTGCGGAAGGCGGGTTTCAGCGTGGCGATCTTCGCGATATCGCAATTGAACGGCGTCTCGTCCTTGTCGACGACGACCTCGCCCTTGCGACCCTTGACCGTGACCGGCGTGATTTCGCTGACAAAGGCGCCGGCCGTGATGGCAGCGAGGCTGCGACGCACGGACTCGGCCGCGAAGGCGTCCTGCGCCTCGCGCGTAAAGCCGTATTTCTGCGCGGTGTTCTCCGCGAAGCAGCCCATCAGCTGGCCGTCCCAGGGGCTCTGCAGGCCGTCGTAGAACATGTGGTCGAGGATTTCGCCATGACCCATGCGATAGCCGCCGCGCGCCTTCAGCAGGAGGTACGGCGCATTGGTCATCGACTCGAGGCCGCCGGCGACCGAGAACTGAGAATCGCCGCTGCGCAGCCCGTCGGCGGCGAGCATGATCGCCTTCATTCCCGAACCGCACATCTTGTTGACCGTGGTCGACGGCGCGCCCTGGGGCAGTCCGGCACCGATCGCCGCCTGCCGCGCCGGCGCCTGGCCCTGGCCCGCCGGCAGCACGCAGCCCATGACGACTTCCTGGACCGCCGTCGCCGGCAGGCCCGAGGCTTCGAGGGCGCCGCGGATGGCGGCCGCGCCGAGCTGCGGCGCCGTGACCGGCGTCAGCACGCCCTGGAAACCGCCCATCGGCGTGCGTTTGGCGCCGAGGATGACGATCGAATCCTGACTCATGACGGAAACCTCCGGGCAGTGCCCGCTGGGTAGAACGTAAGGAGCGGTCGGCGCGGCACGGGTCCGGGCGGCCTGTCGGGGCCGGCGCCATCAGCCCGGACCGCTATGCTGCCATGCACAAGGCAAAAAGTCGCTGGTGGCCCCTAGCGGTGCCGGCCCACCGCCGGAACCGCGGCGTGCAGGGCGGTGATCCGGGCGTGGGCGAGGGCCAGCGCCGCGGCGGCCGGCAGCAGGCGCGCCCGCTCGGCATGCAGGAAGACCCGCTCCAGGGTCGCGTCGAGGCGGGCGACGGCGGTTTCGATCGCCGCCCGCGAGGCCCCTTCGCGACTGAGGCTGAGCGCGATCAGGTCACCCGCATTGATGGCGAAGTCGGGCGCGTAGACGATGCCGCGGTCGGCCAGGAGCTCGGCCGAACGCTCGTTCTTGAGCGCGTCGTTGGCGGTACCGGCGACCACCTTGGCGCCCAGCCGCGGAATGGTGTCCTCGTTCAGCACCCCGCTCATCGCGCAGGGACAGAACACGGTGGCCGGCAGGTCAAAGATCTGCTGCATCGGCACGGCCTGGGCGCCGGTCGACGCGACCAGCGCCTCCGTGCGTGCATCGTTCAGGTCGGACACCCACACCGTGGCACCGGTCGCGCGCAGCCGGCGGACGAGCCGCTGGCCGACCTGACCGGCGCCCTGCACGGCATAGCTCGCGCGGCCCACGTCGTCGTGACCGAGCGCCCGGCGCAGGCAGGCCCGCAGGCCGTGGAAGGCGCCGAGCGCCGTCCATTCGGCGCGTTCCTCCTCGCTCAGCGTCGCGACGTGCGCAGTCTCGCGGGCGAGGAAGGCGAGGGTATCGGCGTCCGTGCCCGGCTCGTCGGTGACGACCAGGCGTCCGCCGTGTCCCTCGACATGGCGGCCAAGGGCGCGGACCGCGGCCTCGGCGTTGGGTTCCCCCGGGTTGGCCACGAGCGTTATCGCGCCACCGCCGAGGTCGGTTCCGGCCAGCGCCGCCTTGGCGGTCAGCGCCCGGGCCCGGTGCAGCACGTCGCGGAACGCATCCGCGTCGGCGGCGTAGGGCCAGACCTTCAGGGGTGCGAGCACGGGGCCGAGGCGCGAGTCGTTCTGTGCGACCAGGGCGCGCAGCCCGCTCGACCGGTCGGTCAGCACGGTGACCGATTCGTGTCCGTAGTCGGCGAGGGTCGAAAAGAGCTGCATGGCGCCTCCGCGGTGCGACGGGGAGGAAATTATACGGTCCCGCGCCCGGTCCTGGCGCCGGTCAGGTCAGTGGCGGCCGCGCGGTCCGGTATCCAGGTCGGGTTCGCCGAGCCGGTCCATGATCAGGCGGCGCGCCTCGAGGCGCAGGTTGACCGCGACGACGCGTTCCTCGGAGGCCGCGACCGGCAGGCGCGCCAGGATCTCGACCTCGATGCGACCGGGCCGCGGCAGGGCCCGGCCGTCCGGCAGGATCGCCCGGGTGCCGAGGATGACGGCCGGCACGACGTCCAGGCCCGAGCGGGCGGCCGCGACGAACGCCCCGGCGTGAAAGCGGTGGACGCCCGGGTGGGCGGCGAAGGTGCCCTCGGGGAAACAGGCCAGGGCCTCGCCGCTGGCCGCCCGTTTCAGCACCCGCTTGACGTCGGCGGCGGCCCGGTGCCGGTCGACGCGATCGACAAATTCCGAACCGACCCGGCGCAGCAGGAATCCCGCCAGCGGCACGGTCACCATCTCCTTCTTGATGATGAACGCGAAACGGACCGGCAGCACCGCGTGCAGGACAATGCCGTCGAGATAGCTCGCGTGGTTGGCGACCACGACGCAGGCGCCGTCCGGGAGCCACTCCAGGCCGCGGACCCGGAGACGAAAGCCGGCGAGGAAGAGGAAGACGCGGGCGGTCGTCCGCGTCACGTGGCGGCGCAGGTGCAGGTCGGGAATTGGCAGGGTCGCCAGCAGGCCGGCCAGGCCGACCACGAAAAACAGGCCCCAGCAGCCGACACCGTACACTTTGTACAGGCCGCTTCGAGCCAGACTCAGCACGTCGGAAACGCCGCCATATGTGATGCAGTTCTCTTTATGTCAATCGTTTCGGCAGTTGTGAGGCCATTCACATCGGCGGGAATCCTGCCCGGCGATACTCGCGACGTAAAGGTTGCGATCGGTGCCCGCTGGCGACTCGCCGGGGCAGGCCGACCGACCTCGCCGGCGACGCGTCGGGTGGCATTGTGCACGACGCGGGCAGTGCCGGACAGGCAGACAAGGTCGCTGGCGGGCCACATAGCGGGAGCACATGGCAACGATGCACGCAAAGGTTACGGGTAACGGACGCGCCGGCTCGGGCGGCGACGCCGACCCATCGATCAAACGATTCCTGGACGCCGTCTGGATGGAGCGCGGCCTGTCGCAGAACACGCTCGCGGCCTACCGGGCAGACCTCACCGCGCTGACCCGCTGGCTCGCCGAGCGCGACATCGCCGTGACCGACACGACGCGCCCGGAACTGCTCGGCTTCATCGGCTCGCGCGTCGAGGCCGGCGCCCGGCCGCGGTCGACCGCCCGGCAGCTGTCCAGCTTCCGCCGCTTTTTCCGCTTCCTGCTCCGCGAGGGGGTCGTCAAGGACGATCCGACCGCGCAGATCGCGATGCCCAAGATCGGGCGCAGCCTGCCGAAGTCGCTGACCGAGGAGGAGGTCATCGCCCTGCTCGGCGCGCCGGCCGTGAGCGACCCGCTCGGACATCGCGACCGCACGATGCTCGAGGTCCTCTACGCGACCGGGCTGCGCGTCTCCGAACTCGTCAATCTGAAGTACCAGCAGGTGAACCTGAACCAGGGCGTCATCCGCGTGGTCGGCAAAGGCAACCGCGAGCGGTTGATCCCGCTCGGCGAGGAATCCGTGCGCTGGCTGGCCGAGTTCGTGCGCGGGCCCCGCGTCGAGATCCTGCTCGAGCGGCAGACCGAGTACCTGTTCCCGACCCGGCGCGGCGACCGGATGACCCGCCAGGCGTTCTGGCACATCATCAAGCGCTACGCCAAGAAGGCCGCGATCCAGAAGGAACTGTCGCCGCACACGCTCCGCCACGCGTTCGCGACCCACCTCCTCAATCACGGCGCGGACCTGCGCGTGGTGCAGATGCTGCTCGGTCACAGCGACCTGTCGACCACGCAGATCTACACGCACGTCGCGCGCGAGCGCATGAAGGAACTGCACTCCCAGCACCATCCCCGGGGCTGAAGCGCCCCGGCGCGCGGTTCACCCGCGCCCGGCGTGGCGCTGCTAGAATCGGCGGCGTCACGCGCCGGGGACGTCCCCGGCACTGCCCGGTCCAACGGGTCGGCCGTCCACGCTGTCGAGGGTCATAGCCATGTCCAGTACTTCGTCTTCGGCGCGACGGTTCGCAGTGCGGGGCCCGGTCGCGGCGATCGCTCTGGCCGGCGCTCTCGGGACCGCCCACGCTGGACCGCCGGCCGCCCCGACCGTTGCCGCCGCGCCCGCGGCGCCGGTAGTTCCGAAGACCGATCCCCGCGCGGTCATCGCCAAGAAGCTCGAAGTCCGCCTCGAGGACGTGCACAGCTCGCCGATCGCGGGCCTCTACGAAGTGGTCAGCGGCTCCGACGTGCTCTATGTCAGCCCGGACGGGCGCTACGTGGTGCAGGGCGAGATGTACGACGTCGATCGTTCCGAGAACATCACCGAGCAGCGCCTGACCCAGATGCGCAGTGGTGCCCTCGCGGAGCTGAAAGCCGTGAGCGACGATCAGGTCATCGCGTTCGGACCGAAGGACGCGCGCTACACGGTGACGGTATTCACCGACGTCGACTGTGCCTACTGCCGCAAGCTGCACAGCCAGATCGGCGAATACAACAAACTCGGGATCCGCATCCGCTACGTGTTCTTCCCGCGCAGTGGCCCGAACACCGCCTCCTGGAGCAAGGCGGAGGCCGTCTGGTGCTCGGCCAACCGACAGGAGGCGCTGACCCGGGCGAAGCTCGGCGAGACCGTGCCCGGCGCCGCCAAGTGCGCAACGCCCGTGGCCCGGACGTACAAGCTCGCCCACGACCTGATGTTGCGCGGCACGCCGGGCATCTTTACCGACAAGAACGAGTACATTGCCGGCTACCTGGCGCCGGCGGCCCTGCTCGAGAGGCTTAAGGGCCATGCCGAGAAGCCGGGCGCAGAGCCCGCCGCCCAGGCCGACCGGGCGAACGGCGCATCCGACTGAGGACCGCCGTCCGACGCGCGCCGTCGCGGCTCAGCGCTCCAGCAGCTGGAGCTTGCCCGGCTTGCCCTTCCAGTCGTCGGCATCGGCCGGTGCCGGCTTCTTCTCGCTGAGCACCGGCCACTTCTTGGCCAGTTCCGCGTTCAGCGCCTTGAAGGCGTCCTGGCCGGCCGGCAGGTCTTCCTCGGAGAAAATAGCCTCGGCCGGGCATTCCGGCTCGCACAGCGTGCAGTCGATGCATTCGTCCGGGTCGATGACAAGGAAGTTCGGGCCCTCGTGGAAGCAGTCCACCGGGCAGACTTCCACGCAGTCCATGTACTTGCACTTGATACAGTTTTCGGTCACTACAAAGGTCATGGTCGGTCCCTGCGCTTAGGGTTCCTGGCGGGCGGGCGAACGTCCCTGCGGACGCGGCGTGACAGCCGTGGGCCGGCATTCTGCCACAGGCGGCGCAGACCTCAACTTGCCGGGCAGTGGGCGGTCGGGCGCTCGAAATGGGTCACGTGCAGGCGCTCCTCGCCCGCGGCGCGGTCCTCGAGGTACCGGCGCAGCGCGTAGTCGATGCTGCGAAAGGCAATGTCCTGCCACGGGATCTGGTCCGGAGCCAGCAGCGCGACCTCGAGGCTTTCCGCACCCGGCGCGAATTCCGGCCGCGTCAGGCGGGCGCGGAACATCATGTGTACCTGTTCGGCGTGCACGACCGTGACCACGGCCACCAGTGAGCCGATGTCGACCCGGGCCGTCGCCTCTTCCCAGCACTCGCGCGCAGCGCCGGCCTCCAGCGATTCGCCGTTTTCCATGAAGCCCGCCGGAAACGTCCAGTAGCCGTGCCGCGGCTCGATCGCCCGACGGCAGAGCAGGATCCGGCCGTCGTACTCCGGGATGCAGCCGACGATGACGCGCGGGTTCTGGTAGTGGATCGTCGCGCATGCCGGGCAGACGTACCGCGGCAGGTTGTCACCATCGGGTATGCGCAGTTCGACCCGCGCGCCGCACTCGCTGCAGTACTTCATAGTTCTCGCGTTCCGCCGCAGGCCGGACCGCGCAGCGCAGGCGGACAGGTTGCGGGTCCTCAGGTGGTGCCGGGAGCGGGGGTCGAACCCGCACGCCTGTGAGGGCGGTGGATTTTGAGTCCACTGCGTCTGCCAATTCCGCCATCCCGGCTGTCGCTAAATCGTAGCACGCCTTGGCCGATAGACCGGATTGCAGCACACTGGCTGCAGGCGTTAACGAAGGCAGGGTCCGTGCGTTCATCACCGCTTCTTGCGCTGCCGACCGCGTGCGCCTGCGCGCTCATTGCACTGGCCGGCATCGGCGCGGCCCGCGCGGAAGATGCCGGTGAGGTCACGCACCTGCACGTCGGCGGCGGACGCGTACCGACTCTCGGTGCCAGCATCACGGCCGATGCCGGCGGCGAGACCATTTCCGTCGGGCGGGTGCGGGCCGATTCGCCGGCGGCGCGTGCGGGTCTGAAGACCGGTGACCGGATCGTGACCGTCAATGGCTGCCGGGTACGCGGCAGTGCCGGCTGGGACGCCGCGCTGGCGCGGGCACTGCCGGGTGCGACGCTCGTGCTCGGCATCCGGCGGGCGTCGGGTACGGCGGGCGAGGACGCGCTCCTGTACGTCGGCGTGCCCAGCGATGGCCGTGTGCCCGCCGCCCCGACGGCGGTCGCGCCGGTCGCCGCTCCGGACGCGCCCTGCGCGCCATAACGGGCGCGGGTCGGGTGCTACCATGCGCGCGCCATGAACGACGAGCGCGCACCCCAGCCGGCGTCGAAGCGCAGCGATTTCGCCTTCGACCTTCCCGAGGAACTGATCGCCCAGGCGCCGCCGCGAGTGCGCGGCGCCAGCCGGCTCCTTGCCCTGGACGGCGCGACCGGCACCCGGCGCGACCTCGCCTTCGACGACCTGCCCGGACTGCTGCGCGCCGGCGATCTGCTGGTGCGCAACCAGACCCGGGTACTGCCGGCCCGGCTGCACGGCACGAAGGACAGCGGCGGGCGTGTCGAGCTGATGCTCGAGCGGGTGCTGGGCGAGTGCCGGGCGCTCGTGCAGCTGCGTGCCAGCAAGGCGACGCCGCCGGGACGTACGATCCGCCTGCCGGGCGCGGCCGAAGCGCAGGTCATCGCCGTGCACGAGGGCTTCGTGGAAGTGGAGTTCGACCGGCCGGTCGTCGCCTACCTCGAGGCGCACGGCGAGATGCCGCTGCCACCGTATATCCGGCGCGCCGAGGTCGATGCCGACCGCGAGCGCTACCAGACGGTCTATGCGCGCACGCCGGGTGCCGTGGCGGCACCGACGGCCGGCCTGCATTTCGACGAGGCGATGTTCGCGCGCCTCGCCGCCGCGGGCGTCGACTGCGCCGACGTGACGCTGCACGTCGGGGCGGGCACGTACCAGCCGCTCCGCCACGATTCGCTCGAGGACGTGCGCCTGCACGAGGAGTGGCTGGAAGTCAGCGCGGCGGCGGTCGCGGCCGTGGCCCGCACCCGCGCGCGGGGCGGGCGCGTCGTTGCGATCGGCACGACCGTCGTGCGCAGCCTCGAAACGGCGGCCGGGGGTGGCGCACTGGAGCCGTACGCCGGGCCTACGCGGCTTTTCATCCGTCCGGGATATACCTTTCGTGTCGTCGACGCGCTCGTGACCAACTTTCACCTCCCGGAGTCGAGCCTTCTGGTGCTGGTCAGCGCCTTCGCGGGCCGCGACGCCGTGCTCGACGCTTACCGCCATGCCGTTCTGCAGCGCTATCGGTTCTTCAGCTACGGTGATGCCATGTTCATTACGCCCGCCGCCGGAGTCCGCCCGTGAAGTTCGAACTGATCACCGAGTCGGACGCCGCGCGGCGCGGCCGCCTGCATTTCGCCCGGGGCATCGTTGAGACGCCGGCGTTCATGCCGGTCGGCACCTACGGGACGGTCAAGGCAATGACCCCGGAAGACGTGCGCGCCACGGGTGCCGACATCCTGCTCGGCAACACGTTCCACCTGTGGCTGCGGCCGGGCCTGGCGGTCATCGAGGCGCACGGCGGATTGCATCGCTTCATGCACTGGGAACGGCCGATACTCACCGACTCCGGAGGGTTCCAGGTGTTCAGCCTCGCGACGTCGCGCAAGCTGACCGAGGAAGGCGTTCGCTTCCGCTCGCCGGTCGACGGCGCCGAGGTTTTCCTGACCCCCGAGGTCGCCATGCAGATCCAGCGCACCCTGCGCTCGGACGTGGCGATGATCTTCGACGAGTGCACGCCGTACCCGGCGACGGAAGGCGAGGCGCGGGAATCGATGGAACGGTCGCTGCGCTGGGCCCGGCGCAGCCACGGCGAGTACCACGCCAGTCCGGCGCCGGGCGTGCTGTTCGGGATCGTGCAGGGGGGCGTGTACCGCCCGCTGCGGGAGGCGTCCGTCGCCGGGCTTGCCGAGATCGGCTTCGCCGGCTACGCCGTCGGTGGCCTGGCCGTCGGCGAACCGGAGGCGGACCGCGTGCGGGTGCTCGAGGAAACCGTGCCGTTGCTGCCGCGCGATCGGCCGCGTTACCTGATGGGCGTCGGTCGCCCGGAGGACCTCGTGGCGGCGGTCGCGCGCGGCATCGACATGTTCGACTGCGTGATGCCGACCCGGCACGCGCGCAACGGCCATCTGTTCGTGACCGGCGGGGTGATGAACATCCGCAACGCCCGGTACGCCAGCGACACCCTGCCGCCAGACCCGGACTGCGACTGCTATACCTGCCGCAACTACAGCCGGGCCTACCTGCGGCACCTCGACCGCTGCGGCGAGGTGCTCGGCTGCCACCTCAATACATTACATAATCTCCATTATTATCAAAATGTTATGAGCGCCATGAGGAACGCCATCGAAACCGGTACCTTTGCCGGCTGGGCGCGCGCCTTCCTCGCCGGACGCGGAGCGGGCGACGGCGCTGTGGCATAATCGCCGGCTAGAAAACAAAACCGCGAACGGTGGGCATACGATGGATTTTCTGATTTCGAGCGCGCAGGCACAGGCCGCCGGCGCCGCGGCCGGCCCCGGCGGGCTGTCGCCGATTTTCCTGATGGTCGGCATGGTCGTCCTGATGTACTTCATGGTGATCCGGCCGCAGTCGAAGAAAGCCAAGGAACACCGCGAGCTGCTGGCGGCGCTTGCCGTCGGCAATGAGGTCGTCACGG
The DNA here is from genome assembly GCA_903839465.1 of uncultured Pseudomonadota bacterium. Taxonomy (GTDB): domain Bacteria; phylum Pseudomonadota; class Gammaproteobacteria; order Steroidobacterales; family Steroidobacteraceae; genus CAIKMS01. The sequence goes on from CAIMCI010000401.1 coordinate 40,517, forward strand.
CCGGCGGACTGCTGGGCAAGATCACCGAGGCCGGGGAGACCTACGTGACCCTCGAGGTCGCCAAGGGCGTCGAGCTGAAGGTGCAGCGCTTCCAGATCACCCAGGTGCTGCCGAACGGCTCCATCAAGAGCGCCTGACCCGCAAGGGTCGCGTCCCTTCCGAACTCCGACAAAACGGTCCCCGAATGAACCGCTACCCTCGCTGGAAGTCGCTGCTTTTTGCCGGCGTCATGCTCCTCGCCCTGCTGCTCGGCCTGCCGAACCTCTTCGGTGAGGCGCCGGCCCTGCAGTTGTCCCGCAAGGACGGCGAGCCCTTCGCCTCGAACGCGAGCGTCACCGAAGTGACGGCGCTGCTCGCGCAGGACAAGGTGCCGGTCGACACGGCCTACCTTGCCGACGGCCGTGTCACGATCCGGTTCGCCGACGTCGCCACCCAGCTCAAGGCGCGTGATGCGATCGACAAGGCGAAGCCGGATGGCTACGTGATGGCCACGACGTTCGCGTCCAAGGCGCCCGCCTGGGCCCGCGCGATCGGCCTGAAGGCAATGAATCTCGGCCTTGACCTGCGCGGCGGCATCTACCTCGTCTACGAAGTCGACGTGGACGGCGCGGTGAAGCAGAAGCTCTCGCTGCTGGAGAGGGACTTCCGGCTGAAGCTGCGTGACAGCCGGATTCAGTACCAGTCGGTCGAGGCCCTGCCCGGTGGCGTGCAGGTCGTGCTCAAGGAAGGCAGCAAGGGCGAAGATGCCCTTACGGCGCTCCGTGATGTCGACCGCTCGCTGGTCTTCACGTCGGGCATCGACGAGGCCGGCCGCGCGACCCTGCGTACCGTTCTCAACGAGCAGCAGATCAAGGAACGGCAGGACTTCGCGATCCAGCAGAACATCACGGCGTTGTCGAACCGCGTCAACGCCCTCGGCGTGTCCGAGGCGACCGTCCAGCGCCAGGGCCTGAGCCGCATCGCCGTACAGCTGCCCGGCGTACAGGATGCGACCCAGGTGATCCGCCTGCTCGGCAAGACCGCGACCCTCGAGTTCCGGCTGGCCGATACGATCAACAATCCGCTCGAGGCGCAGGCCAGCGGACGCGTGCCGCTGGGTACGAAACTCTACAAGGACCGGACGGGTCGGCCGGTGCTCCTCAAGCGCGAGGTGATCGTCACGGGCGATCAGCTCACCGATGCGAGCGCCGGTTTCCAGAACGGCGAGGTGCAGGTAAGCCTCCGGCTCGACGCCCGTGGCGGCGAGGAGATGCTGCGCACGACGCGCGACAACGTCGGCAAGCCGATGGCCGTTGTCTTCATCGAGCGCGAGCGCCAGCTGAAGGAGCAGAACGGCGAGAAGGTGGCGGTCGACGTCACCAGCGAGCAGGTCATCAACATCGCGACGATCCGCGGCGTTTTCTCCAACCAGTTCCAGATCTCGGGCGTGACGATGCGCGAGGGCCAGGAGCTGGCCAAGCTGCTGCGCGCCGGAGCGCTCGCGGCGCCTGTCTACATTGTCGAGCAGCGCCTGATCGGTCCGAGTCTCGGCCAGGAGAACATCGACAAGGGCGTGCGCGCCCTGCTGTACGGCTCGCTGGCGCTCTTCATCTTCATGGCGGTCTACTACAGCGCCTTCGGTGTGATCGCCGACATCGTGCTGGTCTGCAACGTCATCCTGCTCGTCGCGGTGCTGACGCTGGTTGGCGCCGCCCTGACGCTGCCCGGTATCGCCGGTATCGTGCTTACCGTCGGCATGGCGGTCGACGCGAACATTCTTATCTACGAGCGAATCCGGGAGGAGTTGCGCATGGGCAACTCGCCCCAGGCGGCGATCAAAGCCGGCTTCGAGAAGGCGTTCTCGGCCATCGCCGACGCAAACGTCACAACCCTGATCGCCGGCATCGTCCTCTTCCTGTTCGGGACTGGCCCGATCAAGGGTTTTGCCGTGACGCTGTCGCTCGGCATCCTGACGACGCTGTTTACGGCCCTCATCGGTACGCGCGCGCTGATCAGTCTGATCTGGGGCTCACGTCGTCGCATCGAACGGCTGCCGGTCTAGGAGCGCGCCATGGAATTCTTCCACAACGTCCCGCACATCCCGTTCATGGCGCAGCGCCGGTTCTGCTACGTGCTGTCGGCCATCCTGATCATCGGTTCGATCCTCGCCATTGGCGCCCGCGGCCTAAACCTTGCGGTCGATTTCACGGGCGGCGTCGTCACCGAAGCCGAGTTCCCGAACGCCGCCAACCTTGAAGGGACGCGCGCGGCGCTGACCCAGGCCGGGTACCAGGACGTGCAGGTGCAGATCTTCGGTTCGTCACGCAACGTGCTGGTGCGCCTGCCGCCCGACAACTCGTCGTCGGCAACCGACATTTCCGCGAAGATCGAGAAGGTGCTGAAGGGCGTCGACAGCAATGTCGTCATCAAGCGCACCGAGGTCGTGGGCGCGACGGTCGGCAAGGAGCTCCTGACCAAGGGCATCACGGCGATGCTCATCACGCTGCTGCTGATCCTCGCCTACATTGCGGTCCGGTTCCGCTGGAAATTCGGCGTCGGCGCGGTGCTCGCAACCCTGCACGACCCGTTCGTGACGATCGGCGTGTTCGCGCTGTTCCGCCTGCCGTTCGACCTGTCGGTGCTGGCGGCGGTGCTCGCGGTGATCGGCTACTCGATCAACGAGACCGTCGTTGTGTTCGACCGGGTCCGCGAGCGCTTCCAGACCATGCGCAAGGCGGCGCCGGTCGAGGTGTTCGACATCGCCATCAACGAGACGCTGTCCCGCACCGTGATCACGAAGTTCGCGACGCTGATCGTGGTCGTGGCGCTGTATCTCTTTGGCGGCGAGGCGCTGCGCGGTTTCGGACTCGCGCTCATCGTCGGCATCCTCGTCGTGACCTATTCATCCATGTACGTCGCGAGCGGCGTCGCTCTCGACCTCGGCGCCAACCGGCGCGACCTGATGCCCGCAGAGCGGCGCGGGCCCGTCGACGAAATGCCCTGAACCCACGCCGATTTCCGGTGCCGCGGGCGTTCGCGGCCGCGACCGGAAGGGCAGGGCAAGCGAAGCCGAGACGATCGGCAAGGCGAGCTTGGTTATGAACGATGCCGTCAATCCGAACTGCCAGTCGGGAGCTGTCACTTCCCAGAACCACGGCCCTCTGCACCTCGTGACGCTGGGTGCTCTGGGCGTCGTCTTCGGCGACATCGGCACCAGCCCGCTTTACGCCCTCAAGGCCTGCCTGACGGCCGGCGGAAATCCGCTGCCCGGTCCGGCGGACGTGCTTGGCGTCCTGTCGCTGATCTTCTGGGCGCTGCTCCTGATCATCACCGTCAAGTACGTGGGCTGCGTGCTGCGGGCCGACAACCGCGGCGAGGGTGGTGCGCTCGCGCTGATGGCGCTCGTCATCGGCGAGGGAAAAATCCAGCGTCCCGCGCTTATCGCGACACTGGCCCTGCTCGGCTGCGCGCTCTTCTACGGTGACGGCTGCATCACGCCGGCGGTGTCGGTGTTGTCAGCGGTCGAAGGCCTTGAGGTCGCCGAACCCACCCTCGCCAAGGCCGTGGTGCCGCTGGCCGTCATCTGCCTACTCGGCCTGTTCGCCTTCCAGCGGCACGGCACGGGGGCGATCGGCAATTTCTTCGGCCCGGTGATGCTCCTGTGGTTCCTCGTGCTCGCGCTGCTCGGCGTGCGGAACATCATCCAGGCGCCGCTCGTGCTGTGGGCCGTCAATCCGTTCTATGCCGTCAAGTTCCTGTATGTCCACAGCGGGGTCGCCCTTGCCGTGCTCGGTGCGGTGTTCCTGGCGGTGACCGGCGGGGAGGCCCTTTACGCGGATCTCGGGCACTTCGGTCGCGAACCCATCCGGCTCGCGTGGTTTTTCGTCGCCTGGCCGGCGCTGATCCTCAACTATTTCGGGCAGGGAGCCCTGATCCTGACCCATCCGGCGGCCATCGAAAACCCCTTCTACCTGCTGGCGCCGTCATGGGCGCTGCTGCCGCTGGTGTTCCTGGCGACCGCGGCGACCATCATCGCGTCCCAGGCGGTCATTTCCGGCGTCTTCTCCATCACTCAGCAGGCGGAGCATCTGGGGTTCCTGCCCCGCATCCGGGTGCTGCAGACCTCGGATACCTCGATCGGCCAGATCTACGTCCCGTCCGTGAACTGGATCCTGTGCGCGGCGACGGTGGGCCTCGTGCTCGCATTCCGCTCATCCGACGCGCTCACCAACGCCTATGGCATCGCGGTCGCCGGCACGATGGTCATTCAGACGACGCTCCTGACGATGCTCCTGATTGGCCGGTGGCCGCAGCCAAAGGAACGCGTGTTCCTGCTGGTCGCCGTGCCGATGGGGCTGGTGGATCTCCTCTTCTTCACGGCCAACGCCGAGAAGATTCCCAGCGGCGGCTGGTTCCCGGTGATGTTCGGCTTCATGGTCTTCGTCGTCATGCGCACCTGGATGCGCGGACGGACCGTTGTCAGCGAGCAGATGCGCCGGCAGGAGCGCTCGACCCAGAGCTTCCTCGCCGAAATTGCCCGCGAGCCACCACAGCGGGTGCCCGGCATTGCCGTCTTCATGAGCGGCAACAACCAGGGGATCCCGCGGACGCTGGCGCGCAATGCACGTTACAACGGCGTGCTGCACGCGCATACGATCCTGATGTCCGTGACCACCGCGCGTATCCCCCGCGTGTCGCGTGGCGGCAAGATCAAGATCACGCGCATCGCCGAGGGAATTGATCGCGTCGAAACCCAGGTCGGCTTCATGGAGCGGCCGGACGTGCCGCGCCTGCTGCGCGATGCCGAGAAGGCAGGCCTTGGCTACCGGACGGACAACGCGGCGTATTTCCTCGGCCGCGACGAAATCGTGATAGCGAGTCCCCGCGGCATGGCCCGCTGGCGCAAGTATCTGTTCATGTTCCTTGCCCGCAACTCGGAGTTTGCAGGCGCGCACTTCGGCATCCCGCCGGAACGCATCATCGAACTGGGCGGCCAGGTCCAGATCTGAGACCGGTGGGGGTGGCCGATGGCGACGGGTAGCAAGGCGCTGGCGAACCGTATCCTGCGCGGCCTGTTGATCGGTGCGGTGCTCGGCGTGGTGGTCCTGTTCGTCGGCGAACGCCAGCCGGCGGTACTCGATGGCGCGCGCCAGCTGGCAGTCTGGGTGCTCGATCCGCTCGGGCAGGTCTTCCTGCGCATGCTGTTCTTCGTGGTCATTCCGCTCGTGTTCGTTCTGCTATGCGGTGCCGTCCTGAGCCTGGGCGGCTCCGGGCAGCTCGGCCCGATAGCCTTTCGCACCTTCCCCCTGTTCTTCCTGAACATGGCGATAGCGGTCACGATCGGGCTTGTCATGATGAACGTCGTGCGACCCGGCGAGCGCATGAATGAAGGTACCCGCGCGCGGCTGATGGCGGACTACGGGTCGACCGTCCATGCCCCCGTGGCTGCGGCTGCCAACACGTTCACACCGGCCGGTGTGGTCGACATGCTCATGCCGCGAAATCTGTTCGGCGCGTTTGTCGGCAATCGCCGCGATGCGCTCGGCGAGGTGTTGCCGCTGATCGTGTTCGCGATTCTGGTTGGCATCGCGGCGACGCAGCTTGCCCCGGACAGACGGGAGCGCCTGCGCGAGGGGCTCGCCACCGTCGCGGAACTGATGACCGGTATCGTGCACATGGCGCTGCGCCTCGCGCCGTACGCGGTGCCGGCGATGATTTTCAGCGTCGTGGTCAAGGCGGGCGTCGATGTCCTGGTCGCCCTCGGGCTCTTCGTCCTCGGCTGCGGTGGTGCCTTGTTGCTGCACCTGTTCGGGACCATGTCGCTGTGGCTGCGCTTCCTGGCCGATCGTAATCCGGTTGAAACGTTCCGCAGCATGCGCGAGGCGCTCGTTACCGCGTTCTCGACGAGTTCGAGTACGGCAACGCTGCCGACCGCGCTGACGGTAGCCCGTGAGCGGCTGGGCATAAGCGAGGCGACCAGCGGCTTCGTGCTGCCGCTCGGTACGACGATGAATACCAGTGGTTCTGCGCTCTACGAGGGATGCGTCGTCCTGTTCGTCGCGCAGGTGTTTGGCGTCCATCTCACGATCGGTGCGCAGGTCAGCCTGCTCCTGATGTCCGTGGTGACGGCGACGGCGGTGGCCGGTATTCCGGGTGGTTCGCTGCCGCTGATCGCGGGTCTGCTGACGACCTTCGGCATTCCGCCGGAAGGGATCGGCATCGTGCTTGGTGCCGACCGCATTCTCGACATGACGCGGACGATGGTCAGTGTCGGCTCCGACATCGTCACGTGCGCCGTCGTCGATCACGGCATGTCCCGCCGTCGTTGACGTCGGCCCGGGCTGCTTTGCACAACTTTTCCCGTCGCCGATGAGCGGCTTGCGTCCGCTCAGGGCAGACTGGCCGTCTACCGACTTGCAGGCCGGACAATGATCACTATCGGCAGACAAACGACCGCTCGCGTGGCGTCGCGCTTGCCCCTCCTCGGGCTGGCGGCCAGCGTGCTGCTGGCGGCGTGTCAGCCGAATGCGCCCGCGACGGCCGATGCGGCCGCCGGGCGTGCCGGGGCGCGCGGCGCCGGCGGCAAGGCCGATCCTGCCGGTCGGCCGGTACCGGTCGGAGTCGGACAGGTCGTCAGGGCGGACCTGCCCGTGTCCGTGATGGCATTGGGCACCGTCACACCGATCGCCACGGTCACGGTCAAGTCCCGCGTCGACGGCCAGGTCATGCGCGTCGCCTTTACCGAGGGCCAGACCGTGCGGGCCGGTGACCTGCTGGCGCAGATCGATCCACGGCCGTTTGACGTCCAGTACGAGCAGGCCGCCGGCCAGCTCAATCGCGACGCGGCACTGCTCGCGACGGCCCGGCTCGACCTCGAGCGCTATCGGCTGCTGTACTCGCAGGATTCGATCGCCAAGCAGCTCGTCGACGCTCAGGAGAGTCAGGTCCACCAGTACGAAGGCGTGGTGCGGACGGACGAGGCCAACGTCGCAAACGCGCGCCTGCAGCAGGGTTACGCGCGGGTGGCGGCGCCGGTCAGCGGCCGGGTCGGCCTGCGGCAGGTCGACGCGGGCAACGTCGTCCACGCCAGTGATTCCACCGGCATCGTCGTCATTACCCAGGTCCGGCCGATAACCGTCGTGGGTACCGTACCGCAGGACAGCGTACCGGCGATCCTCAAGCGCCTGCAGGCACACGAACCGATACCGGTGGAAGCCTATGATCGGGACAACTCGGCTCGACTGGCGGTCGGCACCCTGCTGACACTCGATAACCAGATCGACGTGACAACCGGTACGGTCAAGCTCAAGGCGCAGTTCTCCAACGAGGATGACGCCCTGTTCCCCAACCAGTTCGTCAACCTCAAGGTCACCTACGGCGCCCTGAAAGACGCCACGGTCGTACCGACCGCCGCCGTGCAGCAGGGGCCCGACGGCAATTTCGTCTATGTGGTCCAGGAGGACTCGACGGTACGGCTTCAGCCGGTCAAGGTCGTCAGGGCGGTTGGCGAGCTGACCGCGATCGATTCGACGCTGGTGCCCGGCGCGCAGCTGGTCATCGACGGCATCGACCGGCTGAAGGATGGCGCCAAGATCAGGGCCGCGGACGCGCCCGGCGCGGCGGTGCCCGACCCGAAGAAAAAGGCCAATGGCAAAGGCCGATCGTCCGGCCCGGCAAAGCCCTAGCCAGCCCGTGTCCGCATGAATCCGTCCGCGACCTTCATCGAGAGACCCGTCGCGACGACGCTACTGATGGTCGCGATCGTGCTGGCCGGAGCCTTCGCGTTCCGCTGGCTGCCGCTCTCGGCGCTGCCGGAAGTCGACTACCCGACGATCCAGGTCGTCACGCTCTATCCAGGTGCCAGTCCCGAAGTCGCGGCCTCCGCCATAACCGCTCCTCTCGAGCGTCAGTTCGGGCAGATCCCGGGCCTGAAGCAGATGGCGTCGACCAGCTCGGGCGGCGCTTCGGTCATCACGCTGCAGTTCTCGCTGTCGATGACCCTGGACGTGGCAGAACAGGAAGTCCAGGCCGCGATCAACGCTGCTGCCACCCTGCTGCCGACCGATCTGCCGGCGCCACCCATCTACAACAAGGTCAACCCCGCCGACGCGCCGGTCCTGACGCTGGCCGTTACGTCCGACGCCCTGCCGCTGGCGGCGGTCGAGGACCTGGTGGATACGAGACTCGCCCAGAAGCTGTCGCAGATTCCGGGTGTCGGACTTGTCAGTCTGTCGGGTGGGCGCCGACCGGCCATCCGGCTGCAGATCAATCCCACGGCCCTCGCCGCGAAGAATCTTTCCCTTGAGGACGTGCGGACGGCGGTCGCCGCCGCCAATGTCAACATGCCCAAGGGCAATTTCGATGGCCCGACGCGCTCGCAAACCCTGTCGTCCAATGATCAGCTGACCGGCGCGGAGGACTACGACCGCCTCGTGGTCGCCTACAGGAACGGCGCGCCGGTCCGTATTCGGGATATCGGACGCGCCGTCCTCGACGCCGAAAACGTAAGGATTGGCGCGTGGATGAACACGGCGCCGGCGATCATCGTCAATGTCCAGCGCCAGCCAGGCGCCAATGTCATCGACGTCGTCGACCGCATCAAGGTCCTGCTGCCGACGCTGACCGGTGGACTGCCGGCCTCGGTGAAAGTCGTCACCCTGACTGACCGGACGACCACCATCCGTGCCTCTGTGCACGATGTGGAGATCGAGCTCCTGCTCGCGGTAGTGCTCGTCGTGCTCGTGATGTTCGCCTTCCTGCGTGATCCGTGGGCCACGCTGATTCCGAGCCTCGCGGTGCCCGTGTCTCTGGTCGGCACGTTCGGCGTTTTGTACCTGCTCGGCTTCAGCATCAACAACCTGACCCTGATGGCGCTGACCATCGCCACCGGTTTTGTCGTTGACGATGCGATCGTCATGATCGAGAACGTGGCCCGCTACGTCGAGGCCGGTGACGAGCCGCTGGTCGCCGCGCACAAGGGATCGGCGCAGATCGGTTTTACGATCATATCGCTCACCGTGTCCCTGCTCGCGGTACTCATACCGTTGCTTTTCATGGGCGATGTCGTGGGCCGCCTGTTCCGCGAATTCGCGATCACGCTCGCCGTTTCGATAGTCATTTCGGCGATCGTGTCGCTGACGCTGACGCCGATGCTGTGCGCAAAGCTCCTGCGGCCGGAGGATGGGCGTACGCCCGGGCGGGTGGCCAGGCTGTGCGCCGCCGGCTTCGACTGGTCGCTCAGCATGTATGCACGTTCTCTGGCCTGGGTTCTCGACCACCAGCCGATCACACTGCTGGTCGCCGTCGGCACGGTCGTGCTCACGGTGCTGCTGTACATCGCGGTGCCGAAGGGATTCTTCCCGGTGCAGGACACGGGCGTGATTCAGGGCGTCTCGGTCGGCGACCAGTCGACGTCCTACGCCGCGATGGCCGACCGCCACGCGCGGCTCGCGGAGGTCGTCCTGCGGGATCCCGACGTCGAATCACTCAGTTCCTTCATCGGCGTGGACGGTGTCAACGCGACGCTCAACAGCGGGCGATTCCTGATCAACCTCAAGGCGCACGCGGCGCGCTCCGCAAGCGCGGCCCAGATCGCCGACCGGATCGGACTGAAGCTCGCCGCCGAGGTGCCGGGAATCACGCTGTACCTTCAGCCGGTGCAGGATATGACGATCGACGATTCGGTCGGGCGCGGGCAGTACCAGTTCACGCTGCAGGCGACCGATCCGGCCCAGCTGGAAACCTGGACACCGCGGGTCGTGGAGCGTCTGAGGGGTATCGCCGGCCTGACCGGAGTCACCAGTGACTGGCAGACCGGCGGCCTGCAGGTTTACGTCGATATCGATCGGGACACGGCCGCCCGCTTCGGCGTCACGCCGGCGGCGATAGACAACATTCTCTATAGCGCATACGGCCAGCGCCTCGTCTCGACCATCTTCACGCAGACCAACCAGTACCGGGTGGTTCTGGAGGTAGGCCCGGAATGGCGGGCAAGCCCGGCGGCGCTGGCCGCGCTCTACGTTCCCTCGACGACGGGAGCCGCCGTACCGCTCGGGGTGGTCGCGAAAATCAGCGAAAGGTCCGGTGCTCTTTCGGTTGGCCACCTCGGCCAGTTTCCGAGCGCGACGGTATCGTTCAACGTCGCGCCGGGTTCGTCTCTGGGCGCGGCGGTCAAGTCCATCGAGCAGGCGGAAGCGGGGCTCGGCATGCCGGCGAGCATGCAGACGACGTTTCAGGGAGCGACGCTCGCCTTTCGGGCCACCGCGCAATCCGAGATCCTGCTGATTCTTGCGGCGATCGTCGTGATGTATATCGTTCTTGGCGTGCTCTACGAGAGCTATGTCCATCCGGTGACGATCCTGTCGACACTGCCCTCGGCCGGCGTCGGCGCGCTCCTCGCGCTCATGCTGTCGGGCACCGATCTGGGGATCATCGGCATCATCGGCATCATTCTCCTGATCGGTATCGTGAAGAAGAACGCGATCATGATGATCGATTTCGCGCTGGACGCCGAACGCCGGGAGGGGAAGTCGCCGCTGGAGGCGATCCATCAGGCCTGCCTGCTGCGGTTCCGGCCGATCCTCATGACCACGCTGGCGGCGCTGTTCGGCGCGCTGCCGCTGATGCTCGGCACCGGCGTGGGCGCGGAACTGCGCCACCCGCTCGGCATCACGATGGTGGGCGGCCTGATCGCCAGCCAGGCGTTGACCCTTTTTACGACTCCTGTCGTCTACCTGACCTTCCATCGCTGGGTCGAACGCTTCGATCCCGAGCCTCTGCCGGAGGGTGCCGTCGCCGACGGTGCCGGCGGTTCATGAACCTGTCGACACCGTTCATAAAGCGGCCGGTCGCTACCGCGTTGCTGACCCTCGGCGTGGTCCTGGCAGGGCTCGTGGCCTACGGCCTGTTGCCGGTCGCTCCGCTCCCCCAGGTCGACTTTCCGACCATCGCGGTTCAGGCGTCGCTGCCCGGCGCTTCTCCGGATACGATTGCGAGCAGCGTGGCCACGCCGCTCGAGCGGTCCCTGGGGCGCATCGCCGGGCTCGCCGAGATGACGTCCTCCAGTTCGCTCGGCAGTACGCGGGTGATACTGCAATTCGACCTGACGCGCAGCGCCGACGGCGCGGCGCGGGACGTGCAGGCGGCCATCAACGCGGCGCGCGCCCTGTTGCCGACCGGTCTGCCTGGTAACCCGACCTACCGGAAGGTCAATCCCGCCGACCCGCCGATCCTGATTCTGGCCCTTACCTCGCCCACCCGGTCGCGTGGCCAGTTGTACGACGCGGCCTCGACAGTGCTCGCCCAGCGCCTTGCCCAGGTCGAAGGGGTAGGGCAGGTCAACGTGGGCGGCAGTTCCCTGCCGGCAGTGCGCGTGGAGCTGAACCCGGAGGCGCTGGCGGCGACGGGCGTGTCGCTCGAGCAGGTACGGACGGCGCTCGGGGCCGCCAATGCCAACCGACCGAAGGGTGCGCTCGAGGGCGGCGGCAAACGCTGGCAGATCTATGCCAGCGATCAGGCGAAGGTCGCGGCGGAATTCCGTCCGCTGGTCGTCGCCTTCCGCAACGGCGCGCCGATCCGGCTGTCCGACGTGGCAACGGTCACGGACTCCATCCAGGACACCCGCAACGCCGGGCTGGCGAACGGCCGGCCCGCGGTGCTGCTGCTGATCAATCGCCAGCCGGGTGCGAACATCGTCACGACGGTCGATCGCATCCGGGCACTGCTGCCGCTGCTCCGGGCCTCGGTGCCGGCGGACATCAGCGTCGATGTCATGATCGATCGCACGCCGACGATCCGCGCCGCCCTGCGCGACGTGGAACGAACGCTCGCGATCTCGATCCTGCTGGTCGTCCTCGTGGTTTTCCTTTTCCTCCGTTCTCCCCGCGCGACGCTGATCCCGGCCGTGGCCATTCCCGTGTCGCTGTGCGGCACGTTCTGCGTCATGTGGGCCCTTGGCTACAGCCTCAACAATCTGAGCCTGATGGCGATCACCGTGGCGACGGGCTTCGTCGTCGACGATGCGATCGTCGTGGTCGAGAACGTCATGCGGCACATCGATCGCGGGCTGAGTCCCGTGCAGGCAGCGCGGCAAGGAGCCAGCGAGGTCGGCTTCACCGTCGTATCGATCAGCGTGTCGCTGGTCGCGGTATTCATCCCAATTCTGCTCATGGGCGGCATTCTGGGTCGCTTCTTCAAGGAGTTTGCCGTCACGCTGTCAACTGCCGTCCTCGTCTCGATGGTCGTTTCCCTGACCCTGACGCCGATGATGTGCTCGAGGCTGTTACGCCATTCCATCGACGTCGTGGACGACGCACGGCGGCGAACCTTCGTCTCGAGGCTCGCCGGCCACGCGCATTACCTTTTCGATCGGCTGGTCGGCGGCTATTCGCGCAGCCTGCGCTGGGCGCTTGATCACGCCGGGCTGGTCATGGTCGTCCTGGCCCTGACGATCGTCCTGAACGGCTACCTGTTCGTGATCGTGCCGAAGGGCTTTTTCCCGCAGCAGGACGTCGGCAGGATGGTCGGTGGCATTCAGGCCGACCAGAGCATCTCGTTCCAGTCCATGCAGACGAAGTTCGCCGAATTCATCCGGATCGTCCGTGCTGATCCGGCAGTGGAGAACGTGGTCGGCTTCACCGGCGGTGGACAGGTCAATACGGGCAACATCTTTGTCTCCCTCAAGCCTCTGTCGTCGGGACGCGAACCGATCGATGCCGTCATGGCGCGGCTCCGGCCGCAGCTCGCTCAGGTGGCCGGCGCGAGCCTGTTCCTGCAGCCGGTCAGCGATCTGCGGATAGGCGGCCGGCCGAGCAATGCGGTCTACCAGTACACGCTGCAGTCCGACAGCCTCGGGGATCTCGCCGTCTGGGAACCGCGCATACGTGCTGCGATGACGGCGCTTCCGGAGCTCGTCGACGTGAATACGGACCAGCAGGACCGCGGCATGGAGCTGAAGGTCGTGATGGACCGCGACCTCGCGCGCCGCTACGGCGTGGCCGCCAGGGACGTCGACAGCGCGCTGGGTGACAGCTTCAGCCAGGCGCAGGTGTCGGTGATCTACTACCCGCTGAACCAGTATCACGTGGTCATGAATGTCGCGCCTAAGTATGCCCAGGACGCTTCCGCGCTTGATGCCGTCTACGTGGCGGGAGCGGGGGGCGGTCTCGTACGGCTGAGCGAAGTCGCGAGGGTGGTGCCGGTCAATGCGAAGCTTGCTGTCAATCACCAGGGCCAGTTCACGGCATCGACGATTTCATTCAATCTCAAGGGCGGGGCATCGCTCGGGGCGGCCGCGAAGGCCATCGACTCGGCGCTCGTGAACATAGGCGTGCCGCGCTCGGTGCGTGGCGGATTTCAGGGAGCGGCCCAGGCATTCCAGTCTTCGCTCAGCAGCATGCCGGCCCTCATCCTCCTGGCTGTGCTTTCGGTCTACATCGTGCTCGGGATTCTCTACGAGAGTTACCTCCATCCGCTCACGATCCTCTCGACGCTGTTTTCGGCCGGCGTCGGCGCGCTGCTCGCGCTTCTGCTGCTGAAAAGTGAGTTCAACATCATCTCGGGAATCGGCCTGCTGCTGCTGATCGGGATCGTTAAGAAGAATGCGATTATGATGGTTGATTTCGCGCTGGTCGCCGAGCGTGGCGGGCTGGCTCCCAAGGAAGCGATTTACCAGGCGTGCCTGGTGCGCTTCCGGCCGATTCTGATGACTACGCTCGCGGCGATGTTCGGGGCGATACCTTTGGCCATCGGCCATGGCGACGGCGCCGAATTGCGCAACCCGCTCGGCATAGCCATCGTGGGTGGGTTGCTGGTCAGCCAGGTTCTGACGCTGTACACGACCCCGGTCGTCTACCTCCTGCTCGAGTGCCTGGCGCGACGCGTCCGCGGCCGTGAGCGGACGGTCGCTCCTGGACGCGAGGTGGCGGCATGATCTGCTACGCGAGGGTCCGGGCCATGAAGGTCGTCCAGTCGGGTGCGCTTGTGGCGCTGGGAGCGCTGGCGGGTTGCGCGGCGGGTCCTGATTACGCGCGGCCCGCGATCGAAGTTCCTGATGCCTACAAGGAGGCGTCCGACTGGCGCACAGCGGAACCGCGGGACGATGAGCGTCGCGGCGAATGGTGGACGGTGTACGGCGATCCGGAGCTCAATGCGCTGGAGGCTCGCGTCACGAAGGGCAATCAGACGCTGATCGCCGCCGAGGCTTCCTACCGGTCGGCAGCGGCCATCGCGCGCCAGGCGGAGGCGTCCCTGTGGCCTACCGTAGGCCTGGAGGCCGGCATCACTCGTTCGCAGCAGGCGACGGGCATTTCCCGCTCGACGACCGGTTCGCAGACCGTCGTGACCGCCAAAGGCCCGACCACGCTTCGTTCGGCACAGCTGACCGCGAGCTGGGAGCTTGACCTCTGGGGCGGCTTGCGTCGGGCGGCCGAGGGTGGCCGCGCCTCGGCGGCGGCCAGTCTTGCCGACTACGAGGCTGCCAAGCTGAGCATTGCCGCTGAGCTTGCAACCGACTACTTCGATCTGCGCGTCGCCGATGCGACCCGGGCGTTGCTGGATGAGACGGTGGCCGGTTACCAGCGCTCACTGGCTATTACCCAGAACCAGTACGCGGCAGGCGTTGCCGGTCGGGTCGATGTCGCCGAGGCCGAGACCCAGCTCAAGGCGACTCAGGCCCAGGCGGTCGACGTCGGCGTGCAACGCGCGCAGCTCGAACACGCAATCGCGATCCTCGTCGGCGTGGCACCGGCACAGTTTTCGATCGCGCCACAGCCCAACTGGCAGCCGCGGCTACCGGCGGTGCCCGCGGTGGTCGCCTCCGGGCTGCTGGAGCGGCGACCCGACGTGGCAGCGGCCGAACGCCGTGTCGCCGCTGCGAATGCTCAGATTGGCGTCGCCTCCGCCGCCTGGTACCCGACGCTGTCGCTCAGTGCGGCAGGCGGGTACGAGTCGCTGGCTGCCAGCCACTGGTTTTCACTGCCGAACCGGTTCTGGTCGGTCGGACCGGCGCTCGCTGCCACGCTATTCGATGCCGGCCGTCGGCACGCCGTGAGCGACCAGGCGCGGGCCGGCTACGATGAGGCCGTGGCGAACTACCGGCAGACGGCGCTGCAGGCGTTTCAGGACGTCGAGGATTCACTGGTCGCCCTGCGGCTGCTGCAGGAGGAAGTCGGGCTTCAGCAGCAGGCCGTAGCCGCGGCCCGGGAAAGTGCGGCGCTGACCCTCAACCAGTACAAGGCCGGCACGGTCAATTTCCTGAGCGTGGTTACGGTCCAGTCGACGGCCCTTGCCAACGAAAGGACGGCGCTGGCGCTGGTCGGTCGGCAGCTCACGGCCAGTGTCGGCCTCATCCGAGGTCTCGGTGGCGGCTGGCAGCCGGGCCCCTCAGGCCCCGCCGAATGAATAGCTGACACCGAGCCACATGCCGCGCGGCGGGCCGACGCTGCGGAACTGCGTCGGTTCGGGCGTGCCGATCGCGACCTCGGTGACGCCGGAGGTTACGCTGCCGTTCCCCGATGCCGGGGTCGGCGGCGGGGCGCCGCCCGGCGTGGCGCTGACGGGCACCTCGACCGGCGGCACCTTGACGGGTACCGGCGTCACGTACTTGCCGTTCGCGCCCGCGAAGTAATTCGTTCCAAGCACGCCAAACGTGGAATAGCGCCGGTCGAATATGTTCGACACGCGAAGGAACAGGTTGAGGTGCGGCCGTGGCGTGTAATGCAGATCGGCATTCACTATCGTGAAGCCGGGTACCGGGCCGCGGCTGTCGCGATTGTTTTCGTCGCCGCGCGCAAACTGTGACGACTGGCCGATGACCTCGGCGCCGACGGAAAGATCCGTCCGCCAGTCGAAGTCGAGGCGCAGCCGGGCGTTGTGGCGTGCGACGCCGGGCAGGCGGTCGCCCGCGCGGACGTCGATGGTGTCGGCGTAACGGTCGGGTCCGATCACGCACGGGTTGCCCGTCGCGCAGTTTACCGTCCCAGTGTTCGCCGTCGTATTGGTCGGGCTGTACAGGCGCAGCTCCGAGCGGAAGGTGGCGTCGGTATAGCCGTAGTGGGCCGAGGCGCTGAATCTGCCTTCGCGTCCCGTCAGGCCGAGCTCGAGTCCCTGCCGCCGCGTCGAGCCGATATTCTCGAAATAACCGCTGTTGAGCGCACCGATGCCGGTGCCGACGAACTGGATATCGTCGAGGAGGGTGGTGCGGAACAGCGCGGCATTCCAGCTCCAGGCGCGGCCGAGAGCGCCCTCGAGACCGGCCTCGTAGGACTGCGCGCGCACGGCCCGCAGCGGCGGGTCGGAAACGAAGGCATTGGGCAGCTGGCAGGGAGCCGAGGGATCCGCGCAGGTCGACTCGACCGGGCTTGGTACCCGCATCGCCTCTCCGTAGTTTGCGTAGGCGCGCAGCCGCGGCGTGAGCTTCATCGACAGGCCGGCGGCTGGCAGCCAGCGCGCGTATACATCGTCGCCGTTGTTGGCCGTGCCGATCTTGTCCTCCAGGCGCACGTGGGCGCGGCTGTAGCGCGTGGCGACGGTCAGAGAAAGACGCTCAGTCAGGCTCAGCGTGTCGTTGACGTAAACTCCGCCCATCTCATTCAGTGCATGCAGGCTCGCCTGGAGCTTTGGAACTTCGCCTGAAGACGTGTCGCGGGCGAAGCCCGCCGGCTGGCTGCGCTGCATGAAGTCCGTCGAGCCCCGTTCCCACTCGCCGCCGACAGTCAGCTGGTTGTCGAGCCCGGCCACCGTGCTGTTCTGCGTGAGCTGGGCGCTCGCGCCAGGGCGGTACTGGGCGACATCGTTGAGGGCGTTGCTGGTCGGTGCATTGGACTGGCTGACGTACAGTCCCGGGTCGAATTCTCCATTGACGTTGCTGTTGACCGAACTGGTCAGGAGCCGGCGGTAATGCAGACTGCCGGCCGCCGTCCACCGGTCGCTGACCAGTAGTCTGCCCGTCAGGTTGGTCGCGAACAGGTCGTTGACCGTCCGGTCGGGGTACGTGTAGGGCTGCGTGGGATTGGCGAGAAACTCAAGCGGGATCGTCTGGTTGCCATGCAGGTCGGAATGACCGGCCGTCACGCCCAGCGCCACGTCCGTACGGTCACGGCGCCAGCCGAGCTGCCCGAAGTAATGCTGCAGTTCGCTGGCGTTCTGCGCGCCCCACCCGTGGTCCCGGTAGCCGTCTGCCGCCGCAAAATAGTCCACGCCGCCGGTGACCCCGCCGGCCTGGGCACTGCAGGCCCGGCGGCCGAACGAGCCCGCCTCGCATTCGACGGTGGTGCCCTGATGATCGGTGCCACGCTTCGTGCGTACGGTGATCGCCCCGGCCAGCGTATTCAGGCCGTACACGGGGTTCGAGCCAGGGACTATGCTGACCTCCGCAATCGTGGCCGGTGCGATCAGGTCCCAGCTCACGGTATCGCCGAACGCCTCGTTGACCCGGACACCGTCGACGAAGACCGAGATACCCTGTGGTGTGCCGAGGACGGGAGAGGCCGCGAAGCCGCGGAACGTGACGTCCCGCTGGAACGGATTGCCCTCCGTGTCGTTGACGTTGACGCTGGTCGCGCTCGAATTCAGGACCTCGCCCATGTCATGTTCGTGCTGCCGCCCGATCGTGTCGGCGCCGATGCGCTGGATGTGGGTCGGGACGAGGCCGGCGGCCACGCCGATTCCGGGGAAGAGACCGGTCGCGACGACCTCGATCTCCTGAAGCTGCGGGTTCGGCGCGGCCTCGCTGGCCGGCGCGCCCGCACGGGCGGTCCCGGCGACGAGGACGGTGACCAGCCACAGGCCCGCTACCCTTCGCGCGGCTGGCGGAATAAGGTAACAGCGGCTCCGTCCGGTGGGTCGCGCGGCAGGCTTTGGCACTGGTATGGACACACCGGTATTGTTCCATCCGCACTTCGCGGCCGCGCGCTAACAAGTCCGTTCGAGGCGGGATTTTTTCCCGATCTCGACCGGGTCGATGGCGATGGTCGCCGGCAACGGGATATCTAGGTCCATGGACAGCAGCTTTTCCCCGACCCCGGCGGACCCGGCGCCTCGTCCGACCCGACCGGCCGGCTCGGCGGGCCGTGACCTCGCGCTCGCCGTGGGTGCCGGCGTGCTGACCGTCTTTATCGGCGCGCGGTTCAACCTCGGGGAGCGGCTCCTTCACGGGCTGAGCGGCGCGGAATTCCTGCAGCTCGACGAGTGGCCGCTGGCGATGCTGGTGACGGTCATCGCGCTGCTCTGGTTCGTCGTCAGGCGCGCACGCATGACCGTCTATGCGCTGGCGGTGGCCGAGGCCGGCGAGCATGCGTTGGCGGCGGCACTGGCCGACAACCGGCGGCTGGGGCGGGAGTATCTGCGGGTCCAGGAAAACGAGCGGCGGCAGGTCGCCCGCGACCTGCATGACGAGCTCGGCCAGTACCTGACGGCAGTCAAGCTCGCTGCCATAGCGCTGCGCACGAGTGCAGAGGGCCGGCCGGCGCGTGAAGCCGACGCGATCGAGTCGATCGTGCGCAATACCGATCATGTCACGTCGGTCGTGTCGGCGATGATCCGGCGGCTGCGCCCGGTTGCGCTCGATGCGCTGGGCCTCGCGGCGGCTCTCGAGTATTGCCTCGCGGAATGGCGGGCACGCCTGCCGTCGCTGGAGCTGCAAATGGATTGCGTCGGCGACCTCGAGGGGTTCGACGAGGACCTGAACCTGACAATCTACCGGTTGGTCCAGGAGTCGCTGACGAACGTCATGAAGCACGCGCGCGCGAGGCGCGTTTCGGTCTCGGTTGCGCGCGACGGCGGGATCGTGCGGGTCCGTGTCCTGAACGACGGGGTGACCGCGCCGCCGGTCCCGCTGCCCGCGGGCTTCGGGCTGAACGGCATGCGGGAGCGCGCGGCGACGCTCGGTGGCACATTCCACGCCGGGCCCGAACCCGAGGGCGGCTACCGGGTCGAGGCCAGCCTGCCGATCAAACCGACACCGGAGACCGTGTGATGCCCGAGACGATTACTGTTCTGCTCGTCGACGATCATGCGGTCGTCCGCGAGGGTTACCGACGGCTGCTTGAATGGTCGCAGGGCATCAGTGTCGTCGGCGAAGCGGCGAACGGCCCCGAGGCTGTGCGCCTCAACCAGTCGCTGAAGCCGGACGTGGTGGTCATGGACATGGCGATGCCCGGTGTCAGCGGTCTGGATGCCATGCGGCGGATCCTCGCGCATGCGCCCGCCAGTCGGGTACTGATCTTCAGCATGCACGAGGAGGCGATTTTCGCCGATCGCGCCCTCGCCGGCGGTGCCCGCGGCTACGTGACGAAGTCGAGCGCCGGCGAAGTTCTGGTCGAGGCGGTGCGGGCCGTCGCGCGCGGCGAACAGTTCGTCCGCTGCCCGGCGCTGGTGCCACCGAACCCCGAGCAGCAGAACCTCCTCGGGCAGCTGTCGGCCCGAGAACTCGAGGTCCTGCAGCTGCTGGCGCAGGGCTTTGCGCTGGAGCACATCGGCGAACGGCTGGGGCTTACCGCCAAGACGGTGGCCAACTACCAGTCCCTGATCCGCCAGAAGCTGAAGGCGGACAACGCCCTGCAGGTGGTTCAGGCCGCCAAGCGGCTCGGTCTGGTGTTCGGCGCGCAGGAGCCCGAGGTCTAGCCAGGCGATCGCGCCGACGAGGCGACGAGACAAGTGGCGAGCGTGTCGGCGACCGGTGCGCGGACAGGGTCCGTGCCCTGACCTTGATGGCCCTCCCGGGCCGGTCATGGTAAAACCCAAGCTGGATTTTTCAGGGGTTATCCATGAACTGGCGAGTCAAGTCCCTAGACGACATCCTGGCAACGGCCGAGCGCCGTTCCCTTACCCGGTCCCTCGGTGGCGTGCAGCTGATGCTGCTCGGCGTGGGCGCGATAATCGGCACCGGCATCTTCGTGCTGACCGCCGAGGCCGCCCAGAAGGCCGGTCCGGGCATGATGCTCTCGTTCGTGATAGCCGGATTCGTCTGTGCCGTTACCGCGCTGTGCTACGCGGAACTCGCCTCGATGGTGCCCGTGTCGGGTTCCGCCTACACCTACTCCTACGCCGTTCTCGGCGAGCTGGTGGCCTGGATTGTCGGCTGGGCGCTGATCCTCGAGTATGCGGTGGCGGCCAGCGCCGTGTCGGTGGGCTGGTCCAATTACTTCGTCGGGGTGCTGCACCGCCTGTTGCACATCGACTTGCCGATCGAGCTGACCAAGGGTCCGTTCGCCGGCGGCGTCGTCAACCTCCCGGCCATGGTCATCGCGCTGGTGTGCACCTCGTTGCTCGTGCTCGGTACCCGGGAGAGCGCCAAGGTAAACGCCGTCCTCGTGACCATCAAGATCACGGCGTTGGCCATCTTCGTCTTTCTCGCCGTGCCGGCGATCCAGGCGGACAATTTCACGCCGTTCATGCCGCTCGGCTTCGACGGGGTCGCCGGGGCCGCCTCGTCGATCTTCTTTGCCTACGTCGGCTTCGACGCCGTCTCGACCGCGGCCGAAGAGACCCGCGATCCTCAGCGCAACGTGCCGTTCGGGCTGATCGGCAGCCTGGTGCTGTGCACGGCCTTCTATCTGCTGGTGGCCTCGGGCGCGATCGGCACGATCGGCGCCCAGCCCGTCTATGGCCCGAATCACGAGATCCTGTCGCCGGGCAGCATCGAATGGGCCTCGGCATGC
>CAIMCI010000402.1 GCA_903839465.1 uncultured Pseudomonadota bacterium
GCCGACCGTGCGGCGGCCCGCGTCGACCGTGCGGTGGCCAGCGCGACGGAACCCATTCAGCGCGTGACGTCGGAGGCGGCCAACTACGCCACCGACGCACAGACCGTCGCGGATGACGTTCGCTCAAGAGCGGCCAACTACGCCACGGATGTCGTGTCCGTGGTAGAGGCTCACCTGTGATTCCCTTCCTGGTTCTGTTCTTGTTCGCGGGCCTGGGCGCGTGGCTCATCGCCGAGGCATACCACTGGTCCGGCGCCGGGTCCGAGCCGCCCGACATGGCAGACCGGCCGCCCGTGCTGCTGCTCGTGCTGTCGGGGGTCGTCGGGCTCGTGCTCGTGCTCGTTGCCTTCCTCGTCGCCGTTCGGAGGCTCAAGTGAGGCGGAAGGGCGGCGGAACGACCTGGGGTTCTATCGCGTGGTACGCGGCGCTCGGCGTCGGTGTGCTGCTCGTCGTCGTGCCCGACCCGTTGACGACTATCCCGGGCTTGCTCATCGTGGGCGGGATGCTCGGCGTGGAAGTGGTCCGATGACCCTCCGAGACGAGGCCATCGGCTGCGCGCTCATCGGCGGGGCATGCGCCGTGCTGTCGTCCGCTTCCTGGGCCTTCCTGGTGGTCATTCTGTCCAAGGTGTGCCGATGACCTTCCTTCCCTCCAACGCGGCCGAACGCTCGGCGCTGTTGTGGTTCCTCCTCGGCGGGCTGTTCCAGTCGCTCATGAGCCCGACGACGTGGCTCATCGGCCCGTTCCGGCTCGTGTGCTTCCTGTGCGCCACGGCGTCCCAGGAATCCGCGTACAACGACGATGCGCGCGGCGACTCCGGCGCGTCCTGGGGGCTCGCGCAGTTTGGGGCCTCCACCGCGTCCATGCTCGGCTGGACCCAGGGTGACGCGCTCGACCCGTGGAAGGCGGGCCGCATGAGCGTGGACCTCATCGCGCACGCCGTTCGCAACCGGCCGCAGCGCTGGGTGTTCCTGTACGTCCCGGTCATCGGCTACCCGCTGCTGCGGCAACTGTGGACGCACGGCTACGGCACGGATGCCGGCTTTACCGATGCCTGCCTGTGGTGCGGCGGCTCGACCGTCGACGAATCCCGCGGGCTCGCGACCTTCGCGGCCACACGCGCCGCGACGCTGCTCGTAGAATCGCTGCTGTTCGTGCCGGTCTACCTGCTGCTCGTGCGGCGCAAGGGCCGTCGTTGAGCTGTACCTGCCGGGCGTGCGAGCGCGGCATCCGGCCGCCGCGGTTGCGTCGCGCCGAGGAGGTGGCGATAACGGCGGCAGGGACCGCGAACATCACGCTGCGGCCACCGGGGGCCCTTCGCGGCCGGCCCGACCTTCGCGTTGTCCGTCTATCCATCGGCGTTCTGATGTCCGCCGGCTGGGGAAGCGACGCCAACGGCTTCGCGCCATCCTATGCCCTGGTGGGTGCGCGCACGCAGCTGGTGTACTCGCGCGGCGCGCTTGTGCCGCTCGTGGTCGTCGCGCAGCAATTCACGGCCGATGTGGTAACGGTGGGTAACCAACTTGCGTCCATACCTATCGCAGACCAGGTGACGGTGGGCGTTCCGGCCGGACACGAACAGGTCGACGTCGTCACGAACGGCGCGCCATCGAACGCCACGCCCCAAACCGCGCCGGTGCTTTCGGCCTACGTGCTGCCTATTCATCTCGACCTGCCGATTGCAGACGATGACGTCATGACGGTCGACCAGGGCACGACCCAGGCCCCTACCGTGTCCGCGGCCGGCATCCCGAACGGCACGGGCTCTGAGGGGCTCGTGCTGCAGCTTATCGGCCTCGGCGGTGGGCCCGCCATTCAGGCGTCGGCAATCTGGGAGGCCGACTGCCAGCGCGTCCGACTCTGACCACCTTCCGAGGACAACCACCATGCAGACCCGTTCCGCCGAAACCTACATCGAAGCTCTGACTCAGGCCGGCTTCCGCCAGCCGACGGGCTACCCCCGGAGCATCCGCTCCCCCATCCGCGGGATGCTGCTGTTCGCGCAGCTGAACGCCAGCACGAACATCATCGACCTTACCCAAGGCTGGACCGACGTCAACGTGCTTCGCGCCGGCGGAACGAACGTCCCGGTGGGCAACGGCGCCACCGCGCCGGTCAACAACCCGTCAACCGTCGTGGTCATCGAACGCGCGGCCATCGTCGTGCTCGACCAGGCCGCGATGACGGCGGCACAGTCCGACCTGCTCATGGCGTCCATTCACTCGACCCAGCTGGTCCACCAGCCGAGCGGCGGCGACCCCCGCGAGGTCCCGCTGATTCAGCTGCTCGACTCGGTGTATGCCATCGCGACGGCCGCCATCGCGGTGGGCCCGCTCAACGTGGCGACCCAGACGTGGCAGCAGGTTGAGACGCATTACCTCCCGCTCGGCCCCATGTGGGTCGACCTGCAACACGACGTATTCGGGCTCAAGCTCGGCGTCAGCCGCGCCAACGGGACCCCGAACATGGCGCTCGTCTTCGACGGCGCGTGCTTCAACAATCAGGGCTGGATTTCCGCGGACAACGGGGGACAGTGTGAGGACGGGGTCCAGGGGACCGTGCGTCGCCTCGGCAAGCTGTCGGCCATGCGGGACCGCGTCCATGGCGTGCTCGGTACGATGGGTCGCGTGCTGCGGCTCAAGTAGTCGGGGGTCGACGTGGAACCGCTGCAGCGGAAAGCGCTGGACCTCATCCGTCAGGCCGGTAGCCGCGGGATGCCGTGGCACGACCTTGCCGCAGTCCTGTTCCCTGATGACACGTTGCCCGTCGCGGCGGCGGCACGTCAGACGATGGAGGTCCTTCGCGCGCTCGCGTCGCGCGGGGCCATCCATACCCCGAGCGGGTCAACCCGGTTCTACCCTGTGCCCGGAGCTTCCTGATGCGCCGCTTCCTGTTCGCCGCAGTGCTGCTCGTCGCGCTGACCGGCAGCGCGGCCTTCGCGTGGCGCTGGTGGAAAGCCCGTCCGAGGCCAGGCCATGCGACCGAGACTCACGTACCCGGGACCGTACCCGAGACGGTACACGACAGGCTCGCCGCGGCCGGTGGCCTGACGCACGGGTACATCGCGTGACGTCCGACGGCTGGGTGAACCCGCACGCGGTTCTGGCCTCGGCGGTCGTCGCCGGTGGCGCCACTTCGGCGGGTCTCGGCGTCTGGTCGCCGGTCGTCGCGGCCGCCGTCACTATCCTCGGCCAGCTCGTCCTTGAGTGGGCACGGCAACGGCGCGCGCGCTCGAGGGTTGACACCAGCGCCGACGGGCGGTAGGGTCATCAGGTCGAACGGCTCCACCGTCGGCAGGCGGGCCCGCCCGGGTGACTCTGGGCGGGCCTTTCCACCGCGGCGCCGTCGACGGGTCGGCGAAGACAGGCCCCGTCAGGTCAAGCCGGCCGGTGCGCGCGGTGGCGGAACGGTAGACGTCGGGGTTGTGGTTGCGGGTTCGACTCCCGCTCGCGCGCATCAACCTTCCCTTCCTCGGAGGCCCCGTGCAAGCGTTCCTGGCCCACGTCGACCGTGCGGAGCTTGACGCGGCGGCAAGCGCGCTGCTCAAGGGCGGACAGACCGTAGCCGAGGTAGCCGACGCTATCACTGATGCCCTGGTCGCGGTGCTGCCGCTCAAGGCCGCGGCCGCGTCGGTCGAGTCCGCGACGGCCGACCCCGCGCTGCGCGCGGCCGAGGTAATCGGCTCCGACCTGCTGCAGCTGGCCGAGCGTCCGCTTATCCGGCTGGTCGTCGGGTTCGCGGTCCGCGCCGCCGCCGCGAAGTTAAAGTGACCTGGTGCGACGCGTACCAGGTTGCCATGACGCGGCAGTCCGCGCTGGTGACCGACCCGTCGCGCGCGTGCTGCGTATTCGCCCACGGGCTGACGCGGCTGGTCTATGGCGACATCGTGGACCGCGCGCCGGTCGACCTGTGGCACCTGTACGCAGCGTGTCGCGACCCATGGGGCCCGGTGTCCGCCGTCGCGCTGTGCGGTCTCTCCCGCGCCCCCGTCACGCTGGCGCCGGAGCGTGCGTGCTACGTGCGCGTACAGGCATGGGGACTCCCGGGCGACGCGGACCGAGTCGCCGCGGGATTGCCCCCACTCGGGCCAGGCCACACGTTCACCGTGTACCGGTCCGGCATGTACGACGCGTCGACCGTCATGGACTCGACCCTCGCGACCGGCGCTCGGGAGGCCCTACTTGACTGGCCGACCTGGTCTGCACAATTCCGCGGCGGAATGCGCTGTATCGAGCTACCCCCGTTCTAGCGGGGGACCTGCCGAGCGAGGTCCAGGAGCCACGCTGCAAAGGCTGGCGGCGTGAGGTGGCGCTCGGTCTTGCTCATGCGTTCGAGCGCGGTCGAAAGGCGCCCGCTCGGCTTGCGGTACGCGGCGGGAACGGACGCCAGCCGAGGGGGCATCGCTGGGATATCGACGGCGCCAACGATGTAAAGCCACGTCCGCTTGTCCGCCGCGTGGCCAAAGTCGGACTGGTACACCTCGACCGAGAAACCGCCGAACGCGTCGGGGGGCTCGCCCGGTCGCGGCAGCCGACACACCGACCAGAGCCGGGAGTCCCGCGGGTGTTCGAGGACGCCCCCGTAGGCGCGGACCTGTTCGACGGCCCGGGGCCCGCAATCGGCATCGTTGCCGAGGTAGCGGTGGGCGTATCGACCCCAGGCGCCACATGGCGGGTGAGCTACGACCGGATGCGGGCCGACGTACGTGCGGGCATCGCGGTCGATGCCCC
>CAIMCI010000403.1 GCA_903839465.1 uncultured Pseudomonadota bacterium
CTCGTCAAGGTCGACTACCTCGTCATCGGCCGGCAGGTGGGCGCGTCCGGCGGCGGCGCGGCGCTCGAGTTCGAGCTCTACAGCGCGCTGACTGGCCAGCGGCTGCTCGGCTTCAGCCTGCCGGTGCAGGGCGGCTGGCGTCTGGCCGCGCACCGCGCCGCCGATCTCATCTACCAGAACATCGTCGGCGTGCGCGGCGCGTTCGCGACGCGCATCGCCTACGTCTCGGTCGAAGGCCAGGTGCCCTCGCGCCGCTACCGGCTCGTCGTCGCCGACGCGGACGGCGAGAACAGCCGCGTGGTGGCGGAGTCGCGCGAGCCGATCATGAGCCCGGCCTGGACGCCGGACGGCAGTGCGCTTGCCTACGTCTCGTTCGAGACGCGGCTGCCGGCGATCTACCTGCAGACGCTCGCGACCGGCGAGCGACGCCGGCTCGTCGCGCGGGAAGGCATCAACGGCGCGCCCGCGTTCTCGCCGGACGGCCAGCGCCTCGCCTTCACGGGCTCCACCCGCGATGGCAACGTTGACGTGTACCTCCTCGATCTCGCCTCCGGCCAGGTGCTGCGCGTGACCGACGATCCGGCGATCGACACCGAGCCCGTCTTTGCGCCCGACGGGCGGACGCTGTACTTCACCTCCGACCGCTCCGGCCGGCCGCAGGTCTACCGGCTGCTGCTCGCCGCCGGCCAGAAACCCGCGCGCGTCACCTTCGAGGGCAGCTACAACGCCCGGCCCCGGCTGACGCCGGACGGCACGCAGCTCGCGGTCGTCACCCAGGATGCGGGCACCTACCACATCGCGCTCGTCGACGCGGCCAGCGGGCGCGGCCGGGTGCTGACGCGCGGCCAGCTCGATCTCGGACCGTCGTTCGCGCCGAACGGCCAGTCGATCATCTACGCGACGCGCGAGAAGGGGCGGGGGGTGCTGGCGACGGTCGCCGTCGACGGCGGTGTCGCCAGCCGGTTCTCGGCGGCCGAAGGCGACATCCGCGAACCCGCCTGGTCGCCGTTCCCGCCCGGTCCCTAACGCGCGCGGCGCTGCAGCAGCGGCGCCGTGCGCGTAGAATGTCCCGATCAAGACGACGATGAATTCAAGGAGTGAGCGAATGAAGAGAACCTGGGTAGTCGCCTTAAGCCTCGTGCTCGCGTTCGGCCTCGCCGGCTGCCCGAAGAAGCCGACGACCAAGCCCTCGACCGATGCGGGTACTGCCGTCAGCAGCAGCGGCGCGACGACCTCGGGCACCACGGGCGACGGCTCGGCCGCCGCACGGCCGCTGCCCGGCGTGACGCTCGGGGGCTCGGCGTCCGATGCCGGCACGACGCTCGCGACGGTCTACTTCGCCTTCGACAGCGCCGAGGTCGCTGCCGAGTACAACGCCGCGATCGGCTCGGCGGCGAAGCGCCTCGGCCAGAGCGGGCAGCTGCGCCTGCGTCTCGAGGGCAACACCGACGAGCGCGGTTCGCCCGAGTACAACATCGGCCTCGGCGAGCGGCGCGCGCAGGCCGTCAAGCGCGCCCTGGTGCTGGCCGGCGCCCCCGATGCACAGCTCCTCACCGTCAGCTACGGCGCCGAGCGGCCGGCGGTCGAGGGCCATGACGAGGCGGCCTGGGGCAAGAACCGCCGGGTCGACGTGGTCGCCCTCGGCGGCACGCCCTGACCGTGGACGGACGCGTCGTGCGCCGGCTGCTCGTCCCCGTGCTCGTCGCGTTCTCGACCGGGGGCTGCACGCTGCTCAACCCCGGTCCCGATCCCGCGCTCGTCAAGGCCACCGAGGTCGAGAGCCGGGTCGGGGCCGTCGAGAAGCGCGCCGACGGCATGCTGGAACTGCAGCGGCAGATCGACAACCTCGAGAAGCAGGGCCGGGATCTCAGAGGCCAGCTCGAGCAGTCGAACCACGAGCGCGAGGCGCTGAAGAGCCAGGTCCGCGACCTCTATGCGGACCTCGACAAGCGCACCCGCGACCTCGAGGCGCGAATGGCGGCACCCGCCGCGGCCGTGGCGGCGCCGCCGAGCGGCGACCGCGACGCGTATGCCGCGGCCCTCGACAAGCTCAAGGGGCGCGACTACGCCGGCGCCGAGAAGGCGTTCGTCGAGATGATCGCCCACTACCCGGACAGCAGCCTCGCCGACAACGCCAAGTACTGGCTTGGCGAGACCTACTACGTCGAGAAGCACTATCCCGAGGCGCTCGCCGCGTTTCAGCGCGTGCTGCACGAGCACCCGGACTCGCGCAAGGTACCCGACGCGCTCCTCAAGGCCGGCTACTCCTGCTACGAGCAGAAGAAGTACAAGGAGTCGCGCGACTACCTGAACCGGGTCCTGAAGCAGTACCCGGACTCGAACGCAGCGACCGAGGCCCGCGAGCGCCTGAAGCACATGACCGGCGAGGGGCGCTGAGCGGGCCATGGTGGCCAGTCCGCGCGAGGCGATCGGGGCCGGTGAGCGGCTGCGTGTCACCGAGGTGTTCCTGTCGCTGCAGGGCGAGGCGCACACGGTCGGCTGGCCGACGGTGTTCGTCCGCCTCACCGGCTGCCCGCTGCGCTGCCGCTGGTGCGACACGGCCTACGCCTTCACCGGCGGCGGCTGGCGCGACATCGACGGCCTCGTCACCGAGGTCCGGGCGCACGGCGTACGCCACGTCTGCGTGACGGGCGGCGAGCCGCTCGCCCAGGACAACTGCCGCACCCTTCTCACCCGGCTCTGCGAGGCGGGGCTCGCCGTGTCGCTCGAGACGAGCGGCGCGCTGCCGATCGCCGGCGTCGACCGGCGCGTGCAGCGGGTCGTCGATCTGAAGGCCCCGGGCTCGGGCGAGTCGGCGCGCAACGACTGGTCGAACCTCGACGAGCTTACCCCCCACGACTGCGTCAAGTTCGTGCTTGCCGATCGCGCCGACTACGAATGGGCCCGCGAGGTGACCCGCTCCCGGCGCCTTGGCTCACTCGCCGAGGTGCTCTTTTCCCCGGTGGCCGGCGAACTCGAGCCCCGTGATCTCGCCGCCTGGATCCTCGCCGACCGTCTCGACGTACGCTTCCAGCTGCAGCTGCACAAG
>CAIMCI010000404.1 GCA_903839465.1 uncultured Pseudomonadota bacterium
ACGCGGCAGCGCGGCCGCCACCCGGGCCTGCCGGCCGCGCGCCATGGGACGAGGCGGAGGACCGGGACGGCGGCGAAACGCACGCTCGGGACGGCGAACGCGATGAGGATCCCGACTGGGCCCCGGGCGGCGGGGCGGCGGAGGCGGACCGGGCCGATGAGGACGCACCCGGCGACGACCGCGTGGCGGACGCGCCCGGTGACTCGCTGCGGGGCGGGCGGGCGGCGACGGGGGTCGAGCCGTTGTCCATCACGATGCCGGAACCGTTGCCGCCCCGGCGCTACGGCTGGGCCGTCGCCGCGCTGTCGGTGGTCCTCGCCCTGCAGGTGCTGCACTTCGAAAGGGAAGAGGCGGCGGCACTGCCCGTCATCGGTCCGGCGGTGCAGCGGATCTACGAGGCGATCGGCAATCCCATCGAGCCGCACTGGTCGCTGGCCGACTACGACGTCCGGCAACTGGGCTCGGCAGGCGATGTCGCCGGCACGCTCAGGGTTCTGGCGCGGATCCAGAACCGCGCCAAGCGCGCGCAGCCCTATCCGCTCCTGCGCGTCACCATCCTCGATCGCTTCGAGACCAAGATCGCGCGCCGCGAGTTCACGCCGGCCGAGTACCTGCCCAGCCGACGCAAGCCCGAGGGCCTGCTCGCACCGGAGCAGCGCGTCGACGCGGACCTCCTGCTCGACGACCCGGGTACCGAGGCGGTGAGCTTCGAGCTTGACTTGTGCCTGTACGAGCGCGCAAGGCTCGTCTGCGCGCAGGATGTGCGCGCCACGCCATGAACATAGGCCCCTACCGGCTCGATGCGGGACTGGCGCTGGCGCCGATGGCCGGCGTCACCGACCGCCCGTTCCGCATGCTCTGCCGCAGGCTCGGTGCGGCGATCGCCGCCTCGGAGATGGTCACCTCGGACGTGCGGCTGTGGCACACCGACAAGTCGCGGCGGCGCATGGATCACAGCGGCGAACCGTCGCCGCGCATCGTGCAGATCGCCGGCGGCGATGCACCGATGATGGCGGAGGCCGCCCGCCGCAACGCCGATGCCGGTGCCGAGATCATCGATATCAACATGGGCTGCCCGGCCAAGAAGGTCTGCAACAAGGCGGCCGGGTCCGCGCTGCTGCGCGACGAAGCCCTCGTCGCCGAGATCCTCCGCACCACGGTCGCCGCCGCCGGCGTGCCGGTGACACTGAAGATCCGCACCGGCTGGGACCCCGCGCAGCGCAACGGCGTCACCATTGCCCGCATCGCCGAGGACTGCGGCATCGCAGCACTTGCCGTTCACGGCCGCACCCGCGCCGATATGTACAACGGCGAGGCCGAGTACGACACCATCCGGGCGATCAAGGCCGCGGTGCG
This sequence comes from uncultured Pseudomonadota bacterium, assembly GCA_903839465.1. Taxonomy (GTDB): domain Bacteria; phylum Pseudomonadota; class Gammaproteobacteria; order Steroidobacterales; family Steroidobacteraceae; genus CAIKMS01. The sequence goes on from CAIMCI010000404.1 coordinate 1,357, forward strand.
GATTCCGGTTTTCGCCAATGGCGACATCGACTCGGGCGCCAAAGCTCGACGGGTTCTCGACCTGACCGGCGCCGACGGCGTGATGATCGGCCGGGCGGCCCTCGGGCAACCGTGGATCTTCCGCGCGATCCGCGGATTCCTCGGCACCGCCACCGGTGGCGGCGGGCCGCCGACGGCAGCCGAGGTGCGTGATATCATCCTCGTCCACCTCGACGACCTGTACGCCTTCTACGGCGAACATGCGGGTCCCAGGGTGGCTCGCAAGCATCTCGGCTGGTACCGCGATTCGGTCCTGGCGCAGTCCACGTCGATTGCGCCGGCCGGCGACGGGTCGGTACCGGATGGGTCACCGGAGGCACTCTTCGCGCACGCACGCGAGGCTGACTCGGCACTCGTCCAGCGCCAGTGGGTGCAGGCGTGGCTGGCGGTCGCGCAACCTGACGGTCCCGACGCCCTGGCAATGGCCGGGAGCGAGGGTGGCCGGCGCAGGGCAGGCTGAGGCTCACCCGCCCGGTGCGCCATGGCCGCGTCGCACCGGGGAAACGACTAGAAATCGGGCCTTTCGATGCCGCGCGGGTGGCATCGTTACACAAGGATCCGAGCCGACGGGGGGAGCCCATCGATGGTGAAGGCCAAGAAGTCGGCGCGTCCGCGCCGGCCTATCGTCGTCCGTCCGCCGTCACGCACGGCGCTGCGCGACATGCCGCTGCGCGAGCAGACAGAAGCCGCCCTCGGCGCCTACTTCGAGAAACTCAACGGCCACAAGCCGTCGCGACTTTACGAACTGGTGCTGCGCGAGATCGAGGAGCCGCTGTTTCGCACCGTGCTCTCGCATGCCGACGGCAACCAGAGCCACGCTGCGGAAATCCTCGGCATCAACCGCGGCACGCTGCGCAAGAAGCTGAAGGAATACGGGCTTTAGGTCGGTCAGTTGAACGGGTGAGCCTTGAACGAAGACGCATCGAATACAGTTGCCGCTGACGCTCGTCAGCCGGTCCGCCGCGCGCTCCTGTCGGTCTCCGACAAGACCGGCATCGTCGAGTTCGCGACGCAGCTCGCCGCGCTCGGCGTCGAGCTCCTGTCGACCGGCGGCACGGCGCGGGCCCTGGCCGGCGCCGGCCTCAAGGTCACCGAAGTCGCCGACTACACCGGCTTCCCGGAAATCATGGACGGCCGCGTCAAGACCCTGCACCCGCGCGTGCACGGAGCGCTGCTCGGGCGCCTGCCAACCGATGCCGCCGTCATGAGCGAACACGGCATCCGGCCGATCGACCTGCTCGTCGTCAATCTCTACCCGTTCACGAGCACGGTCGCCCGGGCCGGCTGCACCTACGAGGAAGCGGTCGAGGACATCGACATCGGTGGTCCGGCGATGCTGCGCGCAGCCGCCAAGAACCACGCCCGCGTCGCCGTCGTCGTCGAACCCGAGGATTACGCGGGGCTCCTCGAGGCGCTGCGCGCCGGCGGCACGCTCGAAGCCGACCGGCGCCGCCTCGCGCAGAAGACCTACGCCCACACGGCGCGCTACGACACTGCCGTGAGCGCCTGGCTCAGCAGCCAGCTCGAGTCACCGGCAACGGAGGCGATGCCGGCGACGCTGACATTGAGCTACCGCAAGCTCGCCGACCTGCGCTATGGCGAGAATCCGCACCAGCGCGGCGCGTACTACCTCGATCCCGCCGCCGAGGGCGCCTCGGTCGCCCGTGCGCGCCAGCTGCAGGGCAAGGATCTGTCCTACAACAACATCGCCGACGCCGACACGGCCCTCGAGTGCGCGCGCCAGTTCGCAGAGCCGGCCTGCGTCATCGTCAAGCACGCCAATCCCTGCGGCGCGGCGGTCGCCGCCGATGCGAGGTCGGCGTACCTCGCCGCCTACCGCACCGATCCGACCTCCGCCTTCGGCGGCGTGATCGCCTTCAACCGCCCGCTCGACGCGCAGACCGCGGCGCAGATCCTCGCCAACCAGTTCGTCGAAGTCATCATCGCGCCGGAGGCGAGCGCCGAGGCCCTGGCCCTGACCGCCGCCAAGCAGAACGTCCGCGTGCTGGTCACCGGACCGCTGCCGGCCGGCCTCGTCGGCGGCCTGGAGGTGAAGAGCGTCGGTGGCGGACTGCTCGTGCAGGACCGCGACGTGTTGCCGATCCGGCGCGCGGACCTGCGCGTCGTCTCGGCGCGCACACCGAGCGACGCCGAGTACGCGGACCTCGAGTTCGCCTGGGCGATCGCTCATTTCGTGAAGTCGAACGCGCTGGTGTTCGCGAAAGACGGTGCCACGCTCGCGGTCGGTGCCGGGCAGATGAGTCGCATCGATTCCTGCCGCATCGCGACGCTCAAAGCCGCCGAGGCCGGTCTTTCCCTCAGCGGCGCGGCGCTCGCCTCCGATGCCTTCTTCCCGTTCCGCGACGGCCTCGACCTCGCGGCCAAAAGCGGCATCAGCTCGGTCATCCAGCCGGGCGGCAGCCTGCGCGATGCCGAGGTGATTGCCGCCGCCGACGAGCACCGCCTCGCGATGGTCTACACGGGCCTGCGCCACTTCCGGCACTGAGCATGCGCGTACTGATCATCGGTGGTGGCGGTCGCGAACACGCCCTCGCGTGGAAGGTCGCCCAGTCGCCGCGCGTGAGCGCCGTGCACGTCGCGCCCGGCAATGCCGGCACGGCGCGCGAGGCGCGGGTCCGGAACGTGCCGATCCCGACCGAGGACATCGCCGGCCTGCTGCGGCACGCGCTGGACGAGCGCATCGACCTGACGATCGTCGGGCCCGAGGCGCCGCTCGTTGCCGGCGTGGTCGACGAGTTCACCGCCGCGGGGCTTGCCTGCTTCGGGCCGACCGCCGCGGCCGCGCGCCTGGAGGGCTCGAAGTCCTTCGCCAAGGACTTCATGGCGCGCCACGGCATCCCGACCGCGGCCTATCGCGTCTTCACCGCCGCCACCTTCGACGCCGACTGGGTCCGGGCGCAGAGACTGCCCCTCGTGGTCAAGGCCGACGGGCTCGCCGCCGGCAAGGGCGTCATCATCGCCGACACGCACGCGCAGGCCGAAGCCGCCGTGCACTCGATGTTCGCGGGCGAGTTCGGCCATGCCGGGCGCGAGGTCGTCGTCGAGGGATTCCTGCACGGCGAGGAGGCGAGCTTCATCGCGCTCGTCGACGGCGATACCGTGTTGCCGCTCGCCACTTCCCAGGACCACAAGCGGCTGCGCGATGGCGATGAGGGCCCGAACACGGGCGGCATGGGCGCCTACTCGCCGGCGCCGGTCGTCACCCGCGCGGTCCACGAGCGGGCGATGCGCGACGTGATGCTGCCGACGGTGCGGGCGCTCTCGGCGGTGGGCACCCGCTACCGCGGCTTCCTCTATGCAGGCCTCATGGTTGCCGCCGACGGAACCCCGAACGTTCTCGAGTTCAACTGCCGCTTCGGCGATCCGGAGACGCAGCCTGTGCTGATGCGCCTGCGCTCCGATCTCGTCGACCTGATCGAAGCGGCATTCGCCGGCCGTCTGGCCGAAACCGCCTGCGACTGGGATCCGCGCCCGGCCGTTGGCGTGGTCCTCGCCGCCGGCGGCTATCCGGACAAGGTTCAGACCGGCAAACCGATCGAAGGCCTCGATGCCGCCGATGCGCTGCCCGGCAAGGTCTTCCACGCCGGCACGCGCGAACAGGACGGTCGGGTGGTCACCGGCGGCGGCCGCGTGCTGTGCGCGACGGCGCTGGGTGCCACGGTGGCGGAGGCGCGCGATGCCGCCTATGCGCTGGTCGGTGCGGTGCGCTTCGAGGGCATGCAGTTCCGGCACGACATCGCCCACCGCGCCCTGTCACGGCGCGGCTGAGGCGGCCCCGGACGGCACGGCGGCTCCGGGCCGTTCAGTGGCCGACGGGCAGCTCCAGCGTCACCCTGAGGCCGCCGCCGGGCCGGTTCTCGGCGCGGGCAGAGCCCTCGTGCGCATGCAGCACCCGATCGGTGATCGCCAGTCCGAGCCCGTCCCCGCCGCTGTCGCGACCGCGCGACTCGGCCACGCGGTGGAACGGCGCAAAGATCTGCTTCAGTTCCGCCTCGGGCACGCCCGGACCCTCGTCCTCGACGGTGACGGCGACCCGGGACGGGCCGAGGGGCGCGATCGCCAGCGACAGGGTGCTCCGCTCGGGGGTGTAGCGCAGGGCGTTGCGCACGACGTTTTCGATGGCGCTCGCCAGCAGCGACGGGTCGCCGCGCACCGTGACGGCGGCGGCCGGCGGCTGCCAGGCGACGCGGATGCCGCGCGCCTGGCCCTCGAACGCCGCGTCGCGCGCGATCGTGTCGATCAGATCGCCGAGATCGACGGGGTCGGCGGCAAGGCGCACACCGTCGACACCCAGTCGCGACAGCGTCAGCAGCTGGCCGATGAGCGCGTTCAGCCGCTCGGCTTCCTGCTCGATCCGGTCGAGCTGCAGGCCGGTGCTCGCCCCGCTCTGGCGCGCGAGGCCAAGCGCCACGCGCATGCGCGCCAGTGGCGAGCGCAGTTCATGGGAAATGTCCTGCAGCAGCCGTTCCTTGGCGTCGACCTGCTCCTGCAGGCGGCCGGCCATGGCATCGAAGTCGCGGGCGAGCGCGCCCAGCTCGTCGCGACGACTGCTGACGGGCGCCGCGACGCGCGCGGCGAGGTTGCCGGTGGCCAGTTCGCGTGTCGCGGCACCGAGCGCCGCCACCGGGCGCGATACCGAGCGGGTCAGCCACAGGCTCGCGATCCCGGTCACGGAGATCGCCAGCAGCAGGAACGCGAGGCGCGCCCACGGCTGCTCGAAGGGCGTGAACATGCCGTGGTGCGGAACGACGATGAGCATGTATTCGGCGCCGTTGGCGCTGACGAGCACCGGCACCGGCCGCGGTGGCAGGAGCCGTGCCGCCAGCGGTGACGGCGGCGGTGGCGGCGGCGACTCGGACCGCGCCTGCTGCTCCTCGATACGGTGGCCGGCAAGCCAGGCCACGCGCGGCGGCAGCGGCCTGCCGAGCAGTTCGCGGCCGTCGGGGCCGACGACGAAGATGTGCACGTCGCGGTGCTCGGCCATGACATGGACCAGCCAGCCGCGCAGGCCCTGCTCGCCGTCGTCGCTGAGCGCCTGGGTGGCCTCGTGCGCGAGGTGCGCCGGTGCCCGCCCGATCTCGTCGCCGTGCTCGAGCAGCACGAGCCAGGTCAGACCCACCGCGCCGAGCACGATGACGATCATCGCACCCCACAGCGACAGCAGGATGCGCGTGTACAGCCGTGTCACGGGGCGCCGGCCTGTGTCAGCAGGTAGCCGGCACCGCGTATGCCGCGGATTTCCGGATCGCCGGATGACGTGAGGCCGAGCTTGCGGCGCAGGTTGCTGACGTGGGTATCGATGCTGCGGTCGTACAGCTCGAGTGGCCGTCCGAGCGCCTGCTCGGTCAGCTGTTCCCGGCTGACCACCCGGCCGACTGAGCGCATCAGCACCTCGAGCACGCGGAATTCGGCACCCGTCAGCGTGACCGCGGCGTCGCGGACCCGCACGACGTGGCGCGGCACGTCGAGCAGGATCGGCGCGATCTGCAGCACCTCTTCGCTCGCCGCGCGCCGCTCCGTGCCGCGCCTGAGCACGGCCCGCAGCCGCGCCACCAGTTCGCGGGGATTGAAGGGCTTCGGCAGGTAGTCGTCGGCGCCGAGCTCCAGACCGACGATGCGATCCACGTCGTCGCCGCGCGCCGTCAGCATGACGACCGGTGGCGCCACGGCGAGCGCGCGCAGGCTGCGCAGCAGGTCGAGCCCGTTGGTACCCGGCAGCATCACGTCGAGCACGACGAGGTCGTAGCGAATGCCCGTGCCCAGCAGGCGGCCGGCCTCGGCACCGTCATGACTGACTTCGACGCGAAAGCCCTCGTTGCCGAGGTATTCGGTCAGCATCGAGGTCAGCTCCCGATCGTCGTCGACGATCAGCAGGCGGATCGGTTCGGGTGTTTCCATGTCGGTATGGTGCAGCGCCCCCCTGCCGCTGTCACGGGGCGGCGCATCGCTTCACCTTTCTTTGCCCCGCGCGCGCCCAACTTTGCCGTCCGGCGATAGCAATCGTCGAACCGCCATCGGCATGCTGCGGTCGTACCCGATGCCAGCCACCCCGGCACGGCAAACCCTTCCAACGGAGCCCAGCCCATGTCGCACTTCAAACCTATGCCGCGCCTCGGTCCGCCGCTGGCGGCACTTGCACTGTCACTGCTAGCAGGCACAGCCCTCGCGGGCGAGCCGCTGGCCGCCGCGCCTAGCGACGGCGCTCCACCGCACGCGCACCACCTCGGCCCGCCGGGCGCGGCCGGCGGCATGTACGCCGGCCTCGTGCTGCACCACGCCTCGGCGATCGGCCTGTCGCAGGAGCAGGCGGATACGATCAAGGGCTTCGCCGACAGCGGCCGGGCATCCGGCGAGCAGCGGCGCAGCCAGATGCACGCGCAGATGCAGGCACTGATGCAGACGCGACCGGACGACGCCAACTACAGCACGGTGGTCGCGAAGGCCGCGCAGGTGATGGGCGACCTGACCAGCCAGGGTATCCAGCAGGAGAGCCAGCTGCGTGCCCAGATCTGGTCGGTCCTGACGGGGGCGCAGCGCCAGAAGCTCATCGACGTCGAGGCCTCGATGAAGCAGCGCCTCGATCAGGGCCTGCCGCCACCGGCCCATTAACGCAGGTCCCGGCGCAGGCCGCACGCAGACGCCGCGGCCTGCGCTAGCGCCGGGTTGCCTTCGGCGTCGCTTTCTTGCGACCCGCCCCGGTACCCCTGGCGCCCGCGCCGGGCAGACGGCCCTCGCCTGCCGACGCTGCGGTTCGGGACCTGGCCTTGCGCCGGCCCTTCGCCGGCGCGACCGCCGCCGTGCCATTCGCGCGGCGCAGGTCGACGTAACGCCAGAAGTACAGCGCGACGGTCGACCGGAACGGTGCGAAGCGCTCCGTCAGGGTCAGCAGCTCGCGCGGTTTCGGCAGCTCGGCGAGGCCGAACGCCCACTGGTAGCCGAGGCGGACACCGTAGTCGTCGGCCGGCATGACGTCGGGACGGCCGAGCGTCGAGATGAGAATCATCTGCGCCGTCCACCTGCCCACGCCGCGCACGGCGACGAGCCGTTCGATGATGGCTTCATCGTCCATCGCGCTCATCGCCGGGAGGTCGGGTACCGTGCCATCGAGGGTGCGCGCCGCCACGTCGCGCATCGCCGCGAGCTTCGACCTGGACAGGCCCACACCGCGCAGGCGATCGTCGGGGCACGCGAGGAGCGCCGCCGGCGACGGCAGCGTCGGCCCGCCGTCCAGGGCCGCGAGGCGACCGAGGATCGCCCGCGCGGCGACGCCGTGCAGCTGCTGGTGGGCGATCGCCGACAGCAGCGCCTCGTAGGGCGGGTTCAGGGAAGGTTCGAGGGCACACGGACCGACGAGACGAATCACGGCAGCGAGCTTAGCATCGCTCCTTGCGAGCACCTGCCAGGCTGCTGCCATGTCCGTCGGCCGACCGTGTCCCGTCGGGTCAGCGCTTCATCGAATCGAAGAAGTCGCCGTTGGTCTTCGTGTCCTTCATCTTGTCGAGAAGGAACTCGATTGCCGCCAGCTCGTCCATCGGATGGAGCAGCTTGCGCAGAATCCACATCTTCTGCAGCTCGTCGGTCGCCGTGATCAGTTCCTCGCGGCGGGTGCCCGAGCGGTTGATGTTGACCGCCGGGAAGATCCGCTTCTCGGCGATGCGCCGATCGAGGTGGATTTCCGAGTTGCCGGTACCCTTGAACTCCTCGAAGATCACGTCGTCCATTCGCGACCCGGTGTCGATCAGCGCTGTTGCAATGATCGTCAGGGAGCCGCCCTCCTCGACGTTGCGGGCCGCACCGAAGAACCGCTTCGGGCGCTGCAATGCATTGGCGTCCACGCCACCGGTCAGCACCTTGCCGGAGCTCGGCACGACCGTGTTGTAGGCGCGCGCAAGGCGCGTGATCGAATCGAGCAGGATGACCACGTCGCGCTTGTGCTCGACGAGGCGCTTCGCCTTCTCGATGACCATCTCGGCCACCTGTACGTGGCGGCTGGCCGGCTCGTCGAAGGTCGAGGCGACGACCTCGCCCTTGACGGTGCGCGACATCTCCGTCACTTCCTCCGGGCGCTCGTCAATCAGGAGCACGATCAGATACACCTCGGGGTGATTGAACGTGATCGAAGTCGCGATGTTCTGCAGAAGCATCGTCTTACCGGCTTTGGGCGGCGAAACGATCAGGCCGCGCTGGCCCTTGCCGAGCGGCGAGCACAGGTCGATAACCCGCGCCGTGAGGTCCTCGGTGCTGCCGTTGCCGCGCTCGAGCTTGAGTCGCTTGGTAGGATGCAGCGGCGTCAGGTTCTCGAACAGGACCTTGTTGCGCGAGCTCTCCGGCGACTCGTAGTTGATCTGGCCAACCTTGAGCAGCGCGAAATAGCGCTCGCCGTCCTTCGGCGGACGGATCAGTCCGGAAATCGAGTCGCCGGTACGCAGGTTGAAGCGGCGAACCTGGCTCGGACTGAGGTAAATGTCGTCCGGACCGGCAAGGTAAGAGCCGTCGGCCGAGCGCAGGAAGCCGAAGCCGTCCTGCAGGATCTCGAGCACGCCGTCACCATAGATGTCCTCACCGTTGCGCGCATGCGCCTTCAGCAGCGAGAAGATCACGTCCTGCTTGCGCTGGCGGGCGACGTTCTCGAGGCCGAGCGCCTCGGCCATCTGCACCAGCTCCGAAATCGGCTTCTTCTTCAGCTCCGTCAGGTTCAGGGACCGGCGACTGGCCTCGAGGTCGGCCGCCGAAATGGTCCCCAGGTCGTCACCGTCCAGGTGATCGTCCTGCATCCCGTGGTGCTGCTGTTCGCTGCGCTCGCCGCGCGGTGCGCGGTTGCCACCGCGTTCGTCGCGGTTGCCGCCGCCGCCGCCGTGCTTCTGCCCCTTGGGCCGGTTGCCGCGGGCCTGGTTGCCTAGGAAACCCCTCACAGGTTGCTATCCAGGAACGCCGTCAGCTGCGACTTCGTCAGCGCGCCGACCTTCTGGCCGTGGACCTGGCCGCCCTTGAACAGCATCAGGGTCGGGATGCCGCGGATGTTGTACTTGGGCGGCGTGCCGGGATTGGCGTCGATGTCGAGCTTGGCGACCGTGACTCGGCCCGCGTAATCGCGCGCGACTTCGTCCAGCATCGGCGCGATTGCTTTGCACGGGCCACACCATTCGGCCCAGAAATCCAGTAGTACTGGCTTGTCCGACTTCAGTACGTCCTTGTCGAACGTCGCGTCAGATGTATGGACGATATTGCTGCCGCTCACGCGGTGAATCCTCCTCGTTGCTATGGATCGACCGGAACGGAAGTCCGGGCGTTGGAAATGCGTCTGGCTGTGGATGGGGTTCGGCTGAAGGGTGATGGGGTCCGGGATTAGGTGCAGGTAGTCGTGACGGCACCAGCGCATTGCGGCACAATGACGGATCGGTCACACGCGGTCACAATTAGACCGCGACGCCGAACGCGTTCGGGGAGCCGGTTTGGGGAGTTCTGACTGCTACTCGTGCAACTGCCGTTGGAACTGTGGATGCGCGCAATGACGCTTAGAGCTCATTCTGACTGCGTGCAAGGATGTGTACCGTGAATCCAGAAGACGGAACCGCGAAGCTTTCGGGCACCGCGCGCTGTCGCCCGCTGATGCCAGGCCGGCGCTACTCGCCCGGCTCCGAAACCCGGCTCCGAACCGGATTTCCCGTCTCGAAACCGCTTATCCCTCTGCACCCCGGCCCTGCCACCTCGGTAACCGCCGGCCGACTCGCCGGGCGCGGTGGACCGTGGGAAGCAGGTGTCGCGGGAGTCCCCGTTCGCCGAATGGCAGCCGTCCGTTCTGCAGGAGGCCTGTCAGGATGCGGCGCGAGGAACAATCGGCCTTGCGAAGCGTCCTTGGAAATCGACAGGTCGCTGAGGATCGAGGGCTACGTTCAACGGGGGGTGCGCGGTCCGGCCGCGCGGGTTGGCGCTATTTTTAGCCGTTCCCCGTCCGCATTGCAAGTCTCAAATTTCTGGTCTGTGATACAGCCGTGAGCGAACCGACAGATACCACCGTGACCGAACCGACACCCGTCGTCCAGATCAGCTTCTCGAGCCTGCACCTGCCGGAGTCCCTGGCGAGGGGCATCGCCGACGCCGGCTTCGAGCGCTGCACCCCGATCCAGGCCCAGACCCTGCCGCGCGCCCTGTCCGGCCTCGACGTCGCCGGGCAGGCACAGACGGGCACCGGCAAGACCGCCGCGTTCCTGGTGGCCATGTACGCGCAGCTGCTGCGCAACCCCGCCTCCCCCGAAAAACCGATCAGCTCGCCGCGCGGCTTCATTCTGGCGCCGACCCGGGAACTGGCCGTCCAGATCCACCGCGACGCGGAACTGCTC
>CAIMCI010000405.1 GCA_903839465.1 uncultured Pseudomonadota bacterium
CGATCTGGACCAGGACGCGGCGTTCGGCGCTCTCCTCAACGTGCTGAAGCCCCTCGGCATCGTCAGCGAGGGCGCCGGCGCGCACGGCGGCGCGGACCTGAGGCTGCTGCACGAGCACGGCGTGCCGGTCTTTGACCTCGCCCAGGACAACACGACCTACTTCGACATCCACCACACGGCGAACGACACGCTGGCGCAGCTCAACGCCGCGGATCTCGACCAGGTGGTCGCGGCCTTTGCGGCGACGACCTGGCTCCTGGCCAACGGCCCGAGCTTTGATCCGGCGCCGGTGCCGGCACCCGAGGCGCACTGACGCCGCGCCCGCGGCCGACCACGCGTAGCTTCAGGCGGCCGGGCGTTCGCGCGCCGCGCGCTCGGCGGCCAGCAGGAGGCCGGTGCCGGCCTCGGGCCGGGTCGAGGCAAGGCTCAGCGTGCGGCGGAACGCGCGCGCGCCCGGCCGGCCGGCGTAATGACCGAGGACGTGGCGGGTGATCGAGTGCAGGCGCGTGCCGCGCGCGAGTTCCGACTCGACGTACGGCAGGAAGGCGGCGAGCACCGCCTCCGGTGTCGGCGCCACTATGGTGCGCCCCTGGGCGAGGTCGATCTCGGCCAGCACCTGCGGCCGGTGGTAGGCCTCGCGACCGAGCATCACGCCATCGACGCGACCCGCGGTCGCCGCGACGTCCGCCACCGTCTTCAGGCCGCCGTTCAGCACGATCGGCAGCGCCGGATAGGCCGCCTTCAGGCGGTAGACGACCCCGTAGTCGAGCGGCGGTACCTCGCGGTTTTCCCTCGGCGACAGGCCCTTCAGGATGGCGGCGCGGGCATGGACGACGAGACCGTCGACGCCCGCGGCGACGAGCGGTGCGACGAACCGGCCGGTGAACGCATCACCCACCTCGTCGTCAACGCCGATCCGGCACTTGACCGTGACCGGGACCCGGACCGCGGCCTTCATCGCGGCCACCGCCTCGGCCACCCGCGCGGGCTCGCGCATGAGACAGGCGCCGAACGTACCGCGCTGGACCCGGTCGCTCGGACAGCCGCAGTTGAGGTTGATCTCGGAATAGCCGAACTCGGCGCCGATGCGCGCCGCCGCGGCGAGCGCGGCGGGCTCGCTGCCGCCGAGCTGCAGGGCGAGCGGCTGCTCGGCCGCATGAAAGCCGAGCAGCCGGTCGCGGTCCCCGTGCAGGATGGCGTCGGCCACGACCATCTCCGTGTAGAGGAGCGCGGTTGGCGACCAGAGCCGCAGGTAATAGCGGCAGTGCCGGTCGGTCCACTCCATCATCGGAGCAACCGCGAGCGCCGGGACGCTCCAGGCGCTGCGCACCTCGACGCCCGCACGGGCGTTTTTGGCCGTGGCCTCCTGCGCGGTATTTGCGGTATGGGCGTCCATCCCGGGAGTTTATCGCCTGTTGACGGCCGCGGTTCGCCGGCCACGAGGAACACGGTGTTAGAAACGCGGGTGAATACCCGTCCGGCGGTGCGGCTAGTCGGCGAGGCCCATCACGAAGGCCAGCGCGACATTGAGGCGGGCAACATCCTTGTCATCCAGGCGCCCGGCAAGGCGACCGATACGTTCGCGGCGAATCGTTACCGGTTTGTCGGCCATGACCTGCGATCTCACGCGCAGCCCGTTCCGGGCCGTCGGCTCGATGGTCAGCCGGAAATCCGCCGCGTCGCTGCATTCCGAGGTCATCTGACAAACGACGACCGAGGCATGGTCGGCGGGCAGCGCGTCCGTCTGGACGATCACCGCCGGTCGCGGCTCGCCGTAGTCGCCGGCGGCGGCGACCGTCACGACGTCGCCGCGCTTCATCGCTCGTCGAGCAGCGATACCGCCTCGATCCGCTCGAGAGCCTGCAGCTCGTGGGACCGATTGAGGCCCGCAACCTGTTTTGCGACCCGCCTGCGGACCGTTGCGGATCGGGCATCGGGCACGACCAGGCGCAGCTCGCGCAACCCGCGCTCCGCGCGTCGTTCCCGCATTGCCTTCATCCGCTCGGACGGCAGTGCCATGTCGCTCTCCAGATGTAACGCGTTACAGTGTAACGCGTGACGGCTCACCGGACAAGCTCGCCGGCCGCCCCGTCCACGCGTGCCAGGCTTCGGTCTAACGAAGGGCCGGGAAAAAGGACTCACCCCCCGGATCGGAACCCCGCATCCGCCGGGGGGCCGACCCAGGAGGCCGACCCGGAGTGCCGGATCCGTGTTCGCTAGGCCGCGCGGGGGCGACCGGCCGGGGGCTCAATGGCGGTGCGGAAACTCGCTCAAGGGGCGCGGCTCATCGATATGGAACCCCTGCGCGTAGTCGACGCCGAGCGCGCCCAGGATCTCCAGCACCTCCGCGCTCTCGACCCGCTCGGCGACGGTCCTGAGCTTCATGGAACGCGCAACCTGGCAGATCGCCTCGACCAGC
>CAIMCI010000406.1 GCA_903839465.1 uncultured Pseudomonadota bacterium
AGGTTGCCACTGGCCCGGAAGCCGCGCTCGACGCAGGCCTGCATGACCTCCCAGATCCGGAGCAACGCCTTCTGGGTCTCGGCGGCCGGCCTGAACGCGCGCTCGTTGGCGGCGACCAGCTCATGGATCTCGAGACCGTGCTCGCGGCACTGGGCGAGCAGCGTGTCACCCGATGTGAACGGATAGGGCACCGTGACATCGTTGCCACCGGCACTGTCCTTGCCGAGTTCCGAGGCACGCAGAACGAAGCCGCCGCCGATCGAATAGAATTCCTCGCTGTACAGCGGCTCGCGGCCGTCACCGAACGCCGTCACGCGCATGCCGTTCGGGTGGCCTGGCAGCACCTGGTCCTTCAGCCAGAGAAGATCCAGTGCCTCGTCGAACTCGATCTCGTGACGGCTAAGGAGCCGCAGTCGCTGCGACTTGAGGATCCGGTCAAGCGTGGGTTCGACGGCGTTCGGGTCGAGCGTTTCCGGTGCGAAGCCCTCGAGGCCGAGGAGGACCGCGCGGTCCGTGCAGTGGCCACGACCGGTGAGGGCCAGCGAGCCGTAGAGCTGCACGCTGACCTGGCGGGTCGTCTCCAGCAGGTTCCGGGCAACGAGGTCCTCGCCGAACAGGCGAGTCGCGTTCATCGGCCCCATCGTGTGGGAACTGGACGGGCCGATTCCGATCTTGAAGATGTCAAGGACGCTCAGCTTCATGCGCTTACTCCGGCCGGTCGATGCTGTCCGGCACGTGATCGTGGCCTAGGCCGCGCGGTCGCCGCCGGGATGGAACTCCCTGCCGATCTCGCTCAAGAGCGAGGCGACGTAGTCGGTAAATGAACGCCAGACCTCGATATGAAAGGCATCGCTCCGCGTCCGCCAGAGGACGATGTCCGCCTTGTCGAGGAGCGTTCGGGTACACATGCCGACCGGGAACGCTTCCAGCGACAGGTCCAGCGGTGATGCGCCGTTGAGTATGTCAGCGGCATTCGGGCCGCTGATCTCGAGCGCGGTCTGGCGGTGGCTTATGTCGACCAGCGAGTGCGGAATGCCGGCGAGCGCCGCCTCGAGGGCTACGCGGATCGCCACGGTGTCGGCCTCCAGTCCGATCAGAAGCTGCTCATCCGGCCCGAGCCAGAGTGCGGCGCGGGTCGCTGTTGCAACCGCGCGGCACGCGTCGGTAGACGGCGCGAGGCCAAAGGTACTGCCCGCGGCGGCGAGCGCCGCCGGGCCACCGCGCAGCGTGAACCGCGCGCGCGGGGCCAGCGGCTGAAGCCAGTCGCGGCGGGCAACGGCCGGCGGCAGGCGGGCATCGGACAGGTTCTTCATGGCGCGATTTCCGGTTGGCTCAGCCATGGATGCGGGCTCCTTCCGTGTCGTAGAACACGGTCGAGGTCACGGTAACCGGTATTTCACCGTCCGGCATCGGAACGTAGAGCGTCTGGCCGAGGCGCGCCCGACCACCGCGAACCACGGCGAGCGCAATCGAGTGGCCGAGAACGGCGCTCTGATAGGACGAGGTCACGTGGCCGATCAGCCGCATCGGCGGGGTCTGGCCAGGGCTCTCGACGACCTGGGCGCCTTCCTCGAGCACGAGGTTGGGGTCGAGCGTGCGCAGCCCGACAAGCTGCTTGCGGTCGTCCTTGTGCATCGACGCGCGGGCAAGAGAGCGCTTGCCGACGAAGTCCGGCTTCTGCCTGCCGACCGCCCAGCCAAGGCCGGCGTCGTCGGGTGTGAGCGTGCCGTCGGTGTCCTGGCCGACGATGATGTAGCCCTTCTCCGCACGCAGCACGTGCATGGCCTCGGTGCCATAGGCGACGACGCCGTGGTTCTCGCCCGAGGCGTAGATCGCCTCCCAGACGGCCCGGCCGTAATCGGCCGGTACGTTGACTTCGAAGCCGAGCTCACCGGTAAAGCTGACGCGGAACAGTCGCATCGGCACGCCGAGAATCGTGCCCTCCGCCACGGCCATGTGCGGCATCGCGGCCGCCGACAGGTCGACGCCGGCGACCAACGGCTCGAGGACGCGCCGCGCATTCGGTCCCTGGACGGCGATGACCGAGTACTGCTCCGTGATCGACGTCAGCCAGACCGAGAGGTCGCTCCATTCGGTCTGGAGGTAGTCTTCCATGAACGCGTACACGCGCGCCGCGCCGCCGGTCGTCGTCGTCACATGGAAGCGATCGTCGGCGAGGCGGGCGATGACGCCATCGTCGTACACAAAGCCGTCCTCGCGGCAGAGGATGCCGTAGCGCGACCGGCCGACTTTGAGACTCGACCAGGAGTTGACGTAGAGGCGCTCCAGAAACGTCGCCGCATCGGGACCGACCACTTCGATTTTACCAAGCGTCGAGGCGTCGAAGATGCCGCAGCCGTGCCGGACGGCCACGCACTCCCGGTTGACCGCGGCATGCATGTCCTCGCCCCCACGGGGGAAGTAGCGGGCCCGCTTCCAGTTGCCGACGTCCTCGAATACCGCGGAGCGCTCCCGCGCCCAGTCATGGATCGCCGTGCGGCGGACCGGATCGAACAGCTCGCCGCGCGAGTAGCCGGCAAAGCTGCCGAACGTGACCGGCGTGTAGGGCATGCGGAAGGTCGTCAGGCCACACTCCGGGATCGGCCTGCCGAGCGAGGCCGCGACGAACGCCAGCGCGTTCATGTTCGAGGTCTTGCCCTGGTCGGTGGCCATGCCATTGGTCGTGTAGCGCTTGACGTGTTCCACCGACACGAAACCCTCGCGGATGGCGAGCTCAAGGTCGCGGGTCGTCACGTCGTTCTGCCAGTCGACGAAGGCCTTCTTGCCGGGCTTGCCGCCGGGCTGCGGCAGGGCGCCGAGGAACCCGCCGGACATGAGCGCCGCCTCGCGGGCGCGATAGGCGGGAGTCGATGCGGTCCGGCCGGTCGCCCGGGCAGCGGCGGCGCCCTGAATCGCACCGTCGTTGAGTACCGCCTCGAGCCCGAAGACGCCGCGGCAGGCACCCGCCGACAGGGTTGCTTCGGCCGGCTGACCCGGCACAAAGGCCGCCAGCGTCTCGTTCCACTCGAGCTTGCCGCGCGATTGCGAATGGAGGTGCACGCTCGGCGTATACCCTCCCGACATGAGCACGGCATCGCAGGGAAGTGCGGCGCCGGCCTGGACGTCCCCGGCGCCCGCGGTGCCTACCGTAAGGCTGGCGACGCGCAGCTTGCCCGTCGTGCCGAGCACCGTACTCGACAGCTGGACACGGATACCGCGACCGCGCGCGGCCTCCAGCAGCGCCGGGTCCACGGCCGGGCGGATCTCGGCGATGACGACGATCTCGCTGCCGGCGTCCTGCAACTCGAACGCCGTCTGGTAGGCCGCATCGTGGGCCGTAACCACGGCGATGCGGTCGCCGACACGAACGCCGTACCGGTTCAGGTACGTTCGCCCCGCGGACGCAAGGAGAACGCCCGGCAAGTCGTTGCCCGGGAACACCAGCGGACGCTCGATGGCACCGGCGGTGACGAGAACCTGTTTGGCGCGTACCTGCCAAAGGCGCTCGCGAACCGCGCCGTTGGCCGGCGTCTCCAGATGGTCCGTGAGCTTCTGGTTCAGCGCGACGTGATTGTGG
>CAIMCI010000407.1 GCA_903839465.1 uncultured Pseudomonadota bacterium
CCAGCGGGTCGCGGGTGTCCCGGCCGCGCTGGCGCGCGCGGCGCGCACGGAGGCCGAGCGCCAGCTCGCCGACTGGCGGGGCTGGGCCGACGAACTCGTGCTGTCGGTCGCGACGTTCGACGGCGACGTGGCGCAGCGGCCGAGTCCCGTGCTCGCCGGATTCGCGCCGCAGGAGGCCGGTGCAGCCGAACCGCGCCGCGACTGGCTCGCCGCCCTCGCGGCGAGCCGGCGCGTGCAGCCGGTGCCGGCCGATGCGCTGCCGGCGCTGGCGCCGGGCGTGCGGATCCGCGGCGGTACGACGACGATCGGCCTGCAGGCGGCCTGTCCGTTCCGCGCCGCCTTCGAGTCGCGCCTGTCGGTCAAGGCGCTCGAGACGCCGGGCGGTGGCGTCGGCGCCCGGCTGCGCGGCGACCTCGCGCACCAGGCTCTCGCCCGGCTCTGGCAGGCGCTTGGCACGTCGGCGCGCCTCCTCGCCCTGGACGAAGCCGGGCGCGAGCGCTGCGTCGACGAGGCACTCGCGGCGGCCGTCGCCGAGCTGGCCGCGCGCCTGCCGAAGGGCAGGCTGCTGCGGCTCGAACGCGACTGGCTGCGCGCGGCGCTGCTGCGCCTGGTCGAGGTGGAACGGGCGCGCCTGCCGTTCACGGTCGAGGCCATCGAGGCGGACCGTAGCGTCGAGTTCGACGGCCACGCGCTGAAGGTCAAGATCGACCGGCTGGACCGGCTGGCCGACGGCGCGACCGTCCTGATCGACTACAAGTCGGGCCGTCGCCGGCCACACGCCTGGGACGCGGAACGGCTGACCGACGTGCAGCTGCCGCTCTACGCCATCCACCTGGACGAAGCGCCGGCGGCGGTCGTGACCGCCCATCTCGCCCATGGCAGGCAGACCTATGCGGGCGTCGCGATCGCCACCGGTCTCCTGCCGGACGTCGGCCCGCCAGGCCCGGCCGCCGCGGACGGCGCGGCGGCCTACGCGCAGCTTCTCGCCCTCTGGCGGACGCGGATCGCGGCGCTCGCGACGGAATTCATCGGCGGACGGGCAAGCGTTGATCCGACGCCCGACGCCTGCACCTACTGCCCGCACGCGCTGGCCTGCCGGGTCGCGCGTGACCCGGCCGACCGCGTCGTCGAGGCGGACGACGGGGAGGGTGGCGATGGCGTCTGATACGCCACCGATCGCCGGGGACAGTCTCGCCGCCGATGCGGCGGCGCGCCGGGTCGCGCTCGATCCGACGCGCTCGTTCATCGTCCAGGCCCCGGCCGGTTCGGGCAAGACGAGCCTCCTGACGCAGCGCCTGCTGGCGCTCCTCGTGCGCTGCGCCGAGCCCGAGGAAGTGCTTGCCATCACCTTCACGCGCAAGGCCGCGGCCGAGATGCGCGAACGCGTGCTCACGGCTCTCGACCAGGCGCGCCGCGCGGAGCCCGTGGCGAGCGACCACGAGCAGCGTACCCGCGACCTCGCCCTCGCCGTGCTCGCGCGCGATGCCGCGTCCGGCTGGGGCCTTGCCGCCGAACCGGGGCGGCTGCGGATCCTGACCTTCGACGCCCTCTGCCAGTGGCTGGCCGGGCGGCTGCCGATCGTCTCCGGTACCGGCGCTCCGCCCGTGGTGACGACGGCGGCAGAACCCCTCTACCGGGAAGCCGCGCGCCGCGCCCTCGCGCGCCTCGAGGACGACGACGAGGTGGGTCGCGCCGTCGCCGAAGTGCTGAGCTGGGTCGACAACGAGGTGCCGCGCGTCGAGTCGCTGCTGACCGATCTTCTCGCGCGCCGCGAGCACTGGCTGCGACGGGTCAGCGCCGCGGAGTTCGCGGGCGAGCCCGCGACCGTGCGTGCGCTCCTCGAGGAGTCGCTGCGGGGCCTCGTGGGCGATGCCCTCGCCATAGCGCACGCCGCGCTGCCGCCGCCGTGGCGGGCGGAGGCGCTGGCGCACCTGCGCCATGCCGCGAAGCACCTCGCCGCCGGGGAGGCCGACGGGTCCGGCGGCTGGCGCGAGCAGCTGATCGTCGCAACCGATCTGGGCGCCACCGGCGAGTCGCTCACCCTGTGGCGGCGCGTCGCCCAGCTGCTGTTGGTCTCGACCGGCAGCAAGGTGCGCTCGAAACTCGACAAGCGCCAGGGCTTTCCGACGTCCGACCGCCCGGCGAAGGAAGCGGCGGAAGCCTTTCTCGCCGCCGTCGCCGCCGAACCGGCGGTCGTGCGGGCGCTGCAGACCGTGGCAGCGCTGCCGGACACCGCCTACAGCGATCCGCAGTGGCGGGCGCTGCAGGCGATCGTCATCCTGCTCGGCACCGCGGCTGCGGAACTCGAGGTCGTCTTCGCCGAGCGGGGCGAGGTCGATTTCGTGGCGGTGTCGCGGGCCGCACTCGTTGCGCTCGGCGACGGCGAGGAACCGAGCGACCTTGCGCTGCGCCTCGACTACCGGCTGAGCCACCTCCTGGTGGACGAGTTCCAGGACACCTCGGCGGCGCAGGTGGCGCTGCTCGAACGGCTGACCGCGGGGTTCAGCGCCGGCGACGGCCGGACCGTCTTCCTGGTCGGCGACCCGATGCAGTCGATCTATCGCTTTCGCGAGGCCGACGTCGGCCTCTTCCTGCGCGTGCGCGACGCCGGCCTCGGCACGCTGCGCCCGGAGCCGCTGCGCCTCGCCGCGAACTTCCGCTCCTCGCCGGCGATCGTCGACTGGACCAACCGCGTCTTCGCCGCGGTGTTGCCGCCGGCCGACGACCTGACCTCCGGCGCGGTCCGCCACGCCGCGGCGAGCGCCGCCG
>CAIMCI010000408.1 GCA_903839465.1 uncultured Pseudomonadota bacterium
AAGCAGGACGTGCCCAAGGAGCATTTCGATTCGATCCGGATCGGACTGGCCTCCCCGGAGCTGATCAAGTCCTGGTCATTTGGCGAGGTCAAGAAGCCGGAGACCATCAATTACCGGACTTTCAAGCCGGAACGCGATGGTCTTTTCTGCGCCAAGATCTTCGGGCCCGTAAAGGATTACGAGTGCCTGTGCGGCAAGTACAAGCGACTGAAGCACCGCGGCGTGATCTGCGAGAAGTGCGGCGTCGAGGTCACCCAGTCGAAGGTGCGTCGCGAGCGCATGGGTCACATCGAGCTCGCCAGCCCGACCGCCCACATCTGGTTCCTCAAGTCGCTGCCGTCGCGCATCGGCCTGCTGCTGGACATGACGCTGCGCGAGATCGAGCGCGTGCTCTATTTCGAGGCCTTCGTGGTCATCGAACCGGGCATGACGTCGCTGACCCGTGGCCAGCTGCTGACCGACGAGATGTACCTCGAGGCGATCGAGGAGCACGGTGACGAGTTCGATGCCCGCATGGGCGCCGAGGCCGTGCATGAGCTGCTGAAGAGCATGGACCTGCCGGCAGAGGTCGTGCGCGTGCGCGAGGAGATGGGCTCGACCACCTCCGAGACCAAGATCAAGCGCCTGTCGAAGCGACTGAAGCTCATCGAGTCGTTCATCGACTCCGGCAACAAGCCGGAGTGGATGGTGATGACCGTGCTGCCGGTGCTGCCGCCGGACCTGCGTCCGCTGGTGCCGCTGGACGGCGGCCGCTTCGCGACCTCGGACCTCAACGACCTGTACCGTCGCGTCATCAACCGCAACAACCGCCTGCGTCGCCTGCTCGAGCTGTCGGCGCCGGACATTATCGTGCGCAACGAAAAGCGCATGCTCCAGGAGGCGGTCGACGCGTTGCTCGACAACGGCCGTCGTGGTCGTGCCATTACCGGCACGAACAAGCGTCCGCTGAAGTCGCTTGCCGACATGATCAAGGGCAAGCAGGGCCGCTTCCGCCAGAACCTGCTCGGCAAGCGCGTCGACTACTCCGGTCGCTCCGTCATCGTGGTCGGACCGACGTTGCGCCTGCACCAGTGCGGCCTGCCGAAGAAGATGGCGCTCGAGCTCTTCAAGCCGTTCATCTTCTCCAAGCTGCAGATCCGCGGCGAGGCGACGACCATCAAGGCCGCCAAGCGCATGGTCGAGCGCGAGGGCCCGGAGGTCTGGGACATCCTCGAGGAAGTCATCCGCGAGCATCCGGTGCTCCTGAACCGCGCGCCGACCCTGCACCGCCTCGGCATCCAGGCATTCGAGCCGGTGCTGATCGAGGGCAAGGCCATCCAGCTCCATCCGCTCGTCTGCACGGCGTTCAACGCCGACTTCGACGGCGACCAGATGGCCGTACACGTGCCGCTGTCGATTGAGGCGCAGCTCGAGGCGCGCGCCCTGATGCTGTCGACGAACAACATCCTGTCCCCGGCCAACGGTGATCCGATCATCGTTCCGTCGCAGGACGTCGTGCTCGGCCTGTACTACATGACCCGCGAGCGGGTTGCCGCGCCAGGCGAGGGCATGATGTTCTCGGACGTCGCCGAGGTGCATCGCGCCTACGAGAACCGCGTCGCCAGCCTGCAGGCCAAGATCAAGGTCCGCCTGGTCGAATGGATCCGCCAGCTCGACGGTACCGACATCGAGCGCCGTCGCACGGTGTCGACGACGGTCGGCCGCGCGCTCCTGTCCGAGATCCTGCCGAAGGGTCTGTCCTTCGACGTGATCAACCGCGACATGACCAAGAAGACGATCTCGGCGACGATCAACGAGTGCTACCGTACGCTCGGCCTCAAGTACACGGTGGTCTTCGCCGACCAGCTGATGTACACCGGCTTCACGTACGCCACTCGCGCCGGCGTTTCGATCGGCGTCGACGACATGGTGGTGCCGGACCAGAAGGAGAAGATCCTCGAGGGTGCCGAGCGGGAAGTCACCGAGATCCAGGACCAGTATGCGTCCGGTCTCGTGACCAACGGCGAACGCTACAACAAGGTCGTCGACATCTGGTCGCGTACCAACGACCAGGTCGCCAAGGCGATGATGGAGAAGCTCGGCACGGAGGAGGCGATCGACGCCAAGGGTGCCAAGGTTCGCCAGAAGTCCTTTAATTCGATCTTCATGATGGCCGATTCCGGCGCCCGCGGTTCCGCGGCTCAGATCCGCCAGCTGGCCGGCATGCGCGGCCTGATGGCAAAGCCCGACGGCTCGATCATCGAGACGCCGATCACGGCGAACTTCCGTGAGGGCCTCAACGTCCTGCAGTACTTCATCTCGACGCACGGCGCCCGCAAGGGCCTGGCCGACACGGCGTTGAAGACCGCGAACTCCGGTTACCTGACCCGCCGCCTGTGCGACGTCGCGCAGGACCTGGTTGTCACCGAGGTCGACTGCGACACGAACGCCGGCCTGACCATGACGCCGATCGTCGAGGGCGGTGACGTCGTCGAGGGTCTGGGTGAGCGTGTTCTCGGCCGTGTGATCGCCGAGGACGTGATGCGCCCTGGTTCCCAGGAGGAAGTGCTCCTGCCGCGCGGCACGCTGATTGACGAGAAGCTCGTCCGGCTCATCGAGCAGGCGGGTGTCGACCAGGTGCTCGTGCGTTCCCCGATCACCTGTGCGACCCGCTACGGCGTCTGTGCGATGTGCTACGGACGCGACCTCGGTCGCGGTCGCCGCATCAGCATCGGCGAGGCGGTTGGCGTGATCGCGGCGCAGTCCATCGGCGAGCCGGGCACGCAGCTGACCATGCGTACGTTCCACATCGGTGGCGCGGCCTCGCGAGCGGCGGCGGCCAGCAGCGTCGAGCTCAAGGGCAAGGGCAGTATCCGCTTCCACAACATCAAGGCCGTGCGCCACGAGAAGGGTCACCTGGTCACGACCTCGCGCTCCGGTGAGCTCGGCGTCGTCGACGAGTTCGGTCGCGAGCGCGAGCGCTACAAGATTCCGTACGGTGCCGTTATCAACGTGGACGAGGGCGCGGCCGTGACGGCCGGCCAGGTCGTCGCGACCTGGGATCCGCATACCCACCCGGTCGTGACCGAGGTCGCGGGTTTCATCAAGTTCCAGGACTTCGTCGACGGCATGACCGTCACGAGCCAGGTCGACGAGGTGACGGGCCTGTCATCGACGGTCGTGCTGGATCCGAAGCAGCGCAGTGCGGGCGGGCGCGACCTGCGCCCGGTCGTCAAGCTGCTCGGGCCGAAGGGCAAGGAAGTCACCTTCGCCAACACGGACATCCCGGCGATCTATGCCCTGCCGGCCGGCGCGCTGGTGAGCCTCGTTGACGGCGCGAAGGTGTCTGTCGGCGACGTCATCGCCCGCATCCCGCAGGAATCGTCGAAGACCCGCGACATCACCGGCGGTCTGCCGCGCGTTGCCGACCTCTTCGAGGCCCGCAAGCCCAAGGATCCGGCGATCCTCGCCGAGCGCTCGGGTACGGTCTCGTTCGGCAAGGAGACCAAGGGCAAGCGTCGTCTCGTGATCACGCCGGAGAGTGGTGACAAGTACGAGGAGCTGATCCCGAAGTGGCGCCATCTGAACGTGTTCGAGGGCGAGTCGGTCGAGAAGGGCGAGGTCATCGCGGACGGCGAGCCGAACCCGCACGACATCCTGCGCCTGCAGGGCTCGGAGGCGCTGGCCAACTACCTCGTGCGCGAGATTCAGGACGTCTACCGTCTGCA
>CAIMCI010000409.1 GCA_903839465.1 uncultured Pseudomonadota bacterium
ACGCTGAGACCACGCATGTAGATGTTGCCCTGGCCGGGGCCGAGGGTGGCCGTCGACACGCTGGGCAGGTACTTCACGAACTCATCGAGAGTCGAGACCTTCAGTTCCTTCAGCGTCTCACCCGTCAGCGCCTGGATGCTGATGGGGACGTTCTGCAGATTTTCCGAACGGCGCTGCGCCGTCACGACGATTTCTTCCAGGCCGAGCGACGGTTCCGCCGCCGGTGCCTGGGCATTGGCCATGCCTGCGCCTGCGGCGGTCAGGACCGCTGCAATCGCAAACGACAACGTCTTCTTTGAGTTCACGCGGTTATCTCCCCTTGAGGGTCCAGTTATCAAACTATCAGCCCACATCGCTGCCTCGGACGCGATGCCGAGCGACGCCCCGACGATGGCCGTCCTGTGTGTTTACAGCAAATTAGTATTTTTTCACAACCGGTAAAAATAGTTTTCCAGCGGGACGGCGGTTATCGGCGGCCATACGTCGTTGTATTTTCAAGCGACTGCCGGCTGCACACGCTGATCACCGTCTGCGCCATGGTGCACTGCCACAACTGTGCCAGTCGTTGCGCGAACGCAACGTTCGGCCCGGAATTCGGCCTGCCACGGCCCGGTCGATGCCGTCGCCGGCACGGGGCTTAACCGCCTCACGCGAAGAGCAGGCGGCCGCCGGTGGCGGCCAGCATGACGCTGATCAGCCCGCGCAGCAGCCAGGCAGGCGCGCGCGGCGCACACCATGTCCCGATCAGCACGCCGGGGATCGATCCCGCGAGCAGCGTCACCAGCAGGCCGTAATCGACGTGGCCGAGCACGGCGTGTCCGGCGCCGGCGACGAGGGCAAGCGGCAGGGCGTGGGCGAGATCCGTCGCTACGAGCCGGCCCGGCGTCAGGCGCAGCGGATACACGAAAAGAAGCGCGACCGTGCCGAGGGCACCGGCACCGACCGACGTCAGCGTCACGGCGCAGCCGACGATGGCACCGGCCACCACGGTCGCCAGAGGCTGCAGCCACGGCCAGCGCCCGGGCCGCAGGGCGTGCTCGCGGATCACGGTCTGGAGCCGGGGCTGGAGCACGAGACTGGCTGAGGTCAGGAGCAGCATGACCGCGAGCGCGCGGGTAACGATCGAAGCGACTTCAGGCCCCGGATCGTGGGTGTCCTTCAGCCAGTAAAGCGTGGCGAGGGCGGCCGGCAGGCTGCCGGCCGCCATGCGCCCGACGACCGGCCAGTCGACCCGGCGCTGCAGGCCGGAGGTCGCCGTGGCCACGAACTTCGTTGCCGCCGCGAAAACCAGATCGGTGCCGACGGCCACCACCGGCGACTGTCGGAAGACCAGGATCAGCAGCGGCGTCATCAGCGATCCGCCGCCGATTCCGGTCAGACCGATGACGACACCGACCAGGGCGCCGGAGGCGAGGTAGGCGGGTTGCCACATAGTGGAGTCAGTCTAGCCCGACTGACGACCCCGCCGGCATCACTCCGGGACAGGTACTACTTCTTATGGAGCAGGGCCCTGAGCTCCTCGAGGCCCTCGGCGACCCGCTTGTTGACGGTATCGGCCGCCTGGGCATGGGCCTTGGCGGCGATCTCGGCGACTTCCTGCAGGTGACCCACGGCCTTGTCGAGCGCCTGCTTGGTCATCTCGACGTGCTGGGTCGCGAAATCCTTGGCGGCGGGGCTCGTCGCCGCGGCCTTGGCCGCCTGCGCCGCCTCGGTCACGGCCTGGCGGATGTGCTCGGCCTGCTTGCGGACGATCTCCTGGGCACCGGCCAGCACCTGCCGGTTGGCGTCGGCGAGCGCACTCAGGTTCTTCTGCTGCGAGGCCACCAGCGCGTGCATGTCGACGCCCGGAATCTTGAGCTCACTCAGCAACTTGCCGATTTCGAGGTGATCGGTCGCCGGGCCCTTGGCGGAACCGGTGGACGGGGACTCTTGGTCGCTCATGGGATCTCTCCTCTGTGCACGGTGGGACAACTCGGTTGCCATTGTAGGCCCGCCAGCGGGCCGTGCCCGCCTCGCACGGTAATTCACGAATGTGTCAGTCGAGGGCTCGGCGCAACGCCCCCCGTTCTGTCAGGATGCCGCGCGATGAAGGGTCCGACGGACGGCCCGCGGCAACACGGGGAGACTGGAACGTGGAAGTACGCGACAGCAACGGCACTCTGCTCAGCGAGGGCGATTCGGTGCACGTGATCAAGGACCTCAAGGTCAAGGGCACCTCGGTCACGCTCAAGCGCGGCACGCTGGTGAAGAACATCCACCTGACGGACGATCCGGACCTCATCGAGTGCCGGGTCGAGGCCGTCAAGGGTCTCGTGCTCCGGACCGAGTTCCTGAAAAAGGCCTGACGGGGCGCCAGCGGCGTGCCGCAGCTGACCGCGTGGCACTCCCGCCGCTGATCCTGCCGGTGATATCCCCGTGGATCCCGGACCCGCACGATTCGGCCGCATAAAGCGGACGGCGGATGCCCGGGCCCCGCCCTATAGTACGGCGACGGTCGACGGAGGGACGGCAATGGCGGGCAAGGCAGCGACAGAGGGAGTGACGGGCGCCGTGGATCGCGGCGGCTCACTGGCGCGCCTCGCCGCGGTGCGTACGCGCAACCGCAGCTACGACGGCACGTTCGTCTACGGCGTGACGACAACCGGCATCTACTGCCGCCCCTCCTGCCCGTCGCGCCAGGCCCGACCCGAGAACCTGGTGTTCTTCGATGACGGGGCGGCAGCGCGTGGCGCTGGCCTTCGCGCCTGCCGACGCTGCCGTCCCGACGATCGCACGGAACCCTCGCCGGTGGCCTCGACCGTCCGCAGTCTGTGCCGCTACATCACCGAACATGCCGAGGAGCCATTGACGCTGGCGCGGCTGGCCCGGATCAGCGGCTACAGCGCGGCCCACCTGCAGCGGGCATTCAAGGCCGAGATCGGCATATCGCCGCGGGAATACCAGGAGGCCGTGCGCGTCCTGCAGCTCAAGCAGGCGCTGCGTGCCGGCGACTCGGTCACACAGGCGACCGCGGCCGTCGGCTTCAGCTCGTCGAGCCGGCTGCACGCCGTGGCGTCCCGCCGGCTCGGGATGACGCCGTCCGCGTATCGCGCCGGTGGAGCCGCCGAGACGCTGCACTACGCGTGCCGGCGCACCGTGCTCGGGCTCGTCATGATGGCAGCGACCGACCGCGCGGTGGCGTTCGTGGAGTTCGGCGCGAGCGAAGCAGAACTGCTCGCCAAGCTGACGGCCGAGTTTCCGCGCTCGACACGGGTGCGTTCGGGCGCCGAACGCAGCGCGGCCCTCGATGCCTGGCTCGCCGCCTTCGACGCCTTCCTCGCTGGCGGCGCGCCGCGGCCGGACCTGCCGCTCGATATCCGCGGCACGGCCTTCCAGGTCACGGTCTGGAATTTCCTGACCCGCCTCGGCGACGGCGAGACGCTGAGCTACGCGGAGCTCGCGCGGCGGCTCGGCATGCCAAAGGCGGTCCGCGCCGTCGCCAGCGCCTGCGCGCGCAACCGCATTGCCGTCCTCGTGCCCTGCCATCGCGTGCTGCGCGGCGACG
>CAIMCI010000410.1 GCA_903839465.1 uncultured Pseudomonadota bacterium
CGCGGCGGGGTGGCGCCCGCCGCCCGGCGCGGACGCCCCGTCCGCGGCACCCAGAGGAACCGATGAACAGCGATCTCCTGCTCGGCAATCTCGTCAACGCGCCGATGCTGTTCTTCGCGCTCGGCGCCGTGGCGACCCTGCTCGGCACCGAGCTCGAGCTGCCCGACCCCATGGGCCGCTTCTTCGCGAGCTTCCTCCTGATCGCGATCGGCCTGCGGGGCGGCGCGGAACTCGCCCGGGCCGGGTACTCGTCGGGGATGGTGCTGACCCTGGGTGCGGCGACGCTGGCCTCGGCGCTGATGCCCTTCTACCTCTACCGTGTCGCCAGGCGACGCTTCGACGGTGCGACGGCGGCCGCGCTCGCCGCGGCCTACGGCTCGGTCAGCGCGGTGCTCTTCGCCTGTGCCCTGAACCTCCTCTCGGCCGCGCACCTGCCGTTCTCGGGGTACATGAACGCGGCACTCGCCGCGATGGAAGCACCGGCCATCGTCAGCGGCATTCTGATCTACCAGGGCCATCGCGGCCGCGAGGACGCGCGCGAGACCGGCCGCAGCCGGCCGCCGCTCAAGCTCGGCGCGGTCGTCCGCCTCGCCTTCGGCACCGACTCGCTGTGGCTCCTGCTCGGCAGCCTGATCGTCGGCATCCTGGTCGGCGAGAGCGGCTGGCGGGCGCTCAAGCCCTGCTTCGGCGACCTCTTCCAGGGCGTGCTCTGCTTTTTCCTGCTCGACCAGGGCAGCCGCTGCGCCTTCCGGCTCGACTCGCTGAAGGCGGCCGGCAGCTACGCGCTCGTCTTTGCGGCCGTGATGTCGGTCGTCAACGCCGCGGTCGGTCTCGTCCTCGCCAAGCTACTCGGACTCTCCGCCGGCGATGCGTTCCTCTTCGTCGTGCTGCTTGCTTCGAGTTCCTACCTCGCGGTGCCGGCGGCGATGCGCGAAGCGATTCCGGCGGCGAATCCCGCCGTGTACGTGACGCTGCCGCTCGCGGTCAGTTTCCCGTTCAACGTCGTCATCGGCCTGCCGCTCTACCTCGCCGCCGTGCAGGCGTGGTTTCCGGCAACCGGCTAGTTCGGTCAAGAAGTGTTTGCCCCGCCCCCCGGGACCGCCGCCGACGGCCATCCCACGTTAGGTGAGCCTGCCGCTCCTGGGGTATTCTTCATGGTTTGTTTTCGTTCGATTCCGGAGCCCGACTGACAGGCGCCGGACATCCTGGAGCGCTACGTGCCCTGCCGAAATCGATCCGCCTGCCTGACCTCCCTGTCGATCGCCATCGCGATTGCCGTCTCGAGCCCGGCGTCGGGCCAGGCCCTGCCGTTTCTGCAGGCCGGCGAGATCGGGCTGCGCAGCACCATCGAGATGATGGGTGAAAACGACGCGATTCCGCTGACGACGACCTGGCCCCTGCCGACCGCCGCGGTCGATGAAGAGCGCCGCGAAGCGACCCGCGGCTACAACCAGCCCGGCAATGCGACCGACGCCGGCTGGTACCTGTCCGGTGCGGCACACCCGACCCGGCTCCGCGGCTATGCGGACACACCGCGCGAGACCGCGGAGGCCGGCGTCCAGGCCGGCTGGACGGCGGGCGACTATTCGGGAGGTGCGATCCGCTTCGGCTATGCGCTGCACCCGCAGGACGAAATGCATTATCGCCTCGACGGCACCTACGCCGCGTGGCGCTTCGGCAACTGGTGGACCAGCATCGGCGTCGTGGACCGCTGGTGGGGCCCCGGCTGGGACAGCAGCCTCATCCTGTCCAACAACGCCCGAGCAATGCCCGGCCTGTCGCTGGAGCGGGCGAGTTCCACGCCGTTCTCGTCGAAATGGCTGCGCTGGGTGGGTCCCTGGCGCCTGACGACCTTTCTCGACCACATGGAAAATCGCCGGCCCGACTTCGGCAACACGCTGATGTGGGGTGGACGCTTCACCTTCGCACCGCTGCGCGGCATGGAAATCGGCATCTCGCGCACGGCCGAGTTCTGCGGCAAGACGCGACCGTGCGGCATCAGTACGTTCTTTGACATGCTGACCGCAAGCTCAAACCGGAAATACAACCCGGTCATCGACGAAACGGGCAACTACAGCCTGGTGCTGCAGAAGAAGTCGGCGCAGCGCATCGCGACCGACATCAAGTGGCGGCCAGGCGACCTGCCGTTCGCGATCTACTGGCAGCAGTACGGCGAGGTCTTCGACAGCCACAACCTGCGGCCACGCCAGCTGAGCCAGCTCATTGGCCTCGAGACGACGGCGATGACGACGAGCAGCGGCAGCCTGCGCCTCTTTGCCGAATTCGCCGATACGGCCTGCGGCGCGATTGGCTTTAACAAAGGCGACAAGCCGGCATTCGGCTGCACTTACGAGAAGGACACCTGGCGCGCCGGCTACCGCTACCGCGGCCGGGTGATCGGCGACTCCATGGACCGCGACGGCCGGCGCTACTCCTTCGGCAGCATCTATGCCGACGAGTCGGGCCGGATCTGGAACTTCCGGGTTCGCAAGTTCGACCTCAACCGCGCCAGCATCGCCAAGGTGGGACTGCTGGCGCACACGGTCACGCCGGTCGAGGAAAAGCTCTGGAATACCGAGATCTCGGTCGACGGCCTGTACGGCACGCTGCGTTACAGCGTCGGCGTCGGGGCCGATCACGGCGGGGTCGAGGATGAACGCGCGCGCTGGCACGGGCGCGGCTTCCTGAACCTGAGCCAGAACTGGTAGACCGGCGCGCGATCCGCGGCCTCCCGGTGTCTCCGCCAACCCCTCACCCGCGCGACACCCAGGAACCGACGACGGCGGCAACCGCCGGCCATCCCGCCTTGCCCGCCACCGCAACGCCACCGGCGACGGCCCTCGCCGGCATCCTTGGCTTTCTCGGCAGCACGGCGCTCGTCCACTGGCTGCGACCGCCGGAACTCGGCCCGGCCGGAGTAGGCGCCCTCGTGCTCGCGTGTACGGCGCTGGCGCTGGTGCTGACCGATGTGCTCGGCTACGCCGCGCACCGGCGGCCGAGCACCGGGCTCGCCGCCCAGCCGAATGCGCCGTCGTGGCATCGGCTCCTCGTCAAGCTGGCCGGACTGCTCGGTTCGCTCGCCGTGCTCGGCCTCGGCTACTGGGCACTGCCCGAATACCAGGGGCCGTTCTACGCCGAGTACTTTCGCCTGCTGCGCTGGCTGGTGCCGGTGAGTCTCGGACTTGCGCCGTTCTACCTCTACTTCGTCGACCGACGACAGACCGAACCGCACGACGGTTACTGGCACGCGGGCCTCGCTGTCCTCGGCCAGTGGCGGCGGGCCGACCGGGCGATTCTCGTTCAGCACGCGCTCGGCTGGCTGATCAAGGGCTTCTTCCTGCCGCTGATGTTCACCTACTTCGTCAACGATCTGGCGCGTCTGGTCCTCGCTGACACACCGCCCCTGCGCACCTTCGGCGCCATCTACTCCCTCGCCTATGACGCGATGTACTACATCGACGTGGGCCTGGTCTCGCTCGGCTATCTTCTGTCGCTGCGCGTGCTGGACACGCACCTGCGCTCGGCCGAACCGACGCTCATCGGCTGGCTGGCGGCGCTCGTCTGCTACGAGCCGTTCTGGTCGATCGTCGGCACGCGGTATCTTGCCTACGGCAACAGCCGGACGTGGGGCACGTGGCTCGCCGGATACTCCGTGGCCTATACGCTGTGGGGCTCGGCCATCCTCGCCCTGACCGGGATCTATGTGTGGGCCACGGTCTCATTCGGCGCACGGTTCTCGAACCTGACCCACCGCGGCATCATTACCAGCGGTCCGTACCGCTTCGTGAAACACCCAGCGTACCTCGCCAAGAACCTGTCATGGTGGCTGATCTCGGTGCCTTTCCTCGTCACCGACTCCCTTGCCGACAGTGCGCGGCGCTGCCTGCTGCTGGTGTCCGTCAACCTGATCTATGTGCTACGTGCGATGACCGAGGAGCATCACCTTGGCGCCGACCCCACCTACCTGGCCTACGCCGCCTACATCGACCGCCACGGTCTCTTCCGCCGCTGGCGCCGTCCGGTCGGCGCCTAGGTTCGGGCGCGCGGCGCGCCACCGCCGCCACAGGCACCGCAACCGCCGCGCGGTCTCAGCCGCGTGACAATGGCATCCGGCAACCGGCCGTCGAGGCTGTCGGCGATCGCGAGGCGCCAGTGCGCCGGCACAAGCGAAACAAGTGCGCCAACCGTGGCGCAGACGATCACGATGCCGATGATGAGGAACTGCCAGACGCTCTGCACGCGCTACTCCTCGGTCAGATGCCGGCCGCGCGCGCCAGGTGGTAGGTAAGACCCGCGCTCACGTAGGCGAGCGCGAACTGGTACGCCGCCATCAGCAGCGGATAGCGCCAGGAATTGGTCTCGCGCTTGACGACGGCGAGCGTCGAGAGGCACTGTGGCGCGAACACGTACCAGGCGAGCAGCGACAACGCCGTTGGCAGGGTCCACGAGTCGCGGATCAGCGGCATCAGTGCGCCCGAGACGTCGGCGCCGGTGGCGGAGAGGGCATAGACGGTGCCGAGCGCGCCGACCGCCACTTCGCGGGCCGCAAGTCCCGGCACGAGCGCGAGCGAGATCTGCCAGTTAAAGCCAATTGGCGCGAACACGACCGCCAGCGCCGCCCCGAGATGGCCGGCGATGGAGTACTGGATCGCCGGACCCGTGGCGCCGGGCGGCGGCGGTGGCAGGCTCGACAGCGCCCAGAGCAGCACCATCAGCGACAGGATGATGCCGCCGACCCGGCCGAGGAAGATCTGTGCCCGCTGCACGAGGCCGATCCGAAGATTGCGCAGCGACGGCCAGTGGTAGTCCGGCAGTTCCATCTGCAGCGGATGGATGGCACCGCGCAGGCCGATGAACTTGAGGACGAAGGCCACCAGGAACGCGCTACCGACCCCGGCGAGATAGAGCGCGAAGAGCACGAGGCCCTGCAGCTCGAACAATCCGCCGACCCGGCGTCCGGGTACGAAGGCGCCGATCAGGAGCGCATAGACCGGCAGGCGCGCCGAACAGGTCATCAGCGGCGCGATCATGATCGTGATCAGGCGGTCGCGGGCGATCGGGATGGTGCGCGTGGCCATGATGCCGGGTATCGCGCAGGCGAAGCTCGACAGCAGCGGAATGAAGGCGCGCCCGGACAGGCCCACACCGCCCATCAGGCGGTCGAGCAGGAAGGCCGCACGCGGCAGGTAGCCCGACTCCTCGAGCGCGAGGATGAACAGGA
>CAIMCI010000411.1 GCA_903839465.1 uncultured Pseudomonadota bacterium
ACGCTGACGTCGAGCCCGCCGCTGCGTACCTGCACCGGGGTGTCGCCGGCGACGATCCGGCTGCCCGCCGAGGCGACCGTGACGTTCAGCGCGTCCCGTCCCGAACGCAGACCGACGTCGCCGCCGCCGAGCGTGCCGAAGTTCCAGTTGAACGCATTGATATTGACGCCCCACTGCGCGGGGGCGGTCAGCTGCGCGGGCGAGCCGTCCGGCAACGTCCCCCTGTACGAATAGCCGCCCTGATGAATTGCCCAGTTCGATGCGGCGGGGTCGCGCAGCGTCGATCCGACGATGTCACGCCCGGCGTTGACGGTCAGGTTCCCGCCGCCCGAAGGGAAGCTGAACACTAGGCCCGTCGTACCCGGCGAGACGGCAATGCCGAACGGCTGCGCGGTACCGAGTGCGGCAGGAACGTTGGGGTAAGGATCATCGGGCGTGCCCGTCGCACTCGGAGTCAGCTGACCGGCCGTGTAGATGGAAGCTCCCTTGCCAATCACGATGTCAGAGGCAGCGGCGAGGTCGATGTCCCCGCTTCCCGTCCGTACCTGCGTTCCGGCATCCAGGGAGATCGATCCGCCATTGCCGGCCAGAACCGCCAGCGGGTCGGCGCTGGACAGGTCGGCACCGGCAACGAGACGGAACGAACTCGACCGCCCGGCCGTTGCTCCGGACCCGAGTACCCACTGGTCCACGCCGCGGATGTCGGAGTTCTCGTCGAACCCGTCACTGAGAGTACCGGCGATGTTGAGCGAACCCTTTGCCAGGACGGCGATGTCAGCGGCACCGCTGCCGAATCGCCAGTTCTGGCCGTTGACGCTCAAGTCGAGACTCTCGCCCTGGTTGAGGGTCAGATCCCCTTCCGCCACGACTTCCACGGCGGGCTGGACGGTCAACGACGGCAACCCGGGCTTGCCCAACCGGCTCGTAATCACTCCCGCGGCCGTAGTCATGTACGCACCGACAGAATCGTGGACCGCCTGCCAGTCGCCTGAATTTGGAGCAGTGGCGGAGCTCATTCCCACGGTCGAGTAGACAAGGACGGGCTCGATGGTCAGCGATGACACGCCCTGGAAGCTGGAGTCGAGACTCGAAATTGCCAGGTCGTTGCCTGCCAGCAGTGCCGGTGCGCGCAGGAGAACCCGACCGCCACCTGTCGCAGAAATCACGCTACCGGCATCGAGACGGATACCGTCCGTCGACGTGAACGTCAGATTGCCGGCGCCGTCGTCACCCAGCACACCCGTGCCGATCTGGATAAATCCGCCGCGGGACGTCGGCGTTGTCTGGTCAGCATGGAGCGAGCCAGTAGCGCTCAGTTCGACACCGTTTCCACCGAAAAGTCGCAGCGAACCGGCCCGGGACGCCGACGGTGCCGACACCGATCCTGCGATCGTTACATGGCCGGTGTCGGCGACGATCGCCACGCTGTTCGACGACAGGACCGAGCCCGCATCGAGCCTGAGATCGCCCTGGTGCGCACGCACGTCAACCTCGCGACCGAAGCCACCGGCCGTCAAGCGACTGGCGAGCGGCGTCAGGCCAGTACTCAATGTATCGGCCGTGAGGGAGAACTGGCCGCCGATCGCCCCGGTCGCCGCGTGCCCCTGGAACGC
Source organism: uncultured Pseudomonadota bacterium (assembly GCA_903839465.1). GTDB lineage: Bacteria > Pseudomonadota > Gammaproteobacteria > Steroidobacterales > Steroidobacteraceae > CAIKMS01. The sequence goes on from CAIMCI010000411.1 coordinate 1,614, forward strand.
GCCGTTCAGCTGCGCATCGCCCGCGGCCAGTAACTCCACACGACCCGCGTCCGCATCGGCGCCACCGCTGACATCCACGCTGGCGCCAGTTGCGACGATGAGGTTGCTGCCGGACGAGATGCGAACGTTGCCGCCGCTCGCTCCGAGCGTATGGCCGAGAACCGTTACCGCCTGGCCTGCGCCGCTGACAAGCGCAGCGGATCCTATCCGCATGTCAGCGACCGAACTCAGACTGACGTTGCCACCAGCCGCTCGGACGACGCCTTCGACATCGAGCTCGTTAGCCTGCAGTGCGAGGCTGCCGGCCAGAGGCGCGGGCGCCGCTCCGGACTTGGCGCGCTCCACCGTAAACCTGCCGCCGGACGTTATCGTTGTCTGCGATCCGGTATCTGCGGTCACTTCCGTTGTCGTCAACGACAGATCGCCGGCTACGTTCAGCGTTCCGGTGCCGTGCCCGACCACCGGACCGGCCACGAGCGCTGCGGTACTTGCGAATCCACCGATCGCCACGTTGCCCGGACCCGCGTCGAGCTCGTTGGCGAGGAAGGTCAGCTTCGTGCCGGCTACCCCCGCAACGGGGGCGACGGGCGTCCCGACCGGACCGGCGAGGGTTACGGTCTGTGCCGCGAACTTGACGTCAGCATCGGCCGGATCCGTGCCCCGGAACCGGATCAGGGGCGCCGCCAGGGTCAGTGACTGCACAGGGAGTGGCGCGCCGGTCTTTGCCGGTACGCCGATCGAAACGGACGTATCGAAGTCGATGGCACCGGTGGCCGCCACCCGAATCGCCCCGGCTGCGCCCAGCTGCGCCTGCAGCGACGGGCCTAGC
>CAIMCI010000412.1 GCA_903839465.1 uncultured Pseudomonadota bacterium
ACGCTGACGGCGCTGTCGATGGGCCTCGGGTTCGCGACCCTCATCGACCCGATGCACCGCGGCGACGAGCCGGTGGTCGGCCAGCTCTATCAGGTGCTGGCGATCCTCATGTACATCTCGGTCGACGGGCACCTCGTGCTGATCGGTGCGCTGGCCGACAGCTTCCGCTGGATGCCGGCCGGGGCCGCCTCGCTGGGGCGGGAGTCGTTCTGGACCATCGGCAGCCTCGGCGCCCGCCTGTTCGCCAGCGGGCTTCTGATCGCCCTGCCGGCCGTGGTCGCGCTGCTGATCGTCAATCTCGCGCTAGGCGTCATGAGTCGCGCGGCGCCGCAGCTCAACCTGTACGCCGTCGGCTTTCCGATCACCCTGATGTTCGGGCTCGTCGTGCTGGTGCAGGCCCTGCCGGCCGTACGCCAGGGCTTCGACCAGGTCCTGCGCGAGTCCCTCGGCCTTGCGGCAACCCTGGCCGTGGCGAGGTAGACGGCCATGGCAGAAAGCGAATCTGGCGCGGAAAAATCCCTTGAACCTACCGAGAAGCGGATCACCGAGGCGCGCGAGCGCGGCGAAGTGGCCCGGTCGCGCGAGCTCGGATCCGCGGCCGTCACGATCGTGACCAGCGCCTCCCTGCTGCTTGTCGGCGGTGGGCTCGGCCGGACGCTGGCCGGCCTCGTGCGCGATTCGCTGCGCGTCGATCCGGGCCAGCTCGATGACCCGGCGGCCATGGTGAACGCGTTCGGTCACGCCTGCCTGACCGCCCTGGCCGCGACCGGGCCGGTGCTCGGCGCCTCCGTGGCCGCCGCCGTCGTCTCCCCGCTCGTCGTCGGCGGCTGGATCTTCAGCCCCCAAGCACTCGTGCCCGACTTCTCGCGGCTCGATCCGATTTCCGGTTTCGGCCGCCTGTTCGGCAGTCGGGGGCTCGTCGAGCTCGGCAAGGCGCTCCTGAAGATCGTCGTGGTCGGCTCGCTGGCGCTGCTCGTGACCCGGCAGATGATGGGACACATGCTCAGCCTCGGCACGCTGCCGGTCGAGGTCGGGATCGGCCGGGCCGCCAGCATGCTCGGCCAGGCCTTCCTCTACATGAGCTGCGGTCTGCTGATCATCGCGGCCGTCGACGCCCCGTACCAGTGGTGGAGTTACCGCGAGCGGCTGCGCATGACCCGCGAGGAAGTGCGCGAGGAGATGAAGGAGAGCGACGGCCGGCCCGAGGTCAAGGCGAAGATCCGCCAGCTGCGCCAGCGCTATGCCAAGCAGCGGATGATGCAGAAGGTCCCGTCCGCGGACGTCGTCGTCACCAACCCGACGCACTTCGCCGTCGCGCTGAAGTACGAGGCGGGCAAGGCCGGGGCGCCGCGGGTCGTGGCCAAGGGCCGCGACCTCGTCGCCGCCGAGATCCGCCGGATTGCGCTGGAGAACGGCGTGCCGCTCTTCGAGGCACCGGCGCTCGCCCGCGCCATCTACGGCACGACGGAGATCGACCACGAGATCCCGCGCGGGCTGTACGTGGCGGTAGCCCAGGTGCTCTCCTACGTCTTCCAGCTGAAGAGCCTGACGCCGCACCGTGCCGCCCGGTTGCGCCGGCCGGCCCCGGAGGTCGGCGAGGAATTCGCCAAGTACACGGCCGATCCGGACGATGAGGAACGCCGGACATGAAGACCGCGACGATAGGCGAAGCACTGATCGACTTCGGCAGGCAGGGGCTGGCTGTACCGCTCCTGCTCATGGTCGTGCTGGCGATGATGGTGCTGCCGCTGCCGCCGCTGCTGCTCGATCTCTTCTTCACCTTCAACATCTCGCTGTCGCTGGTCGTGATCCTTGCCGTGATCTACGTCAAGAAGCCGCTCGACTTCGCGGCGTTCCCGACCGTTCTTCTGGCCGCGACGCTGCTCCGCCTGGCGCTCAACGTCGCCTCGACCCGCGTCGTGCTGCTGCACGGCCACACGGGCCCGGCGGCGGCGGGCCACGTCATCCAGTCGTTCGGCGAATTCGTCATCGGTGGCAACTACGCGGTTGGCATCGTCGTCTTCGTGATCCTCGTCATCATCAACTTCATGGTCGTGACGAAGGGCGCCGGGCGCGTCTCGGAAGTCACCGCGCGTTTTACCCTCGATGCCATGCCCGGCAAGCAGATGGCGATCGACGCGGATCTCAACGCGGGCCTGATAACCAATGCCGAGGCGACCGTTCGCCGGCAGGAAGTGCGCGAGGAAGCGGATTTCTACGGCTCGATGGACGGTGCGTCGAAGTTCGTCCGTGGCGATGCGATGGCCGGCATCATGGTCGTGGTCATCAACATCATCGGTGGCCTGGCGATCGGTACGCTGCAGCACGGCCTGTCGGTGGGCGACGCAGGCAAGCTCTATACGGTGCTGACGATCGGCGACGGACTCGTGGCGCAGATCCCGGGGCTTCTGCTGTCGGTGGCGGTCGCGATCCTCGTCACCCGCGTGTCGCGCTCTTCCGACATGAGCCAGCAGGTAGGCATGCAGATCTTCGGCCAGCCGAAGGCGCTCGGCGTCGCCGCCGGCGTGCTCGCGGCGATGGGGCTGATTCCCGGCATGCCGAACCTCGCGTTCCTGTTCATGTCCGTGCTGTGCGGCTTCGGGGCTGTCTGGCTGTCGCGCCGCGCCCAGGCGGCGCCTGCGCTGGAGGCCAAGGCGGCGGCCGCGGCGGCGGCGG
>CAIMCI010000413.1 GCA_903839465.1 uncultured Pseudomonadota bacterium
GTCGTCGTCCTTCTTCCTCGACACGGCCGCCACCGCCGCTGCGCTGCACGCCGGCCTCGGCGTCCTCGCCGCGAGCGGCGCCGCCCGGCTGCCACTCGCGTTCCTGGCGCGCGCCGGCCGGCATTCGCTGGCGCTCTACGTCGCGAACGAGGCGGCCATCGCGCTGCTGGACACGGTGCCGTGGGGCGAGGAGACGCTGCTCGATGCCGTGGGCGGGGCGCTCTTCCGGTCCTGGGCCGGCCCCGCGGCGGGCACGGCACTGTTGGCGCTCGCCTGGGCAACGGGCCTTCTCGCCTGTGCCCGCGGCTTCGAGCGGCCGGGCATCGGCCCGGCCCCCGGCGGCCGATTCGGCGATAATGGCGCATGACGTACCGACCGACCACCGCGTGCCCCCGATGAGCGACGTCGCCGACCTGCTCGGCGCCGACGGTCCGCTCGCGCGCCACCTGCCGGGGTTTGCGCCACGCGCCGAACAGATCGCCATGGCCGAGGCGGTCGAGCGGGCGCTCGCGACCCGCTCCGAACTCCTGGTCGAGGCGGGCACCGGCACCGGCAAGACCTACGCCTACCTCGTGCCGGTGCTGCGCTCCGGCGCCAAGGTCATCGTCTCGACCGCGACCCGCAGCCTCCAGGACCAGCTCTACCACCGCGACCTGCCGGCGCTGGCCGCGGCGCTCGGCCGGCCGCTCAAGGTGGCGCTCCTCAAGGGTCGCGCCAACTACCTCTGCCGCCACCGGCTCGGACTCGCGCGCGGCGGCCCGAGCCTGCCCGGGTTCGCACGCCCGGCCGAGCGGCCGCTGCGCACGATCGAGCGCTGGGCGGCGACCACGAAGCGCGGCGACATCGCCGAACTGACCTCGATCCCGGAAGCGGATGCGATCTGGGGGCACGTGACCTCGACGCGGGACAACTGCCTCGGCCAGTCGTGCCCGGAGTTTCGCGACTGCCACGTGGTCCTTGCCCGGCGCGAGGCCCAGGCCGCGGAGCTCGTCATCGTCAACCACCACCTCCTGCTCGCCGATCTCGCGCTGAAGGAGGAGGGCTGCGGAGAACTCCTGCCCGGCGCGGATGCCGTGATCCTCGACGAGGCGCACCAGTTCCCGGACGTCGCGCTGCAGTTCTTCGGGCTGTCGATCACCTCGCGGTCGATCGCAACGGTCGTGCGCGACGCGGTGGCCGAGCTCACCCGCGCCGGCCTCATCGATGCGACGCTGCGCCTTGAGCTCGCCGCGCTCGAGGAGGCGAACGCCGCCGCGCAGGCGAGCCTCGCCTCGCTGCCGGCGCGCGTGCCCTTCGCCCAGGTGCCGGACCTCTTCCTCGACCGGCTGGTCGAGCTCGGCCAGGCGCTCGAGGCGGTGGCGGCACGGCTCGACGACGAGCGGCTCGAGGTGCCGGGCGTGCGTGCCGTCGGCCGGCGCGCGGCGTCGATCGCCGGCAAGCTCACCGAGTTCGACGCGCTCGGCGCCGACGAGGGCCTGAAGGCCGTCGAGTGCGGCGCGCGCGGCTTCACGCTCGAGTTCACGCCGTTTCGCGTCGCCGACCGGCTGACGAGCCAGGTGCGGGCGCGGCCGTGGGCCTGGATCCACACCTCGGCCACGCTCGCCATCGGCAACGACTTCCGGCATTACGCCGAGAAGGTCGGGGCCGGGGAAGCCGAGACGCTTCGCATCGACAGTCCCTTCGACTA
>CAIMCI010000414.1 GCA_903839465.1 uncultured Pseudomonadota bacterium
CGACAACGATGGCCTGCTGCCGGACTGGTCGGAAGCCGGCATTCGTGCGGAAAGCGTGCGGCTGCACCGCTTCCGGCAACGCGTCAGTATTTTTGCCGTTTCAAGGCCTAAGTCGCGACGAGCAGTTTGAGCGCGATTACCTGCGGACCCGCATCGACGGCGAGTTGTTCTGGATAGACGTGGCGGACGCCCCGTTCCGAAACCCCGAGCACTACCTCGGTCGCAGCGATTCCACTGAATCCATCGGTCCGCCGGTCTACGTCGTTCGACCGTATGCACCGGCGCGGCAGCGCCTGCAGGCGTTCATCCGCTATGCGCCATTGGTCGTGCGGACGGCGCCGGAGACTCAGAAGAACCTGAAGACACCGCTGTCGCTGGCGTAAGTCAATCTCGGCGTGGCGGGTTTCGTCGGACTGGCGAAGTACTATCGCACCGACGTGCCGCTCGCCTTCGCGGAGGTGGACGATCCGAGGCTTCAGACCGAGCTTCGTTCGGCGACGCAGGCTGCCGCCGCGGCAATGCGAAACCTCGCCTCCTGGTTGAAGCCGTCGCGTGCGCCGCCTATTTCGGCAGCTTGCACGCGACAAGCAGACTGCGCTCGTCCTCGCCACCCCGAATGACATCGTATCCCTGCCCGCCGCAGGCGCGACCGGCCTTGACGAGACAGGACGTGTAGCTGTTCAGGTAGCCGTCGCAGCTGATCATGTAGCCGCGTCGACCGTCGGGCGTGTAGGTCGTGTGCTGCGTGCTGCAGCCGGCGATGACGAGGGTCAGCATGCCGATTAACGTGCGAGAGACCTTGGCGATATTCATCGAAACTTCCCGTCCATACGACTTAACGCACCACTGCCGGCGCCCCCGTCACGCCGAGGACCGTCTACGATGGGCGAGCAACGTGACACTGATGTTGCAATACCCGGGCCCCTTCAGGGCGGGTCAATTGCAGGCATTTTTCCCGATGCCGGTGCCGTTACTCCCGGTATAGTTCGCGCCAGGCGATACGGACCACGGCGGGCATCCGACTCCATCCAGTAGCGGCGCCGCGTCACCGGTGCGCTTATCCAGATTATCCGGAACCTCCACATGAACATGAAGCGTTACGCCCTCTCCATTCTCCTGGTTGCCACCGGGTGCGGGCTCGCAACGACCTCCGCGCGGGCACAGCAGGCCGAAGGGTGGTACGTCGGTGGCAATTTTGGCCGCTCGACGCTTCATTACGACACGAGCGTCTACGAGCATTACATCGAGTCGCTCGCCAACTCGCAGGAGTCGCTCAAGTTCACGAGTACGAAGGTCGAGCGGCGCGCCAACGCCTGGTGGGCCGACGCGGGCTATATGCGCTGGTCGCACGTCGGCATTGAACTCGATTTCCTCCACCTCGGCGAACTGACCTATCACGGCCAAGCCACGCTCACGACCGTCGGCAGACCGAACCGGTCGCTGGTCGCGATGACCGACGTCAGCTCCCGGGGTCCGGCGCTGACGCTGCGCGGACGCGTTCCGCTCGCCGACGGGCTCGACCTGAACCTGCGGTTGGGCGACTACTACGGCCGCACCGCGACGACCCGTGGCTACGCGATCGGCACCTTCTACCAGCCGACGACAAAGACGTCGACCGTCTCCAGTCTGCTGCTCGGCGCAGGGCTGTCCTACAGCCTCGACCACCACTGGTCGCTGCACGCCGATTACCTGCATGTCAACCAGACGGGCGACAGCAACACCGGGCGGTTCAATGTCGACTTGGCCTCGGCGGGCGTCAGTTATACCTTCTAGTCGATAGGCCGCAGGGCGGCATCTTGACAGGCACGGGCGGCGGGTTCATACCACGGACCTTGGCAATCACCGGAGCCCGGATGGACACCGCACCTCGCCGCCTCGCCCTGACACTGACCCTGGCCCTCGGCCCGCTGCTCTTCGTCTCGACCCTCGCGGCCGCGCCACCGGTCGATCCGGCCACGCTCGACCGGATCGTGGACGCCGGGATGAACCATGGCGAAGTCATCGAGACGGTCGCGTACCTGACCGACCGTATCGGCGGGCGCATGACCAATTCGCCGGCGATGCGCGAGGCCGAACGCTGGGTGCAGGAACGCTTGCGCACCATTGGCCTTCGCAACGTGCATCCCGAGGGCTTCGACTTCGGTCGCGGCTGGTGGATCGAGTCGGCCCGCACCCGCATGGTGCTGCCGAGACCCCTGGACCTGCGGGCCATACCGGTCGCCTGGACTCCGGCGACCAACGGCCCGCTGCGCGCGCCCGTGATCGTGGCACCCATGCGTACGGAACGCGATTTCGCCGACTGGCAGGGCAAGCTTGCCGGCCGGATCGTGCTCATCACCTGGCCGGAGCCGCTGAAGGACCTGTCCGAGGTGCCCTTCCAGCGCCTCACCGACGCCGAGGTCGCCAAGCTCAACAAGTTCTCCCAGCCGAAGTTCGATCCGGACGAAAAGGCGCGGATCGCCGACCGCTTCGCGTTCCGGGAAAAGCTGCAGGCCTTCCTCGCCGCCGAGGGCGCGCTGGCCTGGGCGAGGATGTCACCCCGCGACGGCCACCTGGTGCACGGTGAAGGCTACACCCATAAGGTGGGCCGGACCCCGGTGCTGCCGGGCGTCGAGATCGCCGTCGAGGACTACCTTCGCCTGGCGCGGCTTGCCCGGACCGGCCCGGTCGAGGTCGAGATCGACAGCCGAGTCCACTTCGAGGACGCCGACCACAACGCCTACAACGTGTTCGGCGAAATCCCGGGCAAGGATCCGAAGGCGGGCTACGTGATGGCCGGTGCGCACCTCGACAGCTGGGTCGCGGGCGACGGCGCAGCCGACAACGGCGCCGGCAGCGCCGTCGTCATCGAGGCGGCGCGCATCCTCGCCAGCCTCGGCGTGACGCCGAAGCGGACGATCCGGTTCGCGCTCTGGTCGGGCGAGGAGCAGGGCCTGTACGGCTCCGCCGATTACGTCGCGCGATACCTCGTGCGGCGGCCAACGCAGACGGATCCGAAGCTCGCGGCGATCGGCCCCTACTTCGCCAGCGATACCTATCCCATCGAGCCGCTGCCGGGCTACGCCGAGCTCAAGGCCTACTTCAACATCGACAACGGGTCCGGCAAGGTCCGCGGCCTGTACGCCGAGGGCAATGCCGGGGCCGTGCCGCTGCTGCGCCAGTGGCTCGCGCCGTTCGACGCGATGGGCGCGGGCGCGGTCGTCGCCGAGCCGACCGACGGCACGGACCATGTCTTTCTGAGCCGGGTCGGGCTGCCTGCGTTCCAGTTCATCCAGGACCCCCTCGACTACGAGACCCGCGTCCATCATTCGGACCTCGATACCTTTGATCACCTGCGCGGCGACGACCTGCGCCAGGCCGCCGTCGTGCTCGCCGGCGTGCTCCTGGAGTCGGCCAACAGCGACGAGATCCTGCCGCGGCGCACGTTGCCGACGGCGCCGAAGCCGACCGATCCGTTCCATTACCGCGAGCCCTCGAAGCCGTAGCAGGCGGCTGATGGACACTCCCGGGCGATGGCCCGGTGCTGGAGGTTTGATGCGTCTGTTAGCGATGGGGCTCCTTTGTGCCTGCCTGCTCGGCAGCGCGTGTACCCAGAAGGCTCCGCCGACCCCCGAAGAGATGCGGGCCGACTGGTCGTTGCGCATACATCGCGCAATAGCCGATCAGCCACGCGCGGAGCGGGTGACGGCTCTCGCCTGGCAGCTGGTGGATGGCCAGCAGTCTCTGTCCCGCGAACTGAATGCGACGGCCGAGCGCATGGCCGCCCTCAATGCCGACCACGCGGCAACGAAGGACGCCTACCTGTCACTCTACAACGACTTCGCCTCGCGCCAGCGCGCGGCACAGCTGCAGCTGAAAGACCAGATCCTCGCCATGCGCCGCGAAGTGTCTGCCGACGAATGGAAATCCATCACCCGCTGAACCGTCGACGCCAGCGCGAGCTGTGAGGAGGCTTCTATGATCTGGGCTTTGCTTTACCTGCACTTCTTCGCCGGCAGCGCCGGCGCCCAGGACATCGGTCGCTTCTACCTCGACGAGGCGAAGCCGGCGATCAAGGCCGAGATCCAGGACCCCGGTCACCGCAAGGCGGCGCTCGACGGCGCCGCGAACGTGCGCACGGCGATAGAGGACCTCCTCAAGGCCAACAGGCAGAGCGCCGAGGACTTCGAACGGGTCTATCGCAACTACCGGTCGTCGGCAGAGGAGTTCGACGCCGTCATCGGCGCCGGCGAGAACCGCCAGCGCGCCGCCGTCACGGCGATCGTCGAGGCCCGGGCCCGACTGGTGGACAGCGTGTCGGCGGAGGAATGGCATGCCGTCATCGCGCGTGCCGCAGCCACGCACTAACGCGCCTGCCGATCAGAGATTGGCGGGAATTTCCTCGGCGACGATGCCCGTCAGCGGCGCACAGATGCCGCTTCGGCCGCCGTACTCGATCAGGCACTGCTGGACGACCAGGTACTGAACCACGTCGCGCAGGCGCAGCGGCCTCTCGACAGGCCACGTCGCGAAGCTTTCCTGGGCGGCGGTGAGGACGGCGGATGCTTCGGCGTCGCTGGCGTGGGCATGGCGTGCGACGGCGAGCGCGTACCCCTGCTGGGGTTCCAGAACCGCCCCGTCCTGCAACAGGTCCCGGTAATGGCGCAGCACGTCGCGGCTGACGACCCGCGCCTGGCGCCGCTGCCGCCACCCGGCATAGAGGTCTTCGGTCATCCGCCGCACGTCCGGCCAGTGCCGTACCAGTTCGTATTGGTTCACGAGTTTCCCCCGGTCCGCCGCGGGCGCTGTGCCCGTCTGGCCCCAGCTTAACCGGACTCCGGCGGTCACGGCACGGTGCGCGTACGCGCTCCGTGTCGTGCCGCGTTGACACCATTCACGACGCCGGTTTCGCTGCACCGCAGCGAATTTCGTGCGCCCCGTTGCGCCAGTACAACGGATCATTCCTTGCGTCTCAAAATGTTGACTGCCAGTAAGAATACATATACTCATAGTACGCTACCGCTTGCACAGCCTTGTCGTCCGTTGCACGGGCTTTCATCCATTTGCCTTTCTGAGGGGGTTCACTCATGACTGCTGTCAGTCACGCCACGGCGTTCCGCTGCCCGCTACTCGCCGCGTCGATTGCCGCGGCACTCCTGAGCTGCGCGGCCCAGGCCGAAGCACCGTCCGCCGGACAACTCGAGGAAATTGTGGTCACCGCGACCAAGCATGCCCAGACGATTTCCGACACGAGCGCCGCGATCACGGCCGTCACCGCCGATAAGCTCGGGCCCGGCGGCATCCAGAACGTGTATGACCTGTCCTCCGCCGTGCCGAACCTCTCGATCGGCAACCAGTTCGGCGTCAACCGCGCCTTCATCCGCGGCGTCGGCATGACCTCGATCGACCTCGGCGCCGACGGCGCCGTGGCCTTCCTGCAGAACGGCGCGCAGATCGCCCGCCCCGCCGAGCAGCTCACCGGCTTCTACGACCTGGAGCAGGTCGAGGTGCTGCGTGGCCCGCAGGGCACGACCTACGGTCGCGGCGCGACGGCCGGTGTCGTCAACCTCGTCACCAAGAAGCCCACCGACAAGCTCGAGGGCTACGCCGACCTGACCTACGGCAATTACTCCTCGAAGATCGTCGAGGGCGCGGTCGGCGGCCCGCTCAGCGATCGCGTGTCCGTGCGCGTCGCCGGCAAGTGGGAAAAGCACGACGGCTACGGCACGAACGTCTACACCGGCAATCCGGTCGACGACCGCGATGCCTACGCGTTCCGCGCGAGCCTTCGCATCAAGGCGAGCGACACCGTACTCATCGACCTCGTCGCCGATCATTTCAACGAGGACGACAATAACTACGCCTTCCACTGGTTCGGCGGCACGGTATTCCCGTTCACGCTCGCCAAGTTCTACGGCGGGACGACGATCCTCGACCACGGCGGCGACCTGCGCAACATCTGGTCGCGCGAGGATGCCATCAACAAGCGCCATGGCAGCAGCGCCACCGCGATCGTCGACTGGAAGCCGGCCGGGTTCGAGCTGAAGTCGGTGACTTCCTGGCGCGAATTCTCGCGCTTCAACCGCGACGACCTCGCCGGCACCGACGCCCATCTCTACGGCCAGAACAATTACACCGAGTCCAGCGACTCCTGGAGCCAGGAATTCACGCTGTCGACCAAGACCAGCAACATCGACTGGCTGGCCGGCGCCATGTACTTCCACGAGCGCAATCCCGGCGACGTGCTGGTGCCTTTGTACAACCTCGGGCCGTTCATCCTCGGCGGCAAGTGCTCGCCGCTCGACCCGACCGCGCTGACGCCGTGCAACGCCTTCGACAACACGCGCTACGAGCAGTCGGGCACGGTCACGACGGACGCCTACGGCATCTACGCCCAGGGCGCGGTCCACCTGACGGACCACTGGAACCTGACGCTGGGTGCGCGCTACAACAACGAGAAGCGCGCGGGCGTCGGCTCGTTCGTGTTCGGCGCCCTCGGCGTCAACCTGCCGACCAACAAGGAGCAGAGCTGGAACGCGGTCACGCCGCTCGCCAAGCTCGACTACCGCTTCGACGACGGGTCGCTCGCCTACGGCAGCATCACGCGCGGCTTCAAGTCGGGCGTGATCAACATCGGCAGCACGAACCCGGTCATCAACCCGGAGTACGTCACCTCCTACGAACTCGGCTACAAGACCAAGGCGCTCGACAAGCGGCTGTTCATGGCCGTCACCGGCTTTTACTACGACTACAAGGACCTGCAGGTCGGCTTCGTCAACGCACAGAGCACGGTCGAGACCATCAACGCCGCCAAGGCGCACAACTACGGCCTCGAGTTCGAGTCGCAGGCGCTGTTCACCCAGAACCTGACCGGCGACCTGGCGCTGACCTACCTCAACGCCAAGTACACGGACTTCACCAACAACTATTACGGCAACGGCTTCAAGCCGGTCGACCTGTCGGGCAATACGCTGTCGAACGCGCCGAAGTACAGCGGCCACCTCGGCCTGACCTACCGGCAGCCGCTCGGCAACGGCGGCGCGGTCGCGCTGCACGGCGAGGCGGTGTACTCGGACAAGGTCTACTTCACCGAGTGGAACAATGCCGATGCCTTCCAGCCGTCCTACACGCTGACCAACTTCTACCTCGGCTACGAGGCGCCCGACAGGCGCTGGGACGTCAAGGCGTGGGTGCGTAACGCCGGCAACAAGTTCGTGTTCGGCAACAACATCATCACCGCGCCGCTCTACCTCAGTTCGCGGGTCGGCACGGTCATGCCGCCCCGGACCTTCGGCCTGACGGTCGGTATCAACTTCTGATCCGCCACGACCCGCCACCGGCCACGCGGCCGGCGGCGGGATGTCGATCCGGGTCGGGGTATCGGCAGGGGGCGCCATCGGCGCCCCTTTATTTTTGCGGCGCCTACTTGGATTTCGCGGCGAGGCGCGCCAGGAACGCCTTCACGCGGCCCCGGAACTCCGCCCCGTTGGCGAGCATCGCCTGCTGGCGATCCTCGATATCGACGGCTGCCTCCAGCCGATCGACGCCCTGCGCCACGACCAGCCCCTGCTTGGTGAGCTCGAGCGCGAGCGGTGCAGCCTTCAGCAGGTCCTCGACGAGCGCCTCGGCCGCGGCGACGATCGCGTCGTCCGCGACGATTTCCGAGACGAAACCGAGCGCATGGGCCCGTGCCGCGGTCAGGAAACGGCCGGTCATCATCAGTTCGGCCGCGACCGAGGCGCCTACCATCCGCGGCAGGTGGTAGCTCACACCGACGTCGCAGCCGGTCAGGCCGACCTGGATGAACGAGGCATTCATGCGGCAATCCGGCGTCGCGAGCCGGATGTCGGACGCCAGCGCCATCGCAAAGCCGCCGCCCGACGCGGAACCCTGCAGCAGGCAGACGATCGGTTGCGGGCAGCGACGCATGCTGATGATCAGCCGGCTGAGGCGACGCTGCTCGGTATAGACCCCGGCCGCGTCGAGCGTGTCGAGGCGACTGCCCATGTCCTTCAGGTCCAGGCCCGCGCAGAACGCGCGGCCGCTGCCGCGCAACACGACCACGCGGACCGAGCGATCTTCCTCCAGCCCCCGGAAATAACCGCTGAGCTCGGCGACCATGACCGGGTTCATCGCGTTCAGCGACTCCGGTCGGTTCAGCGTCAGCCAGTCGACGGCACCCCGCCGGTCTATCGACAGCGTCGTGTACGCCAAGGTCATGGTGGGCTCCGTCAGTGCGCGATCAGTATGCCGCCGTCGATCGGGATGACGGCACCGGTAATATAGGCCGCCGCGCGCGAGCACAGGAACATCGCAAGGCCGGCGATGTCCTCGGGCGTGCCTGCCCTGCCGAGCGGGATGCCGCCGAGGACGTGCGCCTTGCGCTCCTCGTCACGCAGGATGAAGCCGGTCATCTTCGACGGGAAGAGACCCGGTGCGATCGCGTTGCAGAGGATGTGGTCGGCGGCCAGTTCCCTGGCCAGTACCCGGGTGAGCTGGTGGATGGCGGCCTTGCTCGCCGTGTACGAGTAGGCGAGCGCGACCTCCGTGGTCTCGGCGTAGACGCTGCCGATATTGAGGATGCGGGCAGGCGAGTCGGGACCCGCGGCCGCGCGCAGCGCCGGCAGCAGGGCCTGGGCGAGCATGAAGGGTGCCTGGACGTTGACGGCCATCACCGGCGCCCAGGCCTTGGCCGGGAAGTCGGCCAGGGGCGCACCCCAGGTCTGGCCGGCGTTGTTGATGAGCACGTCCAGCCGGTCGCCGTGAAGTCGCACCCCGTCCGCCACCGCCGCGACGCCCTCCGGGGTCGCGAGGTCGGCGACCACGCCCCGTACTTCGGCGCCGCCCGCCCGCAGGGCGGCGACGGCCTCGGCCAGCGCATCCGGCTTGCGCCCGGTGATGGTCAGCTGCGCACCGGCCGCGGCGAAACCCTCGGCCAGCATCCGGCCGATGCCACCGACGCCGCCCGTGATCAGCACCGACTTGCCCGTCACCGAGTACAGTCCGGTCAGGTCCATGGCCACGCCTCCTGCTCCCGGCCGGGAGCCTCGTTGACTCACCAATAGAAAAATAAAACCTTTGGTAGATTCCAAATACTAACAGTATAATCTCTGGCAACCAGCGCCGATTTCCGTGCGTCAGCCGGACCCAGCCATGAGTCGCCCGCCACCGCCGTCGTTCGCCAGTCGGTCCGGAATTCCGCTCAAGGCTGCCTACGGCCCCGGCGACGTGCCGGAGTCGATCCGCCGCGTGGCGGGTGCGCTGCCGGGCGAGGCGCCCTATTACCGCGGTTCGTTCCCGCAGGGCTACCGCACGAAGCCCTGGCGGATCTTCCAGCTGTCCGGCTTCGGCAAGCCCGAAGACGAGAACGAGCGGATCAAGTTCCTGCTCCACCACGGCGAGACCGGGTTCCTGATGGAGCACGATCGCAACACGGCGGACCACCTCTACAACGTCGACCACCCGGACGTGGTGGCCCGGCGCGAAGACGTCGGCCAGACGGGTGCCGTGATGCAGAGCGTGCGCGAGGTCGCGATCTGTCTCGACGGCATCCCGATCGAGAGCACGTACGGCCACGCCGGCGGCGCCGTCGTCCAGCACGCGCCCTTCGCGCTCGCCGCCTACTGGACCGTCGCCCGCCGCCGCGGCATCCCGCTCGAGCAGCTCGGCGGCACCGGCCAGAGCGATTTCTTCCTGACCTACCTCGGCTGCGTCACCAAGCAGCAGATTCCGACCGCGGCGGGGCTCAGGCTCAATGCCGACATCATCGAGTTCTGCGCGCGGCACGCACCGAAGTGGGTGCCGGTGTCGATCGCGGGCTACAACGGCGGCGACAGCGGGCTCAACGCCTGGCAGGAACTCGGTGCCGTGATCGCCAACGCCATCGAGTACCTCGACGAGGTCAAGCGCCGCGGCAACCTCGACATGACGGCCGCTGCGCACAAGGTCGGCGGCGTCAATTTCCGCACGACCATGGATTTTTTCGAGGACGTCGCCAAGCTGCGCGCGGCCCGCAAGCTCTGGCACGACCTCCTTCGCGAGCGCTACGGCATCACCGACGAGCGGGCGCTGAAGCTGCGCATCCACATCGTCACGGCCGGCTCGATGATGACCTACTCGCAGCCCTTCAATAACATCGTGCGCGGCACGATGATGGCGCTGTCGGCCGTGCTCGGCGGTACGCAGTCGCTCGGCGTCTCGGGCTACGACGAGGCGATCTCGGTGCCGAGCGAGCACGCCCACCAGATGTCGGTCCGCATCCAGCAGATCCTCCAGCACGAGACCAACATCGGCAAGGTCACCGACCCGCTCGGCGGTTCCTATTTCGTCGAGGCGCTGACGGCCGAGATGGCCGATCGGGCGACCGCCTTCGCCGCCGATATCGCGGCCCAGGGCGGCTTCCTCGCGACCCTCGACTCGGGCTGGCTGCACGCCCGGGCGCGCGACAACCAGGTGGCGTGGCAGCAGGCCGAGGAAGACGGCCGGCAGCTCGTGGTCGGCGTGACGGACTTCCGGGATGACGCCTCGCAGTTCGAGGTCGACGGCTTTCCGGGCGTCAACGACTCCTACGACGTGGCACTCAGCCGGCTCGAGGCCGTGCGCCGCGAGCGTCACGAGACGGGGGCGAAGACCGCACTCAAGGCCCTTGAGGCTGCCATCCGCGGCACGGACAACGTGATGCCGCGCATGCTCGACGCGCTCGAGGCGGAAGTCACGCTCGGCGAGGTCGGCGACCTGTTCCGCTCCGTCTGGGGTGACTGGCAGACACCGGAGTTGGCATAGACCATGAGCCACGCACCGCGCATCCTGCTCGCGAAAACGTCGCTCGACGGCCACTGGCGCGGCCTGTCGGTGGTGGCCCGCGCACTGCGCGATGCGGGCTTTCACGTGATCATGGGCGGCATGCTGACCGGCGCTGAAATCGTCCGCGGTGCGGTCGACGAGGACGTCGACCTCGTGGGTCTGAACGTGGGAGGCCACGTCGAGGTGGTCATCCGCGTCATCGGCGAGCTGCGCGCCGCCCGCCCGGAACTGCCGATCTTCGCCGGCGGCGTGCTGCCCCCGTCGAGCTGCAAGCGCCTCGCGGCGCTCGGCGTCGAGACCTACCCGCCGGGATCCTCGCTCGAGGACATCGTGGCGGCGGCCCGGCGCCTGACGGCAGCCTCCACCCCGACCTGAGCCGCGGCGGGCTCCGATGCCTCGTTCAGGCCCGGCTCGCGGCGGTGGCGAGCGCGTGCCCGAGATCCCCCAGGCCGCACTCCCCTCGCTCAAGCGTGTCGAGCTGCCGGCTGAAATCGGCGCTGGCGAGCACGGCGTCGAGCCGGGCGCCGAGCAGCCGGCCGGCCAGCGCGCGCACCGCGAGCATCGCAAACCGCCGGCGCCGCAGCGTGAGGCCACCGGACGCCTCCTGGTGCGCCCGGTGCGCATCGATCGCGGCCCACAGTTCGGTCAGCCCCCGGCCCTCGTGCGCGACGGTCTCGACGATCGGCACGCGCCAGTCGGTGTGCCGACCGCCGGCCAGCAGGCGCTCGAGATCGTGCCGCAGTTCCGAGGCGCCCGGCCGGTCGGCCTTGTTGATCACGAAGACGTCGGCGACTTCCATGAGCCCCGCCTTCACGGCCTGGACCTCGTCGCCCCAGCCGGGATTGAGGACGACGACCGTGGTCGCCGCCGCCTCGACGATGTCGAGCTCGGACTGCCCGACGCCGACGGTCTCGATCAGCACCCACGGCCAGCCGGCGGCATCGAGCGCCCGCACCGCGAGCGGCGTCGTTGCCGACAATCCGCCGCCGTGCGGATCGGCCGTCATCGAGCGGATGAAGACCCCCGTGTCGACCGCGGCGCGCTCCATGCGCATCCGGTCACCGAGGATCGCGCCGTTCGTCAGCGGTGAACGCGGATCGAGGGCCAGCACGGCCGTGCGCCGCCGGGCGGCGATCGCCTGATCGAGCAGCGCGCCGACGAGCGTCGATTTGCCCGCGCCGGGCGCGCCGGTGATGCCCACCGTGTAGCAGCGTCCCGTGTGCGGCGCGAGGTCGCGGTCGAGGCCCGCGACGGCGGCGGGGTCCCGCTCGAGGCGGGTCAGGGCGCGGGCGAGCGCCGCGCGGTCACCGGCGATCACTCGCGCGGCGAGCGCGGCGTCATCCATCGGGATCAGAGCGCGTGGCGCAGGAGGTCGATGAGGGCCCCGCTGTCCGGCACCGGTCGCGGATTGGTGCCGCACCAGATGTCCTGGAACGTGAAGCCTGCGAGCGCCTCGAGGTCGGACTCCTTGATGCCGACCGCGGTCAGGCTGCGCGGCATGCCGAGGCTGCGGATCAGGCGGTCGGCGAGCACGCTCGCCGCGACGTCGGGCTCACCGAGCGCGACGCTGATCAGCTTCTGCTTGTGGCCGTTGACCGGCGCGTTGAAGTCGAGCGCGAACGGCGCCATGACGCAGGAGGTGTAGCCGTGCGGCACGTCGAACGATCCGCCAAGCGCATGGCCGACGGCATGGCTGATGCCCATCGGCAGGCCGGAAACGATGGCGACCATCGAGCACCAGGCGCCTTCCTGGCACATCTGCCGGGCGGCGAGGTCGCCGCCGTTGGCCTTGACCGCGGTGAGGCCCTGCGACAGGAGCCTGAGCCCGTTCATCGCCAGGCCATCCCAGTAATGGTTCGAATTCAGCGAGCCGAGGGTCTCGAAGCAATGGTCGAGCGAACGCACGCCGGTCGAGAACCAGATCCACTCGGGCGTGTGCACGGTAACCGCCGGGTCGAGCACGATCGCGCGCGGCGTCATCGCCGGATGGAAGTAGGCCTGCTTGACGTTGATCTTCTTGTCGGTGGCACCCGACAGCGGATTGAACTCGCCACCCGAGAGGGTCGTCGGCACGATGACGACCGGAATGTCCGGGCCGGCGAAGGTCGGCATCGTGACCGTGCGGTCCGGGTTGACGACGACGTGGTACGGCTCCATCGACTCCGGCGTGCGCAGGCCGTGCTTCAGGCACACGGCGAGAATCTTGGTGAGGTCCGTGACCGAGCCACCGCCGAGTGAAATCAGGAGGTCGGGCTTCAGCGGTTCGGCGACCGCGACGGCCGCGCACACGTCCTCGCGCGGCACGTGCGGCCGGACGCTGTCGAAGATGCCGATGAGCCGGTCACCGAGCGCCTGTTCGATCTTGCGTACTTCGTCGGTCTTGTGCCTGAGCGTGTTGCTGCAGACGAGGAACACGCGCTTCGCGCCCTGCAGGTTCACTTCCTCGGCAAGCGCCTCGGCGCAGGGGCGTCCGCTGTGCACACGCTGGAGCGGAGTCAGTCCGATCGTCGTCTTGTACATTGGATCCCCCGATTGCAGAGTACATTCGGTCTGCGCAGGCTCACGCCGCACGATTGTACTGGTTATACCAATCGTGTACAAATACTTACCGTCAGGAAAGAACATCGAATGCCGGTATGAACGCACCGACCACGGCTGCTGCCACGCACACCGACCCGCGCATCCCGTCGCGCGATCGCTGCGTCGTGCGTTACCTCATCGATCGGCACGCCGTCGAACGCGGCGACCAGGTCTACGTCCTCTTCGATGGCCAGAGCCAGTGGACCTACCGGGAGCTCGCCGAGCGGGTACGCTGCATTGCAGCAGGCCTCGAGGCGCTCGGCGTGCGCCAGGGCGACCACGTGCTTGCCTGGCAGCCGAACACGCCGGACATGCTCTTGACGTTCTACGCGATCAACTACCTCGGCGCCGTGTACGTGCCGATCAACACCGGCTACCGCGGCGGTCTGCTGGAACACGTGATCGAAAACTCGGATGCCCGGGTGGCGCTCGTGCATGCGGACCTCGTGCCGCGCCTTTCCGGCATCCGGCTCGCCGCGCTCGCCCACGTGGTCGTGGTCGGTGGCGACGCTTCCGCCACCTGCCCACTGCCGACCTCGTCGTTCCGGGCCCTCGGCGAGGGTCGCCGCGCACCGTCGGAACCGGCGCGTCCCATCGAGCCGTGGGACACCCAGTCGATCATCTACACGTCCGGCACCACCGGCCCGTCCAAGGGCGTGCTGTCGTCCTACGTGCACATGTACACCAACCCGGGCCCCGAGTCGTGGTGGTTCATCACCGGCGAGGACCGCTTTCTGGTCAACATGCCGATGTTCCACATCGGCGGACTCGGCCTGTCCTTCGCGATGCTCGCCCGCGGCGGCTCGATCGTCATGCCGGAGCGATTCTCGACCGACCGCTTCTGGCCGCTCGTCCGTGAAACGGGTACCACGGCGGTCTTCCTGCTCGGCGTCATGGCCACCTTCCTCCTCAAGGCACCGGCCTCGGCGGACGACCGCCAGCACAGCGTGCGCAAGTGCTTCATCGTGCCGCTGTCCGAGGGCTCGGACGAGTTCCACCGCCGCTTCGGCGTCGACGTCTACACGATCTTCAACATGACCGAGATCTCCTCGCCGATCGTCTCCGAGGCGAATCCCGCCGTCCGCGGCACCTGCGGCAAGGTCCGCGCGGGCGTCGAGGTCCGCCTCGTCGACGCCAACGACTGCGAGGTGCCGGTCGGCGCCGTCGGCGAGATGCTGGTGCGCACCGACCGGCCGTGGGCCATGAACAGCGGCTACCACAAGAACGCGGAAGCAACCGCCCGCGCGTGGCGCAACGGCTGGTTCCACACGGGGGATGCCTTTCGCATGGACGAGCACGGCTACTTCTTCTTCGTCGACCGCATCAAGGACGCGATCCGCCGGCGCGGCGAGAACATCTCCTCCTTCGAGGTCGAGGCGGAGATCATCGCCTTCCCGGCGGTCCGCGAAGCCGCCGTGGTCGCGGTGCCGAGCGAGTTCGGCGAAGACGAGGTCATGGCGATCGTGGCTCCGGCGCCGGGCCATTCGATCGACCCGGTGGCGCTGATCGAGTTCCTGCGCGATCGGCTCGCCTACTTCATGATCCCCCGCTATGTCCGGATCCTCGCCGAGTTGCCGAAGACGCCGTCGTCGAAGG
Organism: uncultured Pseudomonadota bacterium; assembly: GCA_903839465.1. GTDB lineage: Bacteria > Pseudomonadota > Gammaproteobacteria > Steroidobacterales > Steroidobacteraceae > CAIKMS01. The sequence continues at coordinate 14,959 of CAIMCI010000414.1, forward strand.
TGCTCAAGGCGGAGCTGCGCAGCGAGGGCGTTACCGCCGATGCGTGGGACCGCGAGCGGGCCGGCATCGTCGTGCGACGGGATCGCATCGGCTGATGCCCCGGTCGCCGGCCGGCGCCGCCGGCACCACACCACACTTGCGAGCGGATGGGTTGATGAAATCGACCGAACTGAAGACCGAAGTCCAGGAATTCAAGCGCCGGCGGATCCTCGAGGAGGCGCGCGAGCTCTTCTACCTGCATGGCTACGAGGCGACCACGCTCGACGCCATCGCCGAGGGGCTCAACGTCACCAAGCCCTTCATCTACTCGTACTTTCGCAACAAGAGCGAAATCCTGCGCGCGATCTGCGAGATCGGCATCCGCAGCTCGCTCGTCGCCCTCGACGAGGCACTCGCCAGTGCCCTGCCACCGCGCGAGAAGCTCAGGATGATCGTCGAGAGCACGACCTCGATCATCATCAAGAACCAGAAGTACATCGTCGTCTACGAGCGCGAGGAAAAGAACCTCCAGGCTGACGATGCCAAGGAGCTGATGGCTTTGCGCCGGGAGTTTGGCCTGCGCCTCGCGACCCTGCTCGAGGCCGGCGCCAAGAGCGGCGACTTCGAGGTCACCGACCCGCTCCTGACGGCCGTCTCGATCGGCGGGCTCGTCACCTGGGTCGCCTCCTGGTACCGGCCGCTGGGCCGCTGGTCGCAGACGGAAGTCACCATGCACATGATCCGCAACGTCGAGCGCATGGTGGCGCCGCGCCACTCGATCTGAGGCAATCCCGATGACGCCATCCGCCTTCCGACCCGGACTGCTCGCTGGCCGCGTGGCGCTCGTCACCGGCGGCAGCTCGGGCATCAATCGCGCCATCGCGCGCCGCTTCGTCGAGCACGGGGCCTCGGTCGTCATCGTCGCGCGCGACGCCGGGCGCCTCGAGGAGGCGCGTGCGGAGCTGGCGGCCCTGGCCGTCCAGCCGGAATCGGTGCTGGCGATCTCGGCCGACGTCCGCGACGGCGCAGCCATGGACCGGGCCGCCGACGAGGGTAACGCGCGCTTCGGCCGCTACGACATCGTGATCGCCGGTGCCGCCGGCAACTTCCTCGGCCCCGCCGCCGAGCTGTCATCGAACGCCTTCGCGGCGGTCGTCGACATCGACCTCAAGGGCACGTTCCACACCTTCAAGGCCTGCCACCGCTGGCTGGCGCCCCGCGCGCGCCTCGTCGCGATATCGGCGCCGCAGGGGACGCTGCCCATGGCGCTGCAGGCGCATGCCTGCGCCGCCAAGGCCGGCATCGAGGCCCTCGTGCGCACGCTCGCGCTCGAATGGGGTGGCGCCGACGGCGCGCGTGTCAACGCGATCTCGCCGGGACTTGTCGCCGGGACCTACGGCGCCGAGATCTTCCTCAAGGCCGTCGGCCACGACGCGCTGGTCGGTGGCCAGCCGATCCCGAGGCTCGCGACGCTCGACGAGGTCGCCGACGCCGCGCTCTTCCTGTGCGGCCCGACTGGCGACTACGTCACCGGGCATACGCTTGCGATCGACGGCGGCCTCGGCCTGCCGACGACCGCCGGCAGCGCCATCGCCGGGGCCGCGCTCGCGGCGCTGAAGGCCGCCCGCCGCTGAACGGATGAATTTGCGACTTCCACGTACGGGACACTGCCCATGACAGACGTCTACATCTACGACCACGTACGCACGCCGCGCGGCCGCGGCCGGGCGGACGGCGCACTGCACGAAATACCGCCGGTCCCCCTCGCCGCCCAGGCGCTCCGGGCGCTCAAGGAGCGATCGATCCCGGATGCCGCGGTGATCGACGATGTCATCCTCGGCTGCGTCTCGCCGATCGGCGACCAGGGCTCGGCGGTCGGCCGGGTAGCGGCGCTGTACGCGGGTTATCCGGACAGCGTGGCGGGCTACCAGCTCAACCGCTTCTGTGCCTCGGGGCTCGAGGCGGTCAACAGCGGCGCGGCGCAGATCATGGCCGGGCAGTCCGACGCCGTCGTCGCCGGCGGGGTCGAGAGCATGTCGCGCGTGCCGATCGGCGTGGATGGCGGGGCATGGTACGCGGACCCGGCGGTCGCCCGCGCCACCTATTTCGTGCCGCAGGGCATCGGCGCGGACCTCATCGCCACCCTCGACGGCCTGAGCCGCCAGGATGTCGACACCTACGCGCTCGAGAGCCAGCGGCGCGCCGCCGCGGCGGCCAGCGAGGGCAGGTTCTCGCGCTCGCTCGTGCCGGTACGCGACGTCATGGGCGAGGTGATCCTCGAGCGCGATGAGTACCCGCGGCCGAACTCGACGCTCGCCGATCTCGGTGCGCTGAAATCCGCGTTCCGGGAAGCGGGCGAGGACGGCGGCTTCGCCTCGGTCGCTCTCCATCGCTATCCGGGCGTCGAGGCCATCCGCTACGTGCACACGGCCGGCAACTCGAGCGGCATCGTCGACGGCGCCGCGGCCGTCCTCCTCGGCAACAAGGCGCTCGGCCGGCGGATCGGGCGCCCGCCGCGGGCACGCATCCGGGCCTTTGCCTCGATCGGCAGCGAGCCCGCGATCATGCTGACCGGGCCGGCGCTCGCCACGCGCAAGGTCCTCAAGCGCGCGCGGATGTCGCTCGCGGACATCGACCTCTTCGAAGTCAACGAGGCCTTTGCCGCCGTCGTCATGCGCTTCATGCGCGACACCGGCGTCGGCCATGACAAGGTGAACGTCAATGGCGGGGCGATCGCGCTCGGCCATCCGCTCGGCGCCACCGGGGCCATGATCCTCGGCACGGTGCTCGACGAACTGGAGCGACGCAACCTCGGCACGGCCCTGGTCACGCTGTGCGTCGGCGCCGGCATGGGCACGGCAACGATCATCGAGCGGGTTTGAGGAGCGGCCATGTACACGACACTTAAGATTGAAACTTCGGCCGACGGCGTCGCCATCGTCACCGTCAACGTCGCCGACCGGCCGATGAACGTGCTCACCCCGGCGCTGCTCGCGGATCTCGACGCGATGACCGCGGCCCTCAAGGCCGATGCCGCGGTACGCGGCATCGTCATCACCTCGGCCAAGCCGAGCTTCATCGCCGGCGCGGACCTGAAGGAGCTGCTCGGCCACATGGAACGCGGCGCCTCGGTCCGCGACGGCTTCGGCTTCAGCCAGCACCTGACGCAGATCTTCAGGCGCCTCGAAACGTGCGGCAAGCCGGTGGCGGCGGCGATCAATGGCCTGGCCCTCGGCGGCG
>CAIMCI010000415.1 GCA_903839465.1 uncultured Pseudomonadota bacterium
GCCTCCGAGCCGATCGACAACCACGAGTGTCACTGCAACGTCTGCAAGTCCGTGCCCGGCCAGCACACGACGCACGTTGCGTTCTTCAGGTACGGCGACCTGAGCGTCGATCACCCGGAAAAAATGAATCGCGTGCCGTTCAACAAGGACAACCCCGGTGGTCCGCTCGAGATCTGCCTGTGCAGCGACTGCAACGCGGTGCTTATGCTCGACGACAAGCAGAAGCGCATTCGCGTCGCGGTGCCGAACGTCATGGGTTATGACGTGGCGACCTTCCCTAAGCCGACCTACCATGCGTTCTGGGATGAATCGAAAGGCTATCCCTCGCCCGCGGATGGTCGTCCGGTCTTTCACGGCCTGCGTCCGGACTTCGCATGGCCGACGTCCGCCGCCTGATGCGCTGAAGGTGGCCGGACGGGGCGCCTCAGCCCAGAGCCCGCTCAATCAGGTCCGGCGGGATCGTGGTCTGCGGGGTGGCGGAGGAAGCACGGGCACGTCCGCGCCGGGCACCACCCCGGGCGGGCTCCGCCTGCTGGAACCATTCGTGGACGGCGATGTCGAGCCCGATGCCGTGCATGTAGTTGAACAGCGCCTTCTGAAGGCCGGCGCCGTAGACGTCGTGGTCGACGCCGGTCGAGTCCGTGAAATTGATGTCGTTGTTGGCGAACGTCGCGTGCGGCGGGGGCGCCAGCGTGACGCCATACCTGTCGGGATGCAGGCCGACCGGCGAATGCACGGTGCAGGTGAAGCGATGGAAGAAGCCGGACTGGATGCAGCCGGCAGCGAATAGCTGCCGGACATATTCGAGGGAGTCGACGGTTTCCTGCACGGTCTGCGTGGGGAATCCGTACATAAGGTAGGCGTGAACGAGTATGCCCGCGTCGGAAAAGGCGCGGGTGACGCGCGCGACCTGCTCGACGGATACGCCCTTCTGCATAAGCTTCAGAAGCCGATCCGAGGCCACTTCGAGACCGCCTGTAACGGCAATGCAGCCGCTCTCCGCCAGCAACTGGCACAGCGCCGGATCGAACGATTTCTCGAACCGGATATTCCCCCACCAGGAGATGCCGAGCTTGCGCTCGATAAGCGCGCTGGCAAGCGACTTCAGCGCCTTGGGAGGTGCGGCTTCATCGACAAAGTGGAACCCTGTCTGGCCGGTCTCGCCGATCAGGCTCTCGATCCTTCCGATCAGCGTGTCGGTGGAGGCGACGTCGTAGCGCGAAATGTAGTCCAGGCTTACATCGCAGAAGCTGCATTTCTTCCAGTAGCAGCCGTGCGCGACCGTGAGCTTGTTCCAGCGCCCGTCCGACCACAGCCGGTGCATTGGATTCAGCATGTCGAGCAGCGAAAGGTAGTCACCGAGCGGCAGGCCGTCGTAGGTGGGAGTGCCGCACTCCGAGAGGCCGATGTCGGGTTCCCGGAAGTCAACGTAGTGACGGGAGCGGGTAAAGGTCCGGACCAGTTCTTCGACAGGGCGCGTACCCTGCAGGTGCTCGATTATCGCCAGCAGCGGCCGCTCGCCGGAATCGAGGGTCACGAAATCGAAGTAGTCGAAAACGCGCGGTTCCTGCATTTCCCGAAGCTCGGTGTTGCAGTAGCCACCGCCGAGTGCCGTGCTGATGCCCGGATAGGCCCCTTTGATTGTCTGCGCGATGCGAAAGGCGCCATAGACATTGCCCGGAAATGGCGCGGTCAGCAGCACGAGATCGGGTTGGTGCTCTGCGAGGGCTTCCAGCGTCAGCGTGCAAAGGAACCGGTCGACCAGGCTCGCTGGTGCGCCCAGAGCGGCGTGCAGTTGATCGAAAGCCGGTTGGCTGGCCGCCAGAGCGGGCGCGTAGCGGACGAACTCAAAGCGCCTGTCCACGCCGTCGCGAATCGCGTCCGCCAGGTCATTGAGATAGAGCGTCGCGATATGCTTCGCGTGATCTTGAAGTCCGAGCGCACCGAACGCCCAGTCGAGCGCATCGCCCCCCTGCTCCTGGCTGCCGACGTACTGCTCCAGCAGCTCAAATCGCGGGCCCTCGGGCAGGTAGCTCCTCGACGCAATGCGATGCGCCAACGTCGGGTCGCGGCCCTGCAGGAAGCGCACGGCCGACGCGACCGTTTCCCGGTGGCGCGCGAAGTTGCCGCAAAAAGCGCGTGTGGCGGGCGTGTGTTGCCCGTCCGGCAGGGCGACGATTTCCGCCTGAATCGCCTCGAGCCCCGCCGGCGACAGCAGACGGTGCGCGAGGGCGATGGACAGGTCTGCCTGCGCCGCCCGGAACCCGCGTGAGCGGAGAAACCCCGTCAGGTACGCCGTCGACGGGTACGGCGTATTGAGCTGTGTCATCGGCGGAATGACGGAAAGGATGCGCAGTTCGCTCATAATCGCAGTATAACGTGCCGGAACGCGTCGGCACTTTTCGCTCAGGGCGTCCCATGGAAATTACTCTCGATATACCGCTCATCCGCCGCATCCGCCGCCAGGAGTACGCGCAGGCCGTCGTCGAGGTCCGCGAGCTCGGGCCCATTCAGGCGCTCCGCGGGTCGCAGAAACGCCACGACGAACGCGTCGCGGCGGCCCCTGACGTCGGTACGCTGGCCTGTCGGAGCGGGTGCAGCTGGTGCTGTTACTTCACCGTCGATGTTCGAGCCGTCGAGGCCTTCACGATCCTGGATTGCATCGACCGGACGCTGGCCCATGACGAGAAGGCGCGAATCCACGCGGAGGTCCGGGAAAACAGCCGGATCGTCAGGGCATTGGCCGAAAGCGAACGGGCGAGGCGGAACGCCAGGTGTCCATTCCTGAGTGAAGGTCGCTGTGCGATCTATGCTGCTCGCCCGCAGTCGTGCCGCAACTACCACGCCACGGATGCGGCCGGCTGCCAGCAATCCTATGAAGAGCCCGAGAATGACGAGATCGACCCCGATTTTGCGCCTGGCGTCTACCAGGCTGGCGGTGCGCACGTCGAAGCATTCACTGCTGCCATGCGCGATGCCGGCTACGACGTCGATGCCTACGAACTCAATAGTGCGCTCGATGCGGCCCTGTCGTCCCCGGACGCACGCGCGCGGTTCGAAGCACGGCTCAGGCCGTTTCCCGACCTCGTTGGCGAGGAGGTGCCCGCGGAGTTCGATGACCTGGCGACCTAGTGGCTGCACGGCAGCCACGGCCGTTATGGACTGGTTCCGGCGGCCGCCCCGGGTTGGCCGGCGGGTGGCCGTTGCCCTTTCACGGCGGCGTACGTCACCGGACTGACATCAATTTTCGGGCGGGTCGCTGGTATACCTGGTTGCGGTCGCCCTTTCCGACCCTCAGGTCCGTCAGTCGGGTGGAGGTGGCGAACCTGCGACGGCCCGGTTCGACTGGACGACAGCCCGGGGCCGATTCCATCGAATTTTCGTACTCACTACACAAGGATGTACCGCCATGACGCAGACGACCTACCCGACGCATACGCTGACGGTCGGTGACAAGACGCTGGCCTATCGCGTCGACGGAACGGGACCTGACGTGGTGATCGTTCACGGTGTCGGTGGCCACAAGGAGGACTGGGCCGGCGTTGCGGCGGCGCTGGCGGGAACTCACCGGGTCTATGCGATCGACATGCTCGGGTTCGGCGAGTCCTCCAAGACGGGGGATGATCTCTCGATGCCGGTGCAGGCAGAGGCTATCAAGGCGCTGCTCGACGCCAACGGTATCGCCAGGGCCGATATCGTCGGCAATTCCGTTGGTGGCTGGGTCGCGGCAACCTTCGCCGCCGCCTACCCGGGCCATGTTCGTCGCCTGATCCTGATCGATGCCGCGGGGTTCAGGGCGATGTTCGAGGGTGCGCCACCGGTCAATTTCGACCCGAGCACGGTCGAGGAAATGCAGCAGCTGATCGACATTACCGTCAATTCCGCTGTCGCCAAAACACCGGGTCTTGCCGAGCGCGCCCTGCAGCGCTACGTCGCCAGCGGCGAGAAGGCGATCACCGCGACCTGGGGAATGAGCCTGTTCAAGTCGCCCCGGCTGGAAGAGGTCCTGCCAAAGATTTCCGCCCAGACTCTCGTGTTGTGGGGTGCTGACGACCGGCTCTTCCCGTCCGTCCTGGCCGGGTTGTTCGCGGCGCAGATTCCGAATGCAAGATCGCAGCTCGTGCCTGGCGCGGGCCACTTTCCGCAGATCGACAACCCACCGGCGACGATTGCCGCGATCGCCGGATTCCTGGGCTAGGAATTCGACGGCGGTGTGGTTTCGCCGCCGCGGGCGAGCACGCGTTCGGGGAGGCAGGGCCCGCCCAGGCGGATCGCCCGGCATCTTCCAGTTGCACTGCCTGCGGCGGTAACGTATCTGTCCATCGACAATCTCGCGCGCATGAGGAGTGGCGCCATGGCAGTCCGTCCGGTCACGGAAGAGGAGTTCGCTGCGGTCGTAAAGATCAATACGGATGCAGAGGCGTACCTGAACTCCCAGGCGACATTGACCGTCGGTGACCTGCGGGAGCTGCGCCGGCTTGCCGGGTACTTCAAGGTGGCCTGCGTCGATCGCGCCGTCGCCGGCTTCCTGATCGCGGTCCGCAGTGGAACCTCGCACGCGGACCCCAACTACCGGTGGTTCTCGGCGCGGTACCCTGAATTTCTCTACATCGACCGGATCGTCGTCGATGCAGGATTCAGAGGCCGGAAGCTCGGCTCCGCGCTCTACACGGACCTGTTCTCAGTCGCCCGGGTCAGCGGTGCGCCGTTCGTCACCTGCGAAATCGACTTCGACCCGCCGAACCACGCTTCGTCGGCATTTCACGCCGGCTTCGGATTCACCGAGGTAGGCCGGCACGCGGTCGATGGCGGCAAGAAAACGGTCTCCCTGCAGGTGGCGCCGGTCTGAGCCGCCTGACCCCGGTGGTCACCGGGATGCCCGGTGCCCAACGGTGGGCCGCCTGCCGAACGCCGGCGACGGTACCCGTCGAGCTGCGGGATCCCGCCGGCGGAGGCCAGCGTCTGTCGGTGCCCCTACCGGCGCGCCTTGGAGTCGGCGCCGGCCTGCTGCTCGGCAATGGCTGCCTTGCAGGTGTCGCTTACCTTGTCGAGGTTGTCGCGAATGCAGCGGCGTACGGCCTTGCGGTCACGTGCTGCCACTTCGTTGGGACAGTAGTGGATGGCGTCCGCCCGGCAGGCCTCCCGGGTATCGGCGGCGGCCGGGTATGTGCCTGCACCGAAGAGCAGGACAACAGCAAGGGCGCGCGGCGCGCGGGTCATGATCATGGCCTTTTCCTCGATTAATCAGACATCGTCCGGCCGGTCGCCGGAACGCGACGTGCAGGATAGCGCGAAGTCGGTCGTTGACGGGTGCTCCTGCCCGGTCGATGCTGACGGTCACTGACCGGGGTCGGCCGGGCAGGACAGGGGAGAAGCGTGGACGACAGACACTACATGGAGGCGGCTCTCGAGCTTGCGCGCGGCGCGGCTGCGGCCGGTGAAGTGCCGGTCGGGGCGCTGGTCGTTGCCGGCGGCGCGATCATCGGGCGCGGGGCGAACCGGCCGATAGCGGGCTGCGACCCGACGGCACACGCCGAGATCGTGGCCCTACGCGAGGCGGCGACGGTGCAGGGCAGTTACCGCCTGGCGGACAGCACCCTGTACGTGACGCTCGAGCCGTGCGCGATGTGCGCGCAGGCGATCGTTCACGCGCGGGTCCGGCGACTGGTGTTCGGTGCGTGGGATCCGCGCGCCGGCGCGGTCGACAGCGCCTTCCAGATCATCAATGCTCCGGCGCAGAACCACCGCGTCGAGGTCCTGGGCGGCGTGCTTGGCGAGCCGTGCGGCGTTCTGCTCAAGGACTTCTTCCGCGACCGTCGCGACGGCTAGCCCGGGCGGATGCCCGTCAGCTGCTGCGGGTTCGGTACCTGCGCCTCGCCGGTTGACGGGTCGGGAATCACGAGGTCGAGGAGGTCGATGTAGGTGCGGACGTTATCGACGAAGCGCACCGCTTCCCAGCCACGGGCGTAGCCGCGCTTCGTCGTCAGGTAGTAGCGCTCCTCGGCGAGGAGCGGCAGGGCGGCCCGGACGTCCTGCCAGGAATCCGGGTTCTTGCCCTGCGACTGGGTCAGCACCCGGGCATCCTCGAGATGGCCGTAGCCGACGTTGTAGGCGGCAAGCGCGAACCAGGTCCTGTCCGGCTCCGGCACGCGCTCCGGGATCATGTCCCGCACGGACTGCAGGTAGCGGGCCCCGCCGAAGATGCTCTGCTTCGGATCGGCCCGGTCGCGCACGCCGAGCGCCGCTGCCGTGTCCGTCTGCAGCATCATCAGGCCGCGCACGCCGGTCGGCGATACGGCGTTCGGGTCCCACTTCGACTCCTGGTAGCCGACCGCCGCGAAAATCCGCCAGTCGGCGCCGAGCTCGGCCGCGATCTGCTCGAAATAGCCACGGTATTTAGGCAGTCGTTCGGCCACGTGACGCATGAAGTTGCGCGTGCCCGTGTATTCGCCCAGCGCGTCCTCATCGACGTAGTAGCGCTCGATGACGGTCGCGATGAACTCGCGCTGTCCGGCAAAGAACTCGTTCACCGAACGCGCAAACGCCGCGTCTCCGCGCGGCAGGGCCCAGGCCAGTTCCTCGCGGCTTGGCAGGTTGAACGCGACGCGAAGCTCCGGGTGGTAGCGGCGGGCCGTTGCGAACTCGTTCGAGTCGGCGACCGTGAGATCCAGCTCGCCGTAGCTGACCCTGTCCAGGAGGTCGAGAGCATCCGCCTTGCCGATTTCCCAGGGCACCGGCAGGGCGCTCCCGAGCGCTGCCCGAAGGGCTGCCGCGTGGGCACTGCCCTCGGGGACGCCGAGCCGCCGGTCGCGAAGTCCGCCGACGCCATCCGGCCGCGGTTCGTCCTTTTCGTAGACGACGTGCAGCGGCAGCTGCTGGTAAGGGGTCGCGAAACCGACGTCGCGCCGGGCCTCGACCGTGATCGGCAGCGCGGCCGCTCCGACGTGCGCACGACCGCTCTTCACCGCCTGCAGCACGGCACCGGCCGAGTCGCACGGGATGAAAAGGGCCCGTACCCCGAGCGACTCGGCGTAGCGGGCGGCCAGCTGGTACTCCGGCCCTTCGGGGCCCCCGGCGCCCAGGAAATAGGCGAGCGGTGAATTGCGCGTGGCGATCCGCAGTTCACCCAATTCCTGGACCTGAGCGAGGGTGCTGGGCCGGAACTCGCACGTGCCCAGCAGCAGAAATGCCAGGACAGCGAGGCTCGGTCGGACGAGGGTCACGGCAAATGCGATCCTTGCGCCTAACGGGCGGCAGTTTTGCTAGGATACGCGACTCCGACCTCCGGGTCGGAACTCGGCCGGAGGGGTGGCAGAGTGGTCGAATGTACCTGACTCGAAATCAGGCGTGGGCTCACGCCCACCGTGGGTTCGAATCCCACCCCCTCCGCCACTTATTCGCCGGTAAGCCGCTGATTGCAATGGCCTTTTGGCAGACCCCGGTTCGGGCGCCGGTCGGCTCCGACGGTGCCCATTCGTGCTGCCCGTGACCTGCGCCGTCGGGGCGTCCCGTCGCCGCGGATCCTCGCGCCGCGGTTTGCCGTCGAGTGGCGCAAAGACCCGGAATATGTGCGGTCCACTCTGCCGCCCGTTCGGTCTCCAGGGCAGCGGATTCGGGTGGCGGGCGACGGGACAAGGGCGGTTGGCGGCCCGCTGCATCGGTCGTCGTTAGGAGAAGCATCCATGCGCCGCGGAACCTGGTCCGTCCTTCTCACGGCCGTAACGCTTGGCACCGCGGGTGCCGCCTTCGCGCAATCTGCGGACCCCTTGCCGAACTGGCAGGACACGGCAACCCGGGCGGCCCTCGTTCATTTCGTCGAGGCGACCACAACCTCCGGCGGGCCGGACTACATCGCCCCGGCCGACCGTATTGCCGTGTTCGACAACGACGGGACGCTGTGGGCGGAGCAGCCGTACTACTTCCAGCTCGCCTTCGCCATGGATCGCGTTCGCGCGCTGGCCGCTCGCCACCCCGAATGGCAGCAC
>CAIMCI010000416.1 GCA_903839465.1 uncultured Pseudomonadota bacterium
AGCGCGGCGCCACGCCGCGCCCGGTGGCCGCCGCGACCCCGGCGCCGCGCGAGGCGCCGCCGCGGACCGCGCCGCTGCGCCTGAACAAGTACCTGAGCGAGCGCGGCCTGTGCTCGCGGCGCGAGGCGGACGCCTGGATCGCCGCCGGCCGGGTCGCCGTCAATGGCGCGGTCGCTACCCTCGGCACGCCGATCGCGCCTGCCGATACGGTGACGGTCGACGGTCGCGTGGTCGGCGCCGAGGCCCGCCACGTCTACATCGCCCTGCACAAGCCACCGGGCATCGAGTGCACCACGGACCGGCGGGTCGAGGACAACGTCATCGACTTCGTGAAGCACCCGGAGCGGATCTTCCCGATCGGCCGGCTCGACAAGTTCTCCGAGGGTCTGCTGCTGCTGACCAACAACGGCGACATCGTCAACGCGCTGCTGCGCGCCGAGAACGGCCACGAGAAGGAATACGTGGTGACCGTCGACCGGCACGTCACCGACGACTTCCTGACGACGATGGCCGAGGGCATGATGATCCTCGGCCAGCGGACGCGGCCGGCGCGGACCCGGCGCGTGTCCTCGAACGTGTTCGGCATCGTGCTGACCCAGGGCCTGAACCGGCAGATCCGCCGCATGTGCGAGGCCTGCGGCTACACGGTGCGCCGGCTGGTCCGCGTGCGCATCGTCAACATCGAGCTGGCCGGCCTCGCCGCCGGCCGCTGGCGCAACCTCACGCCAGCCGAACTCGACGGTCTGCTGCCCGGTCGAACCGACTGGGCCTGAAGGCCCGTCCGGGAACCAGCGCAGTGCACAAATCGCGGCGCAGGCACGCGCCGTAGCCGCTATGCTAGCGCGCCTCCCGCCCGACCGGCGGGTCTCCAACCTACGGTGTCCGATTTGACTTCACCCGCCACTCCCGCCGCGCCCCGCTCCTTCGCCGATCTCGCGCTCGATCCCGCACTGCTGAAGGCGGTCGCCGAACTCGGCTTCGTCAAGCCCACGGCGATCCAGGCCGATGCCATCCCGCCGGGGCTTGCCGGACGCGACGTGCTGGCGGCGGCGGCCACCGGCAGCGGCAAGACGGCGGCGTTCCTGCTGCCGATCCTGCACAAGCTGATCGCGAAGCCAAAGGGCACGACCCGCGCCCTGGTGCTCGCCCCGACCCGTGAGCTCGCCGCGCAGATCGCGGCCGACATGGACGAGCTGGCCGTGCACACCCGGGTCTCCGGGGCGGCGATTTTCGGCGGCGTGGGCATGGGTCCCCAGGAACACGCGCTGCGCACCGGGGTCGACGTCATCGTCGCCACCCCCGGCCGCCTGCTCGATCACATGCGCGAGCCGTACGCGAAGTTCGACGGCCTGGAGTTCCTGGTCCTCGACGAAGCCGACCGCATGCTGGACATGGGCTTCCTGCCTGACATCCGCCGCGTCCTGAAGCACATCCCGGCGCAGCGCCAGACGCTGTTCTTCAGCGCGACGCTGCCGGCGCCGATCATGCAGCTCACCCGGGAGCTCCTGAAGGACCCCGTCCGCATCAACATCGAGCGCCAGTCGACGCCCGCCACGGGCATCACCCAGGCCATTTATCCGGTCGCCGCCGAGCTCAAGTCGGCGCTGTTCCTGAAGCTCCTCGACGGGCAGATGAAGGAGGCGCTGGTGTTCACCCGGACCAAGCACCGCGCCAACCGCCTGGCCGAGTACCTCGTGCGGCACGGCGTGGCGGCCGAGCGCATCCACGGCAACCGCTCGCAGAACCAGCGTACCCAGGCCCTCGAGGGCTTCAAGGCGGGCCAGTACCGCGTGCTCGTGGCGACGGATATCGCGGCGCGCGGCATCGACGTCGCCGAACTCGGTCATGTCGTGAACTTCGACGTGCCGGTCGCGCCGGAAGACTACATCCACCGCATCGGCCGTACCGGCCGTGCCGAGATGACCGGCGAGGCCTATACCTTCGTCGCGCCGGACGAGGAGCCGGAGCTGCGCATGATCGAGAAGGTCCTCGGCAAGCGCCTGCCGAGGGTCACGCTGCCGGACTTTGACTACCAGCAGAAACCCGCGGCGGCGCTCGAAGTGCCGCTCGCCGAGCGCATCGCCCAGATCCGCCAGCGCAAGGCCGACGACCGGGCGCGCGGCGCCGGTCGCGGCCAGGCCAAGCCCGCCGCACGCGGTCTGGCACCGGCGCGGCCGG
>CAIMCI010000417.1 GCA_903839465.1 uncultured Pseudomonadota bacterium
ATCGGCCCGCCGGAAGACAACATGCAGGACTTCTGGAACACCTGGTATGCCGCGCTCGAGGCGGACCCCGGGCATTTCTTCTTCACGAGCCTCCTCCGTTTTCCGGAAGGCACGCCGCTCGTCTACCACTCCTTTGCGTACCCGCAGGTCGTCGTCGTCGCCCTGCTCGTTCGCGGCCTGCATCTCGACGTGGGCTCGCTGGTCCTGCTGCAGAACCTGACCCTGCTGGCCTCGTTCCCGATCGCCGCCGTCGGTGCGTATTACCTGGTGCGGCACTTCGTCGACAGCACCACGGGCGCGCTCATCGGCGCGTTCCTCTTCGCCTTCAACCCGTCGCACGTCGAGCACGTGATGCATCACGCCCACGTGTCGCAGATCGAGTTCATCCCGTTCTTCGTGCTGGCCTATCTCTTGGCCCTGGAGAGACGGAGCGTAGGGCTCCTGCTGGCGGCGATCGGCCTCTACGCGCTGTGCGCGCTGTCCTGCTGGTACTACCTCTTCTATATCGCCTATTTCATCGTCTTTCACACCGCCTTCGTCGCCATCACGACGCGCGCCGTGCCGCGCCGCTGGGCGCTGGCCGCGCCGCTCGCGTGCCTGACCGGCGTGGTCATCGTGCTGTCACCCCTGCTGGTGCCCATGGTCGTGGCCGCGCTCGGCTCGTCGAGCGTCTACCAGCCCGGCGGCGACCTGTACGTGGCCGATCTCCTCGCCTATCCGGCATTCCCGCCCTTTCACGCGCTGGGGTCGCTCGGCCACAGCGTCTACGAGCGACTGACCACCAACGCCTGGGAAGGCACGGTCTACCTGGGCCTGATCAACCTGGGGCTGGCCGCCTGGCTGTACACGGCCGCGCGCGACACCGACCGGAGGCTTCTGGCCTGGCTACTGTGCGGTGCGATCGTATTCTGCGTCTTTGCCAGCGGCGACACCCTGCACGTGCTCGGCCACCGGACGATCCCGCTGCCGAATGCCCTCCTGTCCCGGCTGCCGTTCTTCAAAAACGTACGCACGCCGTCGCGGGCCATCGTCTTCGTCTATCTCTTCCTGGCGGTGGCGGTCGGCTACGCGATCCACCTCCTGGGGCGGCGCGCGCGGTCCGTCCCCGCGCGACTCCTGCCGGCCGCGCTGGCGACGCTGATCGTCCTCGACTTTGCGCCGGCCACCGCCCTGCCGATGACACCGCGCGTCTGCTCGCCGGGACTCGAGGTCATCCGGGACGACCCGGACCGCGACTTCGGCGTGCTCGACCTGCCGAGCGGCCTGCCGCGCGGCTACCTGCACGGCAACGTCTACATGTACCAGCAGAGCTGCCACGGCAGGGCGATCCTGCAGGGCAATATTTCGCGCGACGTGGTCACCTCGCTCCGTGATCGTCTGGATACGACCGATCTCGCCCGCCAGCACGAGCAGCTGCGGGCCGCGCGGGTGAAGTACGTCGTCATCAACCGCCAGCCGATGGGCGTCTCCCTCAAGCCCCGCGCGGGAGATGCCGATCTTGACGCGTATACCCGGGAGTTTCCGACGGTCTATACGGGACCGGACCTGACGGTCCTGAAAGTCTACTGAGCGGGCGACCTGCTCGCGCCAGCGTGCTGCGGGCGCCTCGCAATCCGTAGCTCCGCAACCGTCACTTCGATCACCGGCACTTCCCACGGATGGCGCGCCGCCAGGCCGTCGAGGATCTCGGCCAGGCGGCCGCGCGCGAGGTCCGCATCCACGTAGGTCGTGATGGCAGCGGTGGCCGAATAGCTCCGCTCGCCAACCGTGCCTGCCGTCGGCGTCGCGCCCTCTCCGGGAGTGAACGCTTCAACACCGATCGACACCTCGGCAACACCGCGATAGAAGCCGAAGTCGCCGCATTCGGGACAGGTCTCGATGAAGTCGAGCAGCGGCCGCGCCACAGGGTCCAAGCCTAGCGCCTGCGCGCCACCGGAGGCGATGGCGACGACAGTCGAGGGACCAATCGGGCAATAGACCCGGATCCGACGGACCGGGCGAAGGTGCGGGGCTGGTGACATGATGGGGAAGTATAGCCGCGGCGGCTGAATAGCGGATCGAAGGTCCATTCGGACTGATTGCCGGTGGTCGGGCCGCGGCGGCCCGGCGCGAACAGCAGTTGCCGGTTAGGCAGCAACAACTCTAGAATCGTGAGCCTGAGGCGGGCGTAGTTCAATGGTAGAACTGTAGCTTCCCAAGCTACTAACGTGGGTTCGATTCCCATCGCCCGCTCCACTCTCCAGCCATGACTGCAACGATCACTCTTGGCCTGTAGCGTGCAATAGTCATGAAGCGCTTCTGGAAACGAGTTCTGATCGGGTCGGCCGTCTCCTTACTGGTTTACGGCACGATCGTCGCGGGACTGATCGCCTTCGGAACGGCGAAACCACCGGCTGTCGCCACCGTCATTACCAAACCATTTGCGGACATCGACACGCGGGCTCTCCCTGCGCTGCTCCGCTACAAGGCCCGCGACGGGGTCCTGCTGTCCTATCGGGAATACCCGGCTTCGGGCAGCAAACTGGCAGTGCTGTTTCACGGGTCAGCGGGCAGTGGCGTCGACATGCATCCGCTGGCATTAGCGCTGCAGGCCGCGGGATACGCCGTGCTCGTGCCCGATGTCCGGGGTCACGGGGCAAACCGCCCCCATGGCGACATCAGCTACTACGGACAACTCGACGACGACCTCGTGGATCTTATTACGCTCAAGAAACCCCTGTTTCCAGGCTCGACTTGGATGATCATGGGATTCTCGTCGGGGGCGGCATTCGTCCTGCGATTCGCAGCCGGGTCTCCTACCGGAAGGTTGGCTGACCGCTACGTGCTGGTCTCACCTTATTTGCGCCATGACGCACCATCGGTCCGCCAGGCAGAACGAGGTTCCAAGCCGAAACAGAGTTGGGCGACCGCATCGCTTGGTCGAATCGTTGGGCTCTCGATGCTAGGTCAATGGGGCGTGCATCACTGGGATGGATTGCCGGTGCTCGCCTTTCCGGTTCCTGCGAATGTCGATGACGCAACGAACGCTTACTCGTGGCGGCTGACCAGGAATTTTGGCGCGGACGACGACTATCTGGGTGACATGCGTCGAGTCGGCCGTCCGATGGCGGTACTCGTCGGCGACTCAGACGAGCTCCTCGACGCCGAGAAATTGAAGACCGAATTCAAATCACAGCGTCCGCAAGTGCCCGTGACTATCGTGCCAGGCATGGGTCATTCGGATATGGTGACTCGGCCGGACGGCATCCGCGCGATTGTGTCGGCGGTCATTGTAACCGACGGTTCGTAGCCAGTGGCGCATTGGCTGGCGTTTGCTCGTGTGTCGGCATTTCCCGCACGCAAAGTACATGCACTACGGCGCCTCCGCCGCAACCGATTGAGTCGGTTTGAACGCGGAGGAGCTGGCGATGTATTCGATTCCCATCGCCCGCTCCATTCTCCAGTGAACGCTCGCTGGTCCGGGCAGTGGCAACGGAAAGCTGCCGATGCGACCGGAATTGGCACGTCCTTGTGTTCGGGTATAACTGTGGTTATACTCTGCGGAATGAAAACCGCCATCTCAATTCCGGACGAAATCTTTGAAGAGGCTGAGCGTCTCGCAAAAGTCCGCGGCTGGTCCAGAAGCGAGCTCTATGCAAACGCCGTGTCAGCTTTTTTGACGAACGAGAGATTCGTGGGCGTCCGTGAAAAGCTCGATGCTGTATACGCAGGCAAAGCGGATGAGCCCGGTCTCGACCCGCTGCTTGCCAACGCCCAGGCCGAATCTCTGCCAGAAGAGAAGTGGTAGTGCGGCGGGGAGAGATCTGGTGGGCCTCGTTGGGAGACCCCCGGGGTTCCGGGCCCGGATTCCGCAGACCTGTACTTGTCGTGCAGTCGAACGAGTTCAATGAAAGTGCGATCCGCACCTCGATCTGTGCGGCAATAACTTCGAACACGCGTCTGGCTGCCGCTCCGGGCAACGTTCGACTTACCCGTCGTGCCAGCAACCTACCTCACGACTCCGTAGTCAACGTGTCTCAACTGATCACGTTGGACAAAAGCATGTTGACGGAGAAGGTGAGTCGCTTGCCGGCGGAAGCCTTGCGCGAGGTGGAAGCCGGCATCAGGCTGGTATTGGCACTTTAGCCTCGCGGTAGCGGCGACTCCGGCCACCGTCGCGAACCCCGGACTGGCTGGCATTGGCTGGGTCTGGCTGGTGAGGTGGTGTCTTTCGTACGCAGATCGCACGCACGGCGACCGGATACTGACAACCGATTGATTTGTCGAGCAGGCTTCGGGACTTTCGGTTGAATCGATGGGTTCGATTCCCATCGCCCGCTCCATTACAGGCGCTGCGGACCGTTGCCGGCCCATACTCGCCGCGCTTGATCGCGGCCCGGCAATGACCTCAATTCGGGCACTGCAACGCATTTGCGGCGCTACGCCGCGCTGTCAGCGTGTTGCCCAGACCTGCGATGCGACGCGCAGGAAGTTCCCGCCCATGATCGCCCGGATGGCGTTGTCCTTGTACCCCGCCGCGCGCAGCGCGCCGGGCAGCGCCGGAAAAATGCTCGGCGACAGGAAGTCGGCTTTTACGTCGCGCGGGTACTGGCGCTCCGGCCAATACTTCGCCGCGCCGGGGTCGTCCAGCGGGGCGTTGTTGCTCGGATCGAAATCGAGACCAATGCCCACGTGATCAACACCGACCAGTTTCGCCATGTAGTCGATGTGCCTCACCAGTGCGTCGAGTTTGGCCGGGCCTCTGTCGAGATACGAACTCAGGCCATTGACGCCCACCACACCGCCCGTCGCCGCTACGGCCTTGATTTGCTCATCGGTGATATTTCGTTCGTGGTCTCTCAGGGCACGCGCGTTTGCGTGGCTAAAGACGCAGGGTTTCGTGGAGAGCCTCATGGCTTCAAGGCCGGATTTGATTCCACTGTGCGCACAATCGACGACCATACCGACCCGATTCATCTCAACGATGACTGCGCGCCCAAAATCGGTCAGGCCTCGATCGTCGTCGTGGCATCCGCCCCCGGCATCGTTGTTGAGATTGTAGGCGATGAGCATCTGGCGAACCCCCAGGCGGTAATAGGTTTCGACCATTGCCAGATCGCCGTTGAGCGCCCGCATGCCTTCGATGTCGAACGTCACGGCCATCTTTCCGGCACGCCGGGCCGCCTGGACTTGAGCTACCGTTGCGCAGAGGACGATATCGCTCCGCGTCTCGATCGCCCGCGTGTAGTCGGCGATGGCGCGCACCGCGGAATCCCACGGTAGTCCGTCGAAGCCAAAGACATTGAGCGAGAGATAGTGCACACCGGCAGTTCGCCATTTGTCGAGCAGCTTGATGTCATCGGGTCCGGCGAAGCCGAAACCGCTATGGTTGTCCCAAATAAGGACGTCAGCGTCCCCGGCAGCTGCTGCAAGCACCGGCCCGACAGCGGAAACACCTCCGACCATCAGGGAAGACGCCAAAAACGTTCTGCGATTCAGCATAGATCGCTCCGTGACAATTCCCGGTCAGACCCAGGGCAAACTCAAATTATGGAAGTCTTGGTGGCCTGTACAGCGCCCGGCAATCATAGAAGGTCATGCCAGTCGGCCGCTTGCCACCACCAACGCCCGGGGGTGTTCGGTGCACCCCGCATCGTCGTCGAGACCCATCGGCGTTCGTGACTGCGGGGTGCATTGGCCGGCGTTGGCCGCCGTGCCACAGTGTGCGCGCCGCATTCGCGCCGGTCGATCCGTGCTCGAAAGAGAGCCGTTGACTCGATCGAGGTGAGTGAAAAGAACCCGCTCGTCAGCAAAGTCCTCGGTAGCGAAAAGCGCTGGAGCGTCGAATATGCTGCGCTGCGTGACCTGCGCCTCGCAACAGGACTCGACGAGGAACTGAGATGGGGCAAGGCGTGCTGTCGCCTCGATCGTGCAAATGTCGTCTTGATACTCGGAATCAGGGGCTACTGCGCCCTGCTCTTCATGAAGGGCGCGCTGCTCAAATACCGAAGGGCATTCCGGTTCAGCGAACCCCGACCGTGCAGGCTGCAGGGCAGATCCGCTTCGGTTCGCTTGCGGAGGTCGACCGGCAGAAGCCGACGATCAGGGCCTACCTGCGGGAGGCCCATGCTGTCGAGAAATCGGGCGCCCGAGTCGTCATGAAGACCGTCGCGTGCCCGGCTCTCTCGATCGATCACTCTGCGGAGCCTTGACGACGGTTCGGCGGCTCAGGACAATCCCCTCGAGCTCGAGCGCAAATCGAAATCCCGCGCAGCCGCGGAACCACTACGCGCGGCGCCATCGCCATCACGCCCATCGGGGGAGACAGGACTGCATGCCAGGCACCGACGCGATGCGCGAACGCGATCGACCCAACGTTCCGAAGTACGTCCTGTGGCTCGTCCTCGGCGCGATGACACTCTTTGTGCTTCGCAACAACGAGCGCTTCATTCTCGACCACACGGATCCGCAGTGGGAGTACTTCCTGCCGGTGCGCTGGTGGCTGATCCCGCACGGCTTCGCCGGTGCCGTCGCGCTGCTGCTCGGGGCGACGCAGTTTTCGTCCCGCCTGCGCGAACGTCATCGCCACCTGCACCGCCTCGGCGGGCGCGCCTACGTGATCGCGGTCCTCGTCTCGGCGCCGACCAGCGTCTGCATTTCCGCGATCCACAACGCCGTGCCGACGTTCACGGCCATCGTGGTCCAGGCCACCGGCTGGCTGCTCGCCACGGGCCTTGCCTACCACTTCGTCCGCCGCCGGAACTTCAGGCTCCACCAGCAATGGATGATCCGCAGCTACGCGATCACGACGATTTTCCTGTTCGACCGGGTGTTCGACGCACTGCCGGGCGTGGCGCCCTACGACGCCGACACGGACCCGACGGTCCTGTGGCTCTGCAACGTGCTTGCCTGGGCCGTTCCGAGCCTGATCATCGTCTGGATGGACGCCCGCCGGGACGAACGTCTGCCCGTCCCGTAAGAAGATGTGGGCACACCGGCCGGCGTTCGGCCAGGCGCGGTTCTCAGTGAGACCGGCGGAGTAGAAAAGGAGGCGGTGGGCGGCCACCGCCTCGTAGCATGCCTTTATTTCACCGGGGCCATCAGGTGCTGGTACGGCGTCCCGGACCACATCACGTACGGCACCGAGGTGTCCGGTTCCGCGGCGTGCGGGTAGGAGCTGTAGAACGCCTGATCGGCGCCCACGATCATGATGTGGGGTCCGGTCTTGATCCAGTGACCGCCGGCCGCTGGCTTGGACGCGAAGGGATCGGTGTTGCTCGCGTCCGTCCCGCCCGCCAGCATGTACATCAGGCCCACCCCGGCAGGTGGCGGCTTGTGCGCCATCATGGCGTCCATCCACGCGCCGGAGGTCTTGTCCCAGCACATGGCATCGGGACCGGGTGTCGCCGGGTTGTCCGGCATGCAGGTCCAGCCGTTCGTACCGGTGCGCACGGTACGCATCTTGCCGGCGGCGTCCATCGTGACGACCGTGGCCTTGGCGCTGATGCTGAGCGGCGCGGCGCGCTCGGCGCTTTTGATCAGGTCGGCATCGGTCGGGGCCTTTGCCGGCGGCGCCGCATCGGCCAGCGCGGACAGCGTGACGAGGCAGCCGAGAACGCCGGCGACGGCCAGCGCGACAGGTGTCTTTCGCATAATGGATCCTCCCTCTGAAAGATGCTGCTGGATCGGGGTTGGCGGGCCGCACGTCGGCGACCGACAACCGCCCCATCACACGCCCGCGACCGGGTGGCGTCAAGCCGGCACGCACGGCGGCGTTCGGGTCCGTTGTCCGTAGCGCCCGCGTTCGGAGTTAGACTCCGGGCCTCAGCGCGGCTGCATCGGCAGGCGGCAGGACAGCATCGCCGCCGTGCCCGGATCACGCCGCCTGCCGCGCCGCAACACATCGACGATCGCCGGAGCCTGCGACCATGAGCCAACGACTGAATTCCGCTGTGGCGACACTGCTTCTCGCGACCGGCTGCGCCGGCGCATCGGCGGCCATGGCCGCGGACGGCGGCGAGGCGCGCTTCCGGGACATCCTCAAGGAACTCGTCGAGACCAACACCACCCTGTCGGCCGGCGACTGCACGCTGGCCGCGCAGCGGATGGCCGCGCGACTGCGCGCGGCCGGCTATCCGGAATCGGACCTCAGGGTGTTCGTGCCCGAGGGCCACCCGAAGGAAGGCGGCCTGCTCGCGGTGCTCCACGGCACGAATCCGAAGGCACGCGCGATCCTGATGCTCGCGCACGTCGATGTCGTCGAGGCCCGGCGCGAGGACTGGACGCGCGACCCGTTCACGCTCGTCGAGGAGGGCGGCTACTTCTACGCGCGCGGTGTCGCCGACATGAAGACCGAGGCCGCCATCTGGGTCGACAACCTGATCCGCTACCGGGAAGAGGGATTCCGGCCGCCGCGAACCGTCAAGCTCGCGCTGACCTGCGGCGAGGAAACGAGCGGCGCCCTGAACGGCGCGGGCTGGCTCGCCGAGCATGCCCGAAGCGACATTGACGCGGCGCTTGCGATCACCGAGGGCGTCGACGGCGATCTCGATGCCGAGGGCCGGCGCGTCATGCTCGGCATCCTCGCTGCCGAAAAGCTCTCGCAGAACTACCGCTTCGAGGTCACGAACCCCGGCGGCCACAGCTCCCGCCCGATTCCCGACAACGCGATCTATCACCTGGTGCGGGCCGTCGACCGCGTCAGCCAGCACGAATTCCCGGTCGAGCTGATCGACGCCAACCGCAACTACCTGCTCGGCATGTCGAAGATCGTCGGCGGAGCGAAGGGCGAGGCCATGGCGCGGGTCGCCGCCAACCCGAAGGACGCCGCGGCCGTCGCCGTGCTCGACGAGGACAAGAACGTGCACGCCATGCTGAGGACGACCTGCGTCGCGACGATGCTGTCGGCCGGCCACGCGACCAACGCGCTGCCGCAGAGGGCGACCGCGAACATCAACTGCCGGCTGATGCCGGGTGTGGCCATCGAGGACATCCGGCGCCAGCTCGAGACGATCGCCGCCGATCCCGCGGTCAAGGTAACCATACCGCAGGTACGCGGACCCACCGCGCTGCCCGCACCGCTGACGGCGCAGATCCTCAAGCCCGTCGAGCAGGTGGCCCACGAGCTGTGGCCCGGCGTGCCGGTCGTGCCGATGCTGGAGCCCGGGGCGAGCGACGCGCAGTTCCTCAACCCGGCCGGCATTCCGACCTACGGCGTCAGCGGGCTGTTCTTCGATTCGGACGGCGGCAACATGCACGGCCTGAACGAACGCATCCCGGTCCGCTCGGTGTACGAAGGCCGCACCTTCCTCTACCGCCTGATCAAGCTCTACGCCAGCCAGTAACCCGTCCGGCGGCCCCTGTCGCCGTCATCGGGCGCCGGGCCTCAGCGGTTGTTCCACGGGAACGCGGTCGCGAGTGTCAGCACTCCCCGGACCGGATAGCGGCGCGGAAAGAAACCCTCGCCACTGACCGTGCCATGCTCGATGGCCTCGAGTGTCGCCGCCAGCGCGCGCAGATCCTCGACCTGCATCGCCGGTGCGCGCACCGGCGCCGGCGGGTCGGCCATGTGCGCCGTATAGACCGTCGTTTGCGGATCGATACGCGACAGCAGCAGGGCGGCCGTCCGGCGGTAGGCGCCGAGGCTGGCGCCCGGCGTGAACGCGTAGAGTTCGCCCGGATAGAGGTAGTCCCCGGCAAAGAGCTGGCGGCGATCGGCATCGTAGAGCGACACCGACGACGGGGTGTGTCCGGGCGTCGACCACAGCGACAGTACCCGCCCGCCGAGGTCGAGGCGCGCGTCGGCCGCGAGCCAGTCATCGACCCTGAAGCGCGGACTGAGCAGCCGGTCCGTGAAGCCCAGGAACTCGTAGCGCTGAAGCGCCAGAAACCCGTCCGGTGCCCGCGCCCGCAACGTCGGCAGGTCGATGAGCGCCGTCCGGTCGATTTTCCCCAGCGCGCCGACGTGGTCGAAGTGCAGGTGCGACGGAATGACGGTCACCGGCAGCGACGTCAGCGAGCGCACGACGGGCGTGATGTCGCGAAAGCCGGTGCCCGCATCGAAGAGGACCGCGCGCTCCGTGCCGAGGATCAGGTAACTGTAGTTGCCCTGGTAATAGCGGGGCTCGCCGATCGCGTAAGTACCCTCGTCGAGCTGCTCGACCAGGTAGTAATCGTCGAACCAGCGGCCGGCAACGGGACCGGCGGGCTTGGGCTGGAGCTCGGGCGCGTGACCGAGCCAGCCAAAGACGACCTCGTGGTAGACGAAGGGCGCGAAGCAGGCCGCGAGGATCGCTGCACCGGCGAGGCCCGCCAGCAGGCCGGCAACGGATTTACGGGTCATGACTGTCCTCGGGCGCTGGCGGCGACAGCGGTCGCCGCGCGGCTATTCGGTCGGATGGTGCTCGGCGGTCCAGCGCAGCATGCCACCGGCGAGGTTCGCGACCTCGCGGAAACCCGCCTTCTGCAGCAGGACGACGGCCTGCGCCGAACGCGAGCCGCTGCGGCAGACGACGACGACCGGCCGGTCCTGGCGTATCTCCGCGACGCGCTGCGGCAGGTCCTCGAGCGGGATCAGGGTCGCGCCGGCGATGTGGCCCAGCGGCCCGACGAACTCCTCCGCGGCCCGCACGTCGATGAGCTGTACCCGCTCGGCGTGGTCACTCAGGACCGCCGGCTCGATCTCCCAGATGCCGGCGACCGTGAAACGCAGCGATGCCCAGGACGGCCGCGCGCCCGGCTCGACGTCACCCTCCGGCCGGCCCATGCGCAGATTCGCGGGCACCGCGATGTCCAGCAGCTTCGGGTGAGGCAGGTGCAGGTTGTCCATGTGGCCGACGAAGTCGGCCTCGCCGATGGCATCCGCGACCCGCGGATTGAAGCGCCGCTCCTCGGCGACGCTGGTCGAGGTGAGCCCGCGGTAGTCGTGGGCCGGATAGAGCAGGCAGTCCGCCGGCAGGGTCATGATCTGGTCGCGGATGGAGCGGAACATCGCGTGCGCGTCACCCTGCTGGAAGTCCGTCCGGCCGGTGCCACGGATCAGCAGGCAGTCGCCGGTCAGCGCGAGGCTCGCGTCATCGAGCACGAAGGTCAGGCAGCCGCGGGTGTGGCCGGGTGTCGAGCGGACCTGGAGATGCCGCTGGCCGAACACGACCCGTTCGTCGTGACGCAGGGCGCGGTCGACCCCCTCGGCGCCGCCTTCGGCCGACACGGCGATCTGGCAGCCGAATTCGCGCTTCAGCCACCACGCGCCGGTGACGTGATCGGCATGGATGTGGGTCTCGAGGGTGGCCACCGGGTTCAGGTCGAGTTCGCGGATGAGCGCCGCATCGCGCTGCCAGTGCTCGAGGACCGGATCGACGATCACGGCGGCGCGCGTCGCGGCATCGCCGAGGAGGTACGTGTAGGTCGAGGACGCCGGATCGAACAGCTGGCGGAATATCACGCGCGAACCCCCGTTCGTATTGCGACGGCCCATGGCGGCGGCGGCCCGCGAAGACTACGACGCTCCCGGTCCGCTGGCCAGCCCCGGCCGGGTCGGCGGTGTGCGCCGCGGCGAGCTGACCGCGGGCAACGGCCGTGCGCTATTCTCGAGCGGCATCCCCTCGCCGGAGACCCGCCATGACGTCGCGCCGGACAGCCTCGAAGCTCATCGCGTCCTCGGCGCTGGCCGCCACCGCATGGACGGGCGTCGGCTCAGCCGCCCGGGCCGCCGCGAAGGGCGCGGAGACCTTCGACGTCGCCGTCATCGGCGCCGGCGCCTTCGGCGCCTGGAGCGCGCAGGCGCTGCACGCGCGCGGCCAGCGGGTCCTCCTGGTGGACGCCTACGGCCCGGCCAACAACCACAGCAGTTCCGGCGGCGAGACGCGGATCATCCGCTCGGCGTACGGCGCGCAGGCCGTCTACGCGCGCATGGCCCGCGAAGCCCTGCCCCTGTGGAAGGATCTCGCACGCCGCCAGCGCGTCGAGCTGTTCGTTCCCACCGGCGTACTGACCGTGCACCCGGACGGGGCCGCCTTCGGTGACGACTCGGCGCGGGTGCTGCGCGAGCTCGGCATACCCTTCGAGCGGCTGGCCGCCGCCGCCACGATGGCGCGCTTCCCGCAGTTCAGGCTCGCGGCCACGGAGTCCGCGCTCTTCGAGCCCGAGGCCGGCTCGCTGATGGCGCGCCGGGCGGTGCAGACGCTGGTCGGCGAGCTCCGCGGGCAGGGCGTCGACTACCGCCAGGCCGCCGTGACCGCGCCTGCGGGGACCGGCACGATCGATGAGCTGCCGACGCGCGACGGTGGGCCGATACGGGCCCGGCGCTTCGTCTTTGCGTGCGGTCCCTGGCTGCCGAAGATCTTTCCGACCCTGCTCGAGGGCCGCCTCCACTCGCAGCGCGGCGAGGTGTTTTTCCTCGGCGCACCGGCCGGCGACGCCCGCTTCACGGCGAGCCGGATGCCGACCTGGATCGACCACACGTCGGACGGCGGCGCCTACGGCATGCCGGACATCGAAAGCCGTGGCTGCAAGGTGGCGGTGGACGCGATCGACCAGGCGATCGATCCGGATACGGGCGAGCGCACGGTCAGTGCCCCGTACATCGCGGCGATGCGCGAGTTCGTTGCGCGCCGCTTTCCGGCTCTCGCCGAGGCGCCGATCGTCGAGACACGCGTCTGCCAGTATGAAATGACGGCGACCGAGGATTACATCCTCGACCGGCATCCGCAGATCACCAATCTCTGGATCGCCGGCGGCGGCTCGGGCCACGGCTTCAAGACCTCGCCCGTGGTCGGCCGCGACGTGGCGGCGCTGGTCATGGGCGAAACGCCGGTCGACGAGCGGTTCCGGATTCCGACCCGCCGCGTGGGTTCCTGAGACCTTCCGCCCGACGGTTGCCGCGTGACCGGACCTCGGTGCCGCAGCGCCGCATCCGGGGTCGGTTAGCGCACTGCACCCAGCCGGTTCCGACCGGTTTCCGCGGCGACGATTGCCGCAACAACGGCACTGGCGCAAGCTGGATCCGGCGCTGCTCAAAGGCGCCGGGCGGCACGTCGGCGCATCGGGCGCCGCGGCCGCACACCACATCACAGGGAAATCACATGAAACTACTCAAGCTGAGCTGTCTGCTCGGATCGCTGCTCGCGTTCGTCGGCGGGACGGCCCTCGCCGCGGACGCCGCGGTCGGCACCTGGTCGCTGAACCTCGCGAAATCGACGATGTCCGGTGCGCCACTGAAAAGCCAGACCCGCATCTACACCGAATCGGCCGGTGGCGTCGCCTTGACCGTCAAGACCGTGACGGCCGACGGCAAGGAAGCGACGACCACGCTCGCGTTCAAGGAAGATGGCAAGGACAACGCGGTAACGGGCACCGCAGACTTTGATGCCGTGGCCGTGAAGCGCGTGGACGCCAATACCATCGAGTTCGTCCAGAAGAAGGCGGGCAAGGTGGTCGGCAACGGCCGGCGGACGATGTCCGCGGACGGCAAGACGCTGACGTTCAAGTCGAGCGGCGTGCATGCCGACGGCGCGAAGTTCGAGGAAACGCTGGTGTACGACCGCAAGTAGCGGCCACCCGGGACGCCGAACCGGACGGCAAGACC
>CAIMCI010000418.1 GCA_903839465.1 uncultured Pseudomonadota bacterium
GCCTGTGGACCCCGCAGGTCGCCGGGGGGGGCCTGCCGTGGATTAGACTGCTTCCTTGCCGCCGCCCCGCCCTGGAGTACGCATGAGCATCGTCGCACCGGACAGCCGATTTCCCGAACACCTGGCCGAAATGGCGCGCCGGGCCGACGCCGCGCTCGGTCGCGGCGGCTACGACGCTCTGGCCCTGGCCGCCGGCTCACCGCCGCTGCATTACCGTGACGACCAGCACTACCCGCACAGGGCGGTCGCCCATTTCCTCGCCTGGGCACCGCTGCCGGACGCTCCGGCCTCGCTGGTCGTCTACCGCCCGGGCCGCCGCCCGACGCTGCTCTTTTACCAGCCGGATGACTACTGGCACGCACCGCCATCGATCCCCGAGGAGCGCTGGCTGGACAGTTACGAGGTGGTCCGCCTGAAGCAGCCGGCCGAGGCCCGCCAGCACCTGCCGCCGCGGACGGCCTACGTCGGCCCGGCGGCCGACTGGCTGGGCTCGACGAGCGGCGTCGCGATCAACCCGGAGTCCGTGGTCGCGGCCCTCGATTACGGCCGTGCCGCGAAGACCGAGTACGAACTGGAGTGCCTGGCGATCGCGAGCCGGCGGGCCGTGCCGGCGCACCGGGCCGCCCTCGCCGCCTGGACTGACGGCGCCTGCGAGTACGAGATCCACCTCGCCTACGTGGCCGCCACCGGCCAGGAGGAGTGGGAGCTGCCGTATACCAACATCATCGCCGCCAACGAGGCCTCGGCCGTCCTGCACTACACGGTCCGGCGCCGCGAGGCGCCGTCGCCGCGCCGCTCCTTCCTGATCGACGCCGGCGCGCAATACCGCGGCTACGCGGCCGACATTACGCGCAGCCACGCCGCCGCCGACGGGGTGTTCGCCGAACTGATCTCGGCGCTGGCCGGCATGGAAAGCCGCCTGTGCGACCTGGTCACGGTCGGTCGCCACTACCCGGATATCCACCAGGCGGCCCATGTCGGGATCGGCGAAATCCTCGCCCGCCTCGGCATCGTCCGCTGTACCGCGGCCGCCGCCGTGGAGTCCGGCCTGACGAAGGTCTTCTTCCCGCACGGCATCGGCCACCTGCTCGGCCTGCAGGTGCATGACGTCGGGGGCTGGTTTGCCGACGCCTCCGGCCTGCTCACGCCCCGGCCGGCGGCGCACCCCTTCCTCCGGCTGGGCCGGACGCTGGCCGAGGGCACCGTCGTGACCATCGAGCCCGGGATCTACTTCATCCCGCTGCTGCTGGAAGCCGCGCGCGCCGATGGCCGTGGCCGGGACATCAACTGGCAGAGGGTCGAGGAACTGGCGCCTTACGGCGGCGTGCGCATCGAGGACAACGTGGTCGCTACCGCGAACGGGCCGCGCAACCTGACGCGCGAAGCCGGCCTCGCCCCGTAACCGTCGCCGGTCACGGGGCGGGCCGAGCGGTCAGCGGCTCTTCAGCAGGTCGCGGATTTCCTCGAGTACGACCTCGGCATGCGGCTTCGGCGGCGGCTCGTCGGCGGCCGGCGCCGGCGCCGGGGGCATCAGCTTGTTCAGCATGCGGATGGCGATAAAGATCACGAAGGCGATGATCAGGAAGTTGATGATCGCCTGGATGAACGCGCCGTACTTCAGGAGCACCGGAGCGCCCTTCGGGTCGGTGGCGATCGTGGCAGCCAGCGTCGAGAAATTCACGCCGCCCGTCAGCACACCCACCACCGGCATGATGACCGAATCGACCAGAGACGAGACGATGTTGCCGAACGCACCACCGATGACGACACCGACCGCCAGGTCGATGACATTGCCGCGCATGGCAAAGGCCTTGAACTCTTGAACGAAACTCATGTGCTTGACTCCCCCGGGGGTCTGGAACGGTGAACGTGGAGACGTGCGGATTGCCTTAATTGTTGGTGCACTTCCGCCGGCCGATACTAGCATCGGCCGTCGGCGGGCGCCGCCCGGCGACGGCCGGATTTCGCCGTTTTCGCCGGCCGACACAGTGTTTTGCACACTTGTCGCCGCGGCCGCGGCCGGCGGCCGCTGCTAGTCCGGCAGGAATAGCTCGAAATGCCGCAGCGACTCATAGCCCTGGACGCTGGGCCATGCATGCGCGGCGAGCCTCTCGCTGGCCTGTGGCCACGGCCGGTTGGCTCGCGTCACCGTGGTGTGGAGGATGCGCCCTGAGTAGGCGCGCACAATAACCCGGACCGCGGTCGCAGCCCGCGGCTCGGTTGCGGCCAAAAGTCCATCCAGTGTCTCGCGGAACGCCGCATAGGCCGGACCGAGTTGCGGCGCCTTCGGCTGCGCCAGCGGTGCGCCCCACACCGTCCAGGACTTGCGCCCGTGCGTGCGGCGCTCGCAACTGACCGGCAGTGAGTGCGGGCCCGGCCAGCCGGCCGCCATGAGCACGGCACCCAGCCAATGGTCCTTCATGGCGGTCAGCGCCACGTCGAGCGCGGCTTCGAGCGACCGCAGGGGATCGCCGGCGTCGCCGACGCCATTGAAGGCGTCGATGAGGGCAGTGCCGGACCAGCGCGCGGAGGTCGCCGCCACACGCAGCGTGACCGTGACCCGCGGTGGCTGCACGTCGTATTCATAGAGTTCCGGCCGTAGCCGCAGATCGAGCTGTTCAAAGCCGATCGCATTGCCGAGCCGCACCGGCACGAGGCCAGGCAGCGCCAGGTCCCTCTGCAGGCGGCCGAGCAGATCGTAGGTGTTCACGGGCGAGGCCGGATCGACCGAGCGCTGCGGCGCCTGCGCCACCGGCGCGTCGGCACCGGCGTCCAGGCAGCCGAGCGGCAGGTCGCACATGAACTCGAGACGGCGTGCGAGCGCATCGCCGACCGTGGCGCGCATACCGGCGATCTGTTCGTCCCAGGGCTTGAGCAAACTGGCGATGACCAGGCTCGACATGTCGATCGCATTGGCCAGGCCGCCGGCACCACCGTATTCCGCGACGAGCCGATTCAGGTTCTGCCGCCGGCGATCCCGTACGGGCTCGAGGTCCTCGGCGCTTGGCGGACTGGCGGGGAAGGTCATCGTGCGGCTCCGGCGGATGTCAGGGCGGTGGGTGCAGCCTAGCCTCGCCCGGACACCACGCCAACTCCGCCACCGGGAAGCCGACGCCCGCGCCCGGCAGCTGCCTGGCCGTCACCGCGCCCCACGACCGGAAGGCAATCGCAGCTTCGACGGCAAGCGGCCATCCGACCAGGGCGGCCGCACCTGCCGCCTGCGACTTCCCCGACCCTGCCGGGACCTTCCGCAGGGTACGGGTGACGTAGCCCGGAGTTCGTCGGCGCAAAAAAAAGGCCGGGGTATTAGCCCGGCCTACCACTATGACGACCTCGGCTCGTGGCCGAGAATCGCTGGACTTCGGTTATGCCGCCGCGCGCTTGCGGCGCGCCGGTGCAGGCGCATCCGCCGTGTCCGCAGTCTTCTTTGCACGCTTCTTCGGTGCCTTGGCGGCGGGCGCCTCGGCGGCTGCCTCGGCCGGCTGGGCCTTGTCGACCAGCATCACCACAGCCATGGGCGCCGAGTCTCCGGCGCGCGGCTCCATCTTCAGGATCCGCGTGTAACCACCGGCCCGGGCCTTGAAGCGCGGACCGATGTCGGCAAACAGCTTGTCGACCAGGGCTTCGTCACGCAGCCGCGCGAACGCACGGCGGCGGGCGGCCTGGGTGTCGGTCTTGGCGAGCGTGATGATCGGCTCGACCACGCGCCGCAGCTCCTTGGCCTTCGGCACCGTCGTCTTGATCGTCTCGTAGCGCAGCAGCGCGACCGACAGGCTGCGCAGCAGCGCATGGCGGTGCGAGCTGTTGCGCGAGAGTTGGCGGCCGGAAAGGTTGTGACGCATGGTTCAGTTCACTTCAATTGATTGTCGACGCCCGTTCAGGCCGTCTTGTACTCGTCGTCGCGGCGCAGGATCGCCGGCGGCCAGCCGTCCAGCCGCATGCCGAGCGCGAGGCCGTGGCTCTCGAGTACTTCCTTGATCTCGGTCAGCGACTTCTTGCCGAGATTCGGCGTACGCAGCAGCTCGACCTCGGTGCGCTGCACCAGGTCGCCGATGTAATGGATGTTCTCGGCCTTGAGGCAGTTGGCACTGCGGACGGTGAGTTCGAGCTCGTCGACGGGGCGCAGCAGGATGGGGTCGAACTGCGTCTCGATCGCCTTCGACGAACCCTCTTCCTGACCCTGCAGGTCGACGAACACCGACAGCTGGTCCTTGAGGATCGCACCGGCGCGGCGGATGGCCTCTTCGGGCTCGATCGTGCCGTTGGTCTCGATGTCGATGATCAGCTTGTCGAGATCGGTACGCTGCTCGACGCGGGCCGACTCGACCGAGTAGGTCACGCGGCGCACGGGCGAGAAGCTGGCATCGAGCAGCAGGCGGCCGATCGGGCGGCTCTGCTCCTCGAAGGCCACGCGCTGCACCGCCGGGCGGTAGCCGCGGCCGCGCTCGATCTTCATCTGCATGTTCAGCTCGCCGGCCTTGGTGAGGTTAGCGATCACGAGCTCGGGGTTCACGACTTCGATGTCGTGGTCGACCTGGATGTCGCCGGCGGTCA
>CAIMCI010000419.1 GCA_903839465.1 uncultured Pseudomonadota bacterium
GGCGCGGCGAATACGTCGGCGTCGAGAACCTGAGCGTCGCGGTCATGGGCTGTGTCGTCAACGGCCCCGGCGAGAGCAAACACGCCAACATCGGCATCAGCCTGCCCGGCACCGGCGAGCGTCCGGTCGCCCCGGTCTACGAGGACGGCGAGAAGACCGTGACGCTGAAGGGCGAGCGCATCGCCGAGGAATTTACCGAGCTGCTCGAAGCCTACGTCGCCCGCCGATACGAACGCCGAGGAGAAACCCCATGACCGACTCCATCCCGGGCACGGATGCGCTCGCCGACCAGCGCTGCAAACCCTGCGAGGGCGGCGTGGCGCCGCTGGATCGCGATGCGGCTCGCGCCCTGATGGGCGGGCTCGACACCCGCTGGCAGCTTGCCGCGGACGGCTCGGCGCTCGATGCCGAGTTCAGATTCCGGGACTTCTACCGGACCATGAGCTTCGTCAACGCCATCGCCCACATCGCCAATGCCGAGGACCATCACCCGGATCTCCGGGTCGGCTACAACTACTGCCACGTCCGCTACACGACCCACGCCATCAAGGGCCTGTCCCACAACGACTTCATCTGCGCCGCCAAGATCGACCGCCTGCTCTGAGCGGGCGTCCGGTCGCCGGCCGAGGACTCTCCATGCATCACACCTCCCCCCTGCTTCGCCGGGCCGCCCTCGTCCTGTGCCTCGCCGCGACAGTGGCCGCACCGCACCGGGCCGCGCTCGCCGCGGACGGTCCGATCTCGCCGCCGATCGATCCGGCACGCATCCTGAAAGACATCGAAACGCTGGCGTCCGACGAGTTCGAGGGCCGCGGACCCGGCACCAACGGCGAGGCGCGCACGGTCAGCTTCCTTGTCGACGAGTTGAAGAGCTATGGCCTCAAGCCCGGCAATCCGGACGGCACGTACGTGCAGGCCGTGCCGATGAGCGGCTTCCGTGGCACGCCGAGCCTTGCCTTCCGGCACGGCAGGGACGAGACCCGGCTCAGCTTTCCGGACCAGTTCGTCGCCATTTCCTACAACAACGAACCGGTGACGACGATCACCGACTCCGAGCTCGTCTTCGTCGGCTATGGCGTCGTGGCGCCGGAATACGGCTGGGACGACTACAAGGGCGCAGACCTCAGGGGCAAGACGCTCGTCATGCTGATCAACGACCCGCCGGTGCCCGACCGCAAGCACCCGGGGTCGCTCGATCCGGACATGTTCGGCGGCAAGGCCATGACCTACTACGGGCGCTGGACCTACAAGTACGAGATCGCCGCCAAGCTCGGCGCCGCCGGCGCACTCATCATCCACGAGACGGAGCCTGCCGCGTACCCGTACTCGGTCGTCCGCAACAGCTGGAGCAAGGAGAACTTCGCGCTGCGGATGAACGGCCCGAACCCCGACTTCCCGCGGGTCGCAGGCTGGTTGCAGCTCGATGCCGCCGAAGCGCTGCTGAAATCCGCCGGCCACAGCTACGCGGACCTGAAGGCCCGGGCCCTGTCGCGCGACTTCAGGCCCATCCCGCTCGGTGTCAGCGCCAGCTTCAGCGTGCGCAATGCCGTGCGCGACATCGACTCCAAGAACGTGGTGGCACGGATCGAGGGCAGCGACCCGAAGCTGCGCCAGGAAACGATCGTCTACTCGGCGCACTGGGATCACTTCGGCTGGGATCCGGCGCTGCCCGGGACCAAGCACGACCAGATCTACCATGGCGCGTTCGACAACGCCTCCGGCGTGGCGTCGCTGCTGGCCATTGCCCGGACCTTCGCCACGGCGACACCGAAGCCGAAGCGCAGCGTCGTCTTCGTGGTCACGACGGCCGAGGAACAGGGGCTGCTCGGCGCCCGGTACTACGCCGAGCACCCGCTGTACCCGCTGGCGACCACGCTCGCCGACCTGAACATCGACGGCACGAACGTCTACGGCCGGACCCGCGATGTGTCGATCGTCGGCATGGGCAAGTCGACGCTGGACGACCTGGCCACGCGCTACGCCACCGCCCAGAAGCGCATCGTCAGGCCCGAACCGAATCCGGAATTCGGGCATTTCTACCGGGCCGACCAGCTCGAATTCGCCCGCCACGGCGTACCGGTCCTCTACCTGGACCAGAGCGTGGAGGTGATCGGCAAGCCTGCCGGCTACGGCGAGCAGCTGGTCCGCAAGAACCTCGACGAGGACTATCACCAGGTATCCGACACGGTGAAGCCCGTCTGGGACCTGAGCGGGGCCGCCGAGAACTCGGAACTCCTGTACGCGATCGGCGCCGATCTCGCCGCCGGCGCGCCCTATCCGACCTGGAAGAAGGGCTCGGAATTCAAGGCGATCCGCGAGACCGCGCCGCACTGAGGGCGGCCAGCGGTTCGGCCTAGCGCAGCGGTACCGAACTGATCAGCGAGCGCACGCCGGCCGGCAGCGGCGGCTTGATGCTCCGCTCGAGGTACTCGCGCCGGCCGGTGGCGTCCTGCTCGATCGCATAGATCGAATCGGCGCGCGGGTCCATGACGACGGCCGCGACACCCTGGGCCGT
The DNA here is from genome assembly GCA_903839465.1 of uncultured Pseudomonadota bacterium. Taxonomy (GTDB): domain Bacteria; phylum Pseudomonadota; class Gammaproteobacteria; order Steroidobacterales; family Steroidobacteraceae; genus CAIKMS01. Next base: position 2,516 of record CAIMCI010000419.1, read on the forward strand.
GGGGCCGGCCAGCGCGTAGGTCCCGTTCTCCACGGTCAGCGGCACTTCCGGGATCGCCGACAGGAAGCGCTGGTAATTGGTGCCGAGCAGCGCGCGCAGCCTGGCGTCCAGCGGGCGCGTCGCCCACAGGCCCGACTGACCGGGCGTCTTGCCGACGTAGGCGGACAGGTAATCCAGTGCGCCCGCGGTCGGTGCCTCGGCGGGTGCGTAGCGTCCGCCATCCGCCGCGCCGGCCGGTGCGCGGGCGATGCCGCCGCGCACCGGGGCCGCAGGCGCGCGGGACCTGTCGCCATGACACCCGCCGATGGCCGCGACCAGCAGGCCCGCGACCGCAACCCCGACGATGTTCCGGCCTGCACGGCGCATCCGTTACTCCTGTCGGCGCGGCGGGCGCCGGTAGACGAGGAACAGCGCCGTCACCGTTCCGGCCAGGGCGAGCAGCAGGCTGCTGTTCAGTGCCTGGGCGAGCGGGTCCTCGAACCACGAGCGGCGCGCCGTGAATTCCCGGAGTCCACCCTCCCCGGCGTGTCCCGCGGCGACGAAGGCGGCGAGGTACTGGTCGTAGTGCTCGGTGAGATAGCCGGGACGAAGCCAGCGATATCCCGCATACAGCGCCGTGCCGACGATGCCGCTGGCGAGGGCCACGCCGATCAGCGCCAGGCGAAGCGCACTCCCGCGCGCCAGGCGCGGACTGCCCGCGAGAACCACGCGAAGGACACGCCACGGCAGCGTGGCGATGATCGCGGTCGCGAGGCACGCGCTTGCCACGGACAGCGAATCGTAGCCGGTCAGCACCGTCGAGAGGCGCACCGTGGCGGCGATGAGGCCGGCGACGAAAGCGAGCAGGAGCGTCGCGCCGAGCGTCGGCGCGGACCGGGCGGGGCTCACGTCGACGCCAGGTGCCGGCGGCCGCGGCAGGCAGCGCTGCAGTAGCGTACCTCGTGCCATTCGCGCGCCCAGCGGCGCCGCCAGCTGAAGGACCGGGCGCAGACCGGACAGATCTTGGTCGGCAGATCGGCCTTGGCGACGCGACGAGGCAACGACGCGCTGCCGTCAGGAGGCATCGGCGCTAAGGCGCGCCGGCAGGTCGCGCGACAGGCCGAGCGCCTCCTGCATCAGGCGCCGCCGGGCCGTCAGGGAGCGGCCGACGAGGCCGAGGCCGGTGCGCCGCGCGAGGCCTATGGCCGGATTCCGTGCCCCGAAGAGCCGGCTGAGGCCGTCCATCGCCGCGGCGACGACCAGGTTGTCGACGCGCCGTGCCCGCGAATAGCGCGCAAGCACCGCGCGGTCCCCGACATCCTCGCCGCCTGCCCGACCGGCCAGCAGCGTCTCGACCAGCGTCGCCGCGTCGAGAAAGCCGAGGTTCACGCCCTGCCCGGCCAGCGGGTGGACGGTGTGGGCCGCATCGCCGACGAGGGCGAGGCGGGGACCTGCATAGGTCGCCGCGTGATCGCGCGACAACGGGAAGGCCTGCCGGTGGCTGCCGGCGCGAAGCTCGCCGAGCACGTGGCCGCTGGCCTCGGTGACGGCGAGCGCGAACGCCCCGTCGTCCATCGCCAGCAGTTCATCGGCGTGCTCCGGGGTCGTTGACCAGACCAGCGACACGGCGCCGTCGCTGAGCGGCAGCAGGGCGAGCGGACCGTCCGGCAGGAAGCGCTGCCGCGCCTCGCCCGCGTGGGGTCGCTCGCACAGGAGCCTCGCGACGACGGCCCGCTGGGGATACGGGTGGACGCGGACCGCGATGCCGGCCAGGCCGCGCAGCATCGACCGGGCGCCGTCGGCGGCGACCACGACGCCGGCCTGTAGCCCGCGGTCGCCGACGGTGACACGAACGGCGTCGGCGTCGGGCTCGAACGCCGTCAGCGGCGCCCTGAGCAGCGTCGCGCCACCGCGCAGCGCGACCGTGAGCAGAGCAGCGGCGATCGCGCGGTTCTCGGTGATCAGGCCCAGGTTCGGCTCGCCGAGGTCGGCGGCATCGAAGACGAGCGCCTGCGCGCCGTCAGGCTCGCTCGCCGCGTCCCAGACCCGCATGCGCGAGTACGGGCACGGTGGCCGCACCGCCAGCAGGTCGAAGGCGCCGACCGTGCGCAACAGCCGTTCACTGGCGCGTGACAGCGCCGAAACACGCAGCTCGGCCGGGTCGCCGGGCAGCGGCATGGTCGCCGGATCGGTCTCCACCAGCGCTACGCGCAGGCCGCGGGCGCCGGGGTCCGTGACCAGGAGGGCCGCCACGGCGGCCCCGACCATGCCGCCGCCGCCAACCACGACGTCGAAGTCACGTGCCGCCATCAGGGCGTCTCCGCGCGCAGCGGCAGCCCACGGGCGAGGCGCGGCTGCGCACCCGCAAAGCCGCGCGACAGTCCGGACATCGCGGCCTTCGCGGCCGGCGAGACATCGAAGGCCAAGAGGCCGAGCGAGCGGGCGAAGCGCAGCGGACCGATGCCGGCGGCGAACAGGCGCACCAGCCCGTCGGTGAAGGAGATGAGGACCCGCCGGTCACGTTCGCGCCACGCGGCGTAGCGCTCGAGCACCTCGGCGGCGCCGACGTCGGGCGACGGGCCCGTCGCCGCATCGGCAATGACGTCGGCGAGGGTCGCTGCATCGCGGAGCGCGAGGTTGAAGCCCTGCCCCGCGATCGGATGGAGTCCCTGGGCGGCGCTGCCGATGAGTACCGTGCGCGGCGCCACGTTCTCCTGCGCCTCGGTCAGCGCGAGCGGATAGGCATCGCGCCGCCCGAGTGTCGAGAACGCTCCCAGGCGCCAGCCGAAGCGCTCCTGGATGAGCGCCAGGAAATCGGCGTCGGGCAGCGCAAGCGCCGCCTGCGCCGCAACCGGGTCGAGCGTCAGGACCACCGCGCAGCGCCCGTCGGCGAGCGGCAGCAGGGCGATGGGCCCATCGGTCGTGAAGCGCTCGTAGGCTACGTGGTCGTGGAATTTGCCGGGACTGACACTCGTGACGATCGCCGTCTGCTCGTAGTCGCGGCGCGCGAGACCGACCCCGGCGCCGGTCCGTACCAGCGAATTGGCGCCGTCGGCAGCCACGATCAGGCGAGCCTCGACCGTGGACGAGCGGTCACCCTGGCGAACGGCGACGCGGCCGGCGCCGCCGGTGGCGGTCACGCCCTCGACCGTGGCGGGACTGAGGATGCGGGTGCCGGCGCGGCTGCGCAGGCGTCGCCACAGCTCGTGCCCGAGGGCGCGGTTCGGCAGCACGTAGCCCATCGCCGGCAGACCCTGTTCGCGGGCATCGATCACGGCCCGACCGAAGCGGCCGCGCTCCGAGATATGGATCGAGCGGATCGGCGTCGCGGCGGCGGCCAGCGAGTCCCAAAGACCCATCGTCTCCAGGATCCGGCGCGTCCCGTTCGACAGCGCGGTGGTGCGGGCATCGAAGGACGGCTGTGCCGTCGACTCGACCGGCTGCGCCTCGATCAGCGCCACCCGAAGACCGAGCGGGGCCAGCATCTCGGCAAGGCTCGCGCCGACCATTCCGCCACCGATGATCGCCACGTCCACCGATTCGTCAGCCGGTTCCACGGCTAGCCCCGCGCCATGAAGCGTTCGATGCCGTCCGCGTCCTTGACCAGGGCCTCGGTCAGCACGTTTGGATCGTTCCGCGTGACGAGCACGTCGTCCTCGATGCGTATACCGATGCCGCGGAATTCCCGCGGCGCGCGCTTGGCATTCGGCGGCACGTACAGCCCGGGTTCCACGGTCAGCGCCATGCCGGGCTCCAGCAGGCGCCACGCGTCACCGACCCGGTAGTCGCCGACGTCGTGGACGTCCATGCCGAGCCAGTGCCCGGTCCGGTGCATGAAATACTCGCGGTAGGCAGAGTCCCTGATCAGCTTCGGCACCTTGCCGGACAGCAGTTTCAGCTTGACGAGTCCCTGGGTAATGACCCGGACCGCGGCTTCGTGCGGCTCGTTCCAGTGATTGCCGGGACGGGACTTCTCGATGGCGGCGTACTGCGCGTCGAGGACGACCTCGTACAGCGCGCGCTGTGCCGGGGTGAAACGGCCGTTGACCGGGAAGGTACGGGTGATGTCGGATGCGTAGTAGCCGAACTCGCACCCGGCGTCGATCAGGAGCAGGTCGCCGTCGGTGAGCACCGCGCCGTTGTCGCGGTAATGCAGGATGCAGGCGTTGGCCCCGCCGCCGACAATCGGCTGGTAGGAGGGCTCGGCGCGGTGCCGGTGAAACTCGTGCAGCAGTTCGGCGGCCACCTCGTACTCGGTGACCCCGGGAGCCACGAGTCGCAGCGCCCTCTGGTGCGCCCCGACCGCGATGTCCGCGGCCCGCTGCATCAGTTCCTGCTCGAGCGGGCTCTTCGTCAGGCGCATGTCGTGCAGATGGTGATCGAGCGCGACGAACTCCTGCGGCGAATGCAGCCCTTGCTTGGCCTGGGCGCGCAGGCCGTTGACCCAGCCGATGACCCGGCTGTCGAACTCGGGACTGAGACCCATCGTGTAGTAGACCCTCGAGCGCGGCTCGAGCAGGCCGGGCAGGATCTCGTCGATGTCGGTGATCGGGAAGGCGTCGTCCGCGCCATAGCTCCGGACCGCCCCGTCCGGCCCGGCGCGCCCCCCGTCCCACAGTTCACGGGTCGGATCGCGGTCGCGGCAGAACAGGACATATTCCCCGCTGCCGCGGCCCGGGATCAGCACGGCCACCGCGTCCGGCTCGGCGAAGCCCGTGAGGTAATAGAAATCCGAGTCCTGGCGGTAGGCGTACTCAACGTCACTGTTGCGGTGCCTGACCGGCGCCGACGGGATGATCGCGATGGCGTCACGGCCCATCGTCTTCATCAGCTCGCGGCGACGGCGGGCATGCTCCTGGCGGACCCGGGTCTGGGCACGGCTGCGCGGCGGGGCCGGGACATCGGCGCCCGGCATGGACCGGCGAGGGGCGCCGGCCGGACGGTTCAATTGATTAATGAAGGCCTCCCGCCGGCGCCGCAACGCGATCACGCGCCGGTGCCAGCTCCTCGAATACGACCAGTGTGCCGGCACGAATGAATTCAACGAGTTCGGCGAATGCCGCCTCGTTCTCTTCGATACCGTCGCCCGCGCTCAACTCGGCGCGGCTGATCTCACTGAAATCCTTGATAATCTCTCCCACATCGCCCGCCAACTGGTCGGCTGCTGCGATGCGACCGACGCCGAGCCCGTACAGGAAGCCGCCGCACCAGTCGGCGAGCGCCGCCACGCGCTCGGCCAGCAGTACCTCGTCATCCGGCAAGAGCGGCGCAAACTCAAACATCAGCCCGACCAGTTCGTCGCGGGTGCGCGTATAGACGCTGGTCAGCAGCGCCCGGACCGGAGCACTGGCAGCGGTGTCGGGCAGGACTTCGCCGATCCATTCATCCACCCCGTACCCCGGCATCGCGCAGAGCGCGCCGCACAGCGCGCCATGGGCTTCGGCCGGCGCCAGTCCGACGCCCGGCAGGTTCAGGGCGTGCATCAATTCCGAGTATGTGGTGACCGCCATGCCGGGATTCTACCTCCGGGCCACGATTACGAGCGCGTTTCGTTGACCAGTACGGGGCGCAAAGCCTATATTCACCGTATGAGCGACGCCCCCGCAAAATCGCAGTTTGAGCTGGAAATCCGCCGTCTTGAGAAGCGTCTTGACGAGCTCATGCTCGCCATGAAGCACCTCAAGGAGGAGAACCGGGCGCTGCGCTCCAGGCAGGACTCCCTGAACACCGAGCGCTCCCAGCTGCTGCAGAAGAACGAGCAGGTCCGTACCCGGGTCGAGGCGATGATCGGCCGCCTGAAGGCGATGGAGCACGGGACTTGAACGACACCCCTGTCTCCCGGGTCAGCGTCCGGATACTCGAGAAGGATTACCAGTTCGCCTGCGCTCCCGAAGAGCGTGCCGCGCTGCTCGACGCCGCCGAGCACCTGAACAACGAGATGCGCAAGATCCGCGACACCGGCCGCGTCGTCGGCCTCGACCGCATCGCGGTGATGGCCGCCCTGAACATGGCCAACGAACTGCTCAAGGGCCGCAAGGGCGACGGTCACGGGGACGCGGAACTGACGGCCCGGGTGCGCACGTTGCGCGAGCGCGTCGAAACGGCCCTCGAGCGCAGCCAGCAACTCGAACTCTGATGGACGCGGCGGCAACCGCCGCCCCCTCCCTCCCATGCACTTTCTGATACTCCCGTCATACCAACGTAGCCGGGGATGCAGTACTCTGTTGTTGGCGCCGCCTGCGGTGTTCGACATGGGTCGTAGGTTCCTCTCGACCTTAATGCTGAAAACCCGGGGCATCACGCCGGTGGCAGTATTGTGCAAGTCCGCCTTCGAGCGGAAAGCCTTAAGTGTCCCGGCGCGCTCCACCTATTGCTCTGGCTCGAGAGCAAAGACTTGTGACGGCACAGGCGGGGGGCGCCACTTCTTCCTGACGGGTCGCCCCGCCGCGACCCGCCGCCCGCGACCCGCGTGATGGGCTCGCCCGCTGCCTCCGCCGACCGGCGGGAACTCCGTCGTCACTTTCGTGCCCTGCGCCGGGCTGTCGGTCCGGTCGAACGACGGCGCGCGGCGTACGCCGTCGCCCGACGCCTCGCCGCCACCGGCCTCCTCCGTCCGGGCGCGCGGATCGCCGTCTACCTCGTGCACGATGGCGAACTGGATCCGGAGCCGATCCTCCGCGTTGCCCGCCAGCGTGGAGCCCGGATCTTCCTGCCGGTCATCACCCGCGCCGCCGCCGGGCGCATGCGCTTCGCGCCACTCGACTGCCCGGCGCGCGCCTGGCGCCGCAACCGGTTCGGCATCCTGGAACCCGGCGGAATCCCGCGACTCCATCGGTCCGCCACCGATCTGGACCTCGTACTCCTGCCGCTCGTCGCCTTCGATCGCCACGGCCACCGGCTGGGAATGGGCGGCGGATTTTATGACCGCGCCCTCGCGCTGCGTGCACGGCGCGGCGCTTTTCGCCGCCCGAAACTGATCGGCCTCGCCTTCGACTGCCAGGAGGCGGACTCCCTTGCCAGCGCGGCCTGGGACGTGCCGCTCGATGCGATCGCGACCGAGACACGCCTGCTGCGCACGCCGACTACCTGCCCGGAGTACCCATGAATTATTGGCTTATGAAGAGCGAGCCCGACGTTTTCGGCATCGCCGACCTGCGCGCGGCCCCGAAGAAAACCACCGCGTGGGACGGTGTCCGCAACTACCAGGCGCGGAATTTCATGCGCGACGACATGAAAAAAGGCGACCTCGTTCTCTTCTACCACTCCAACTGCGAGGTCCCGGGTATCTACGGCATCGGCAAGATTTCCCGCGAAGCGTACCCGGATGAGACGGCATTCCAGCGCGGCCACGTGCACTACGACCCGAAGAGCCGCCGTGAGGCGCCCACCTGGTACGTCGTCGACGTCACCTTCGTGCGCGAATTTGCGCAACCGGTGTCCCTGGAGACGCTGAAGGCGCATCACGCCCGGCTGTCCGAAATGCTGATCCTGCGCCGCGGGAACCGGCTCTCGGTAACGCCGATAAGCACGCGGGAATGGGACTTCATCACTTCGCTCGCTTAGCGCGAAGCGCTGGAAATTCCAGCACCAGATCGATTGTTGATGCGCGCGGTGACCACGATCGACAGCGACACGCTCGGCACATCGCCACGCATCGGATGGAGCGTGAGTCGGATCACGTTACGCACCCCGGCTATCACAAGCAGATTCCTGTTGCTTGTAATTTGACTTTTTGTGTATATACTCCGCCTCGGACTAATCCTAACTTGGAGAACTACTATGGCGACTAAGAAGAAAGCTGCTAAGAAGAAGGCAACGAAGAAGAAGGCTGCTAAGAAGAA
>CAIMCI010000420.1 GCA_903839465.1 uncultured Pseudomonadota bacterium
CGACATCACCTGGCAGGGCCAACCGTTAAGCGAGGGCGAGCTCGTGCTGCCCCTGCTCGCCGCCGCCAATCTCGATCCCCGCGAATTCCCCGATCCCGAGCGCTTCGACATCCGGCGCGCGCCGAACCGGCATCTAGGCTTTGGCATGGGCATCCACCTGTGCCTCGGTGCGTCGCTCGCACGCCTGGAGGCACGAATTGCGATCGGGCGGCTGCTCGAGCGGTTCCCCGACGTGAAGGGCGTACCAGGCATCGGGCACACCCTTCGTCCAAGCCCGATCGTCTATGCGCTCGAGCAGTTTCCGGTGGCCACGGGCACGGGGATGGCGGCGCCGGCGTCCGCAGAGATGTCGCGGCTCGCCGGGTAACCTGCGAGGAAAGGACGGCAGGGACTCCGCAGCGCGACTGTCTCGTCGCCCCTCTTTGCAATCGGGCACGCGCAACGGGCGCAGCCGGCGGTCTAGAATACCGGCCGTGAGATCCGCTGCGGCACGGCCGCGCCACGGGTGCCGGCCGACATGTACCGCAAGCGCAGCCAAACGACCGGAGCGACGACTCCCGACCTGCAGGACATCAGCCTTCGGGCGCTGCAGGTCTTCGTGGCCGTGGAGGAGACGGGCTCCCTGGCCGATGCCGCCGCCCGCCTCGGCGGGTCACGCTCATCCGTTTCGCAGCACATCGCCAACCTGGAGGCGGTCGTCGGCGCGCCGCTCTTTGACCGGAGCACGCGGCCGATGTCGCTGACCCCGGTAGGCCTTGTCGTGCGCCGGCATGCGCAGCGGATACTGCACGCCTTCAGCGAAGCACGAACCGAACTGATGGGACTTGCGCTCGTATCGCTGATCGAGCTTCGGCTCGGCATCATCGATGACCTCGATGCCTCGGTGGCACCGGATCTCGTCACCCATGTGCGGGAGCGCTATCCGCGCTGCCAGCTGACCGTGACCTCGGGCCGCTCGGACGCGCTCGCCGAAGGCCTCATCAAGCGCAGCCTCGATCTGATCGTGACCGGCATCAGCGTGGGCGGGGAATCGGAGTACCAGGAATACCCGGTCGTCCGCGAACCGTTCATGCTCGTGGCACCCAAGGGTCTCTTCAGCGGAACGGCAGACCTGCGCGAACTGATGGAGCGGCACCCCTTCATCCGCTACAACGCGAACATGCCCATCGGTCGACTGATCGCACAGCACCTGCGGCGGATCCGCATCGACCTGCCGGCCCCGTTCTCGTTCGACGCGTCCCGCTCCGTTTTCGCGATGATGCGAAAATCCGGCGGCTGGACGATCACGACCCCCTTGTGCCTGATGGACAGTGGTGCCGAGGCGCAGTCGATGGACTGCTACCCGCTGCCGTTCGCGGCCTTCGACCGGACGATCCGGATCGTCACCCGGCGCGAGGAGCTGGGGCCGCTGCCGGCCCACCTCGCCGAGGTCATGCGCGAACTGCTGCGAAGCGAGGTGCTGCCCATGGTCGCCGCGGTAGCGCCGCGGCTGGCGTCCTCCTTCGTCATCCTCGGCAATGCCGGGGAGGCTACGCCGGAGCCTGCATCCGCGCCCGCGGGAGGTGGATTCTGAAGCGACTGCGGATCGCGGCATCCGCCGCATCGCTCAGGTAGTCGGGATAGTGGCTCGCGAGGACCTGACGCGCCTTGGCGCGCGCCTTGGCCCACAGGTCCGGCGCGCCGTTGTCGCTCCAGGTCTTCGGCTCGTCGCGGTCGGCGAGGCGCGGATAATAGTAGTCCCGCTGCATCGCGGCGAGCGTATGCGACGCACCGAGGAAGTGACCGACTCCGAGCACCGCTTCGCAGATCGCCTCGAACCCCAGCGTCTCCTCGTTGACCTCGACACCGCGGATGATGCGATAGACGTGCGACAACATCTCGTCGTCGACGACAAACGCCTCGAACGAAGCGCCGAGCAGGCTTGCCATCATGCCGGAGCTCTCGTAGACCATGTTCGCGCCGGCAAGGCCTGCGGCGAGCGCGGAGAAGCCCTTCTCGGCGCCCATCTGGGCATCGACGGCCTTCGCGTCGGTCATGGAGCTCGCCACCCCGGAGGGCAGTCCCAGCCAGTTGGACAGCTGGGCGGCGGCCGCGTTCATCACCGAGATCTCGCCACCACCGCCGCTGAACGAGCCGGTCCGCAGATCGATCACCAGCGGCCAGTTGGAGAAGATCATCGGATACCCGGGCTCGAGCACGTTGACGAGCACGAGCGCCGCCAGCGTCTCCGCGAGCGACTGGACGAGAAAGCCCGCGAGCGTCGCGGGCGCCGTGGCCCCGGACTGGGCCGCGACGATCGCATTGATGGGCACGCCCCGACGGACGCAGGCCATCGTGACGTCGACGGCGTCCTCGCCGTAGCGCATCGGCGAGATGACCGGTGAGATGTGGGCCTTGCAGAACGGCCGCTCGCGGTACCGTCCCTCGCCGCCGAGCGCGAGGTCGAACATGTCGATGATCGGATCGACGCTGCCGGCGACCGTGAAGCTCGTACCGACCGGCTTGGTCGTGCCGGCCAGGAGCGCGTAGGCGGTATTGACGTCGAGGTCGAAATTGTCCTCGACGTCGGTGGCCACGCAGCAGCGGGTGAACCAGCTGACGTTCGTCAGGGTATCGACGAGTCGGGTGAAGTCGTAGAGGTCGGCGAGCGTGGAGGGCCGATAGCGACCCGAGTCGAGGTCGAGCGTCCGGACTGCCGCGCCCCCGGTACCGAAGTGCACCCGCTGGCCACCGATCTCGAAGTCATGAGCCGGATCCCGCCCGTGGAAGACGAACGTCTTGGCGGCTCCCGCGATCACGTCCTCCACCATCGACCGCGGATAGGCGAGCCGGCCGAGGTCGGTGAGGCGTGCCCCCTTCGCCAGGGCAAGCGCCTGGTAGTTGGCCGGAACCTCGCCCATGCCGAGTTCCGCGAGCAGCCGAAGTGCCGTGTCGTAGATCGAGCGCAGGTCGTGGTCGGACAGCGGCCGGTAGCTGCCGCCGACCTGGCCCGGCGGGCAGGGGTTCACTTCCTGCTTCGTGCCCTGGCGGGCGATGAGGCGCGCGGCGCGCGCGTTCGGCCGCCGTCCGACGCGGGTCTCTTCTGATGTCATGCGGATGCCTCTGCTGCTGACGGCCGTCCGCCGTCGCTGTGCGGACGATATTCCCAAATATTCTGGGGACGTGCCGCCCGCCGTCACGCGTTTAGCAAAAACGAAGTTCCCTGCCGGCCTGACTAAACATCGCGCCAGACTGACCCAATTCAAATACTTAGCACCGGACCCGCCGCGAATCCCCGCCCGGCCGCGTCGCGGCCGACCTTGCCGGCGGGTCTGGACGCTAGGTACGGTCGCTGTCAGGGTCAGGTCCATGACCGAGGAGCGCTTTTGAAACAACAGACCCGGGTCGTGGTGATCGGCGGCGGCATCGGTGGCTGCTCCACCCTCTATCACCTGACGCAGGAGGGCCTGACGGACGTCGTGCTGGTCGAGCGGGACGAACTCACGTCCGGCACCACCTGGCACTCGGCCGCCCAGGTCACGAATTTCGGCGGCGTGCAGACCATGGTCGGCCTCAAGTCGCACTCGATCCGGCTCTACAAGGAACTCGCCGCTGATCCGGAATTCCCGTTCAACTACCACCACAGCGCCGGCGGCATCCGCCTCGCCTCGACGCAGGATCATCTCGACGGCTACCACCACTTCGTGTCGATGGCGAAGGGCATGGGGGTCGACTTCGAGGTGATCGACGCCGCCGAGTGCGCACGGCGCCACCCGCTGATCACGACCGACAACCTGCTCGGTGCGCTGTGGGACCCGCTCGACGGTGACATCGATCCGGTGCCGCTCTGCCAGGCGCTGGTCCGGCGTGCGCGGGCCGCCGGGGCCGAGGTCTACCGGCACACGCCGGTGACCGGGCTTACGCAGCGCCCGAGCGGCGACTGGATCGTGCACACGACCCAGGGCGACATCGCCTGCGAGCACGTCGTCAATGCCGGCGGCTACCGGTGCAACGAGGTCGGCGCGATGATGGGTGTCACCCATCCCGTCGCGTCGATGGAGCATCAGTACTTCCTGACCGAAACGATCCCTGAGATCGCCGGCGCCGACCGGCGGATGCCGCTCATCCGCTGCCCGACCGACGACTTCTACTGCCGGCAGGACAAGCAGGGCCTCCTGGTCGGGTTCTACGAGCAGGCCTGCAAGACGTGGGGGCTCGATGGCATCGATCCGGCGTTCACGAGCGCACTGTGCCCGAACGACGCGGACCGGGTGCTGCCGGTCCTCGAGAATGTCTTCAAGCGGCTGCCCTGCCTTGCGGAAACCGGCATCCGCACCATCGTCAACGGACCCATTACCTATACGCCGGACGGCCTGCCCATCGTCGGGCGCATTCCGGGGCGGCGGAACGCCTGGTGCATCACGGGCCTGCGCGCCGGGCTGGGGGAGGGCGGCGGCCACGGCTGGCTGCTCGCCCAGCAGATCGTCCACGGCGAAGCCTGCTACGACACCTGGTGCCTCGACCCGCGCCGGTTTACCGGGCACGCCAATGTCGAGTACACGGCGCTGAAGGCGGTCGAGGACTACCAGAACGAATTCCGCTTCCACCTGCCGCACGAGCACCGGCCGGCCGGCCGGCCGGCCAAGACCACGCCGCTCTACCTCGCGCTCGAGGCGGCCGGCGCCGAGTTCGGCGTCGTCAGTGGCTGGGAGCGGGCGGCCTACTTCAAGCCCTCGGCTGATTTCCACGAACGCCATTCCTTCCGCTTCACCAACACCTTCGACGTGGTGGCCGCCGAGGTGAAGACCGTGCAAACGGCGGTCGGCCTGATGGAGGTCTCGGGGTTCAACCGCCTCGAGATCACCGGTGCCGGCGCGCACGAGTGGCTCGACCGGGTGAGCTGCTCGCGGATTCCGCGCACACCGGGCAAGGTAGCGCTCTGCTACCTGCTCTCGGAGCACGGCAACATCAAGGCCGAGGCGACACTGGCGACGCTCGCCCCGGATACGGTCTGGTACGGGTCGGCGGCTGCCTCCGAGTTCCACGACCACGACTGGCTGACCGCGCTGCTGCCCACCGACGGCTCGGTGCGGATCCGGTCGCTGACAGCGTCGCACACTATCCTCGTCGTCGCCGGGCCGCGCTCGCGCGAACTCCTCGCCGCCGTATCGCCACGCACCGACTGGTCGCGCGAGGCGTTTCCGTGGCTGTCGGTGCGTAGCGTCCTGATCGGCCAGTTTCCGGCGGTGGCGATGTCGGTGAGCTTCTCCGGCGAACTCGCCTTTGAGCTCCACGTGCCGAACGAGGCGCTCTACGGCTGCTATCGGTTGCTCTGCGCCGCCGGCGGCGCCTTCGGGATGGGGCATTTCGGTCTCCACGCGACCGAGTCGATGCGCCTCGAGAAGGGGTTCCGGCACTGGAAGGCCGACCTCATCACCGAGTTCAACCCGCTCGAGGCCAATCTCGGGCGGTTCGTGCGCTGGGACAAGGAGTTCATCGGCAGGGACGCCCTCGCCGCAGCGCGAAAGCGTCCGCCACGTCGCTCGTTCGTCGCCCTGGAGATTGCCTATCGCGAGGCGCCGGCCCATCCGGGCGACAGCGTCGTCCGGGAAGGGCGGGTCGTCGGCACCGTCAGCTCCGCCGCCTGGGGCCACCGGGTCGGCAAGAACCTCGCGCTTGCCTATGTCGAGCCCTCGTGCGCGGCGCTGGGCACCGGGCTCGGGGTCGAGATCCTGGGTCAAGCCCAACCCGCCCTCGTCTGCGCCGAAGCGCAGTACGACCCCTCATTCACCCGTGTCCGCAGCTAGACGAGAACCCACATGAACCTTGCCCGCTTTCCGCGCGTGCGCCTCGCGCACCTGCCCACGCCGCTCGAGCACCTGCCGAACCTCACCCGTGCGCTCAACGGCCCGGAGATCTGGATCAAGCGCGACGACTGCACCGGCATGTCGAGCGGCGGCAACAAGACGCGCAAGCTCGAGTTCCTGCTGGCCGAAGCGCAGGCGCAGGGCGCGGATATCGTCCTGACTCAGGGCGCGACGCAGTCGAATCACGCACGCCAGACCGCAGCGTGCGCGGCGCGCCTCGGCCTTGCCTGCCATATCCTGCTCGAGGATCGCACTCACAAGACGGATCGCGACTACACCGAGAACGGCAACGTCTTTCTGGACCACCTGCACGGGGCGACGATCGAGCACTTCGACTCGAACCCGGACATGAACGGCGAACTCGCGAAGGTGGCCGCCCGCTTCGCGGCCGACGGCCGGCGTCCGTACGCGATCCCGGGCGGCGGCTCGAACACCACCGGGGCGCTCGGCTACGTCAACGCGGCGATCGAGCTTGTCACCCAGGCGAACGACTTGGGCCTTCGCATCGATCACGTCGTGCATGCCACGGGCAGCGCCGGCACCCAGGCGGGTCTTGTCGTCGGGCTCGCCGGCATCCATTCGGGCGTGCCGCTGCTCGGCATCGGCGTGCGGGCACCGAAGGAGCGGCAGGAAGAGAACGTGTACAAGCTGGCTGTCGCGACCGCGGCGGTGGCCGGCTGCGAGGGCGCTGTTCGCCGTGAGCACGTGGTCGCGAACTGCGACTACGTCGGTAGCGGGTACGGCTTCTCGACGACAGGTTCGATCGAAGCGATCCAGCTGCTCGCCCGGCTCGAGGGCATCCTCCTCGACCCCGTCTATTCGGGCAAGGGCATGGCGGGGCTCATTGACCTCGTCCGTCAGGGCCGGTTCCGGCGCGGGGAAAACGTCGTTTTCATCCACACCGGCGGGAGCGTCGGGCTCTTCGGCTACGTCCGCGACTTCGGCTACGGCCACCCGTCCAGCGCGCCGGCGGCCTGAACCATGCGACTCCGGTTCGAGGGCAGCTTCACGCAGCAGGAGGCGATACCCGAGGACGCGATCGCGGCCGCGGTGGCGGTGCTCCGCTCCGGACGCCTGCACCGCTACAACACGGCAGCGGGCGAGGTGTCGGAAGTCGCCCGTCTCGAACTCGAGTTCCGCGACTACGTCGGTGCCCGCTACTGCCTTGCGGTGACCTCGGGCGGTTATGCGCTCACCACCGCACTGCGCGCAGCGGGCCTGCGCGCCGGCGAGCCGGTCCTCACCAACGGTTTTACTCTCTCGCCGGTGCCCGGCGCGATCGTGGGTGCCGGTGGCCGACCCGTACTGGTCGAGACCACCGAGGACCTCGTCATCGACCTCCGCGACCTCGAGTCCCGGATTGCCGTCAGTGGCGCACGCTTTCTGATGCTCTCGCACATGCGCGGGCAGATGGTGGACATGCAGGCGCTGATGGCGCTGTGCAGTGCCAACGGTGTGGCGGTCATCGAGGACTGCGCGCACACGATGGGTGCCTCCTGGGCCGGTGTTCCCTCCGGCCGGCACGGCCTCGCCGGTTGCTACTCGACCCAGACCTACAAGCACGTCAACTCGGGCGAGGGCGGCCTGATCGTGTCCGACGACCCCGAACTGATGGCGCGGGCGACCATTCTCTCGGGGTCCTACATGCTCTACGGACGCCATCCGGCGGGTCCCGAGGCCGCCCACTACGAGCGGATTCGACTGCAGACACCCAACTGCTCGGGCCGCCTCGACAACCTGCGCGCCGCGATCCTTCGCCCGCAGCTCGCCCGCCTGCCGGACAACTGCCAGCGCTGGAACGACCGATACCGCGCGGTGGCCGCGGAACTGATGGGCGTCCCCGGCCTGCGCCTGCCCGAGCGACCGAAAGAAGGCCAGTTCGTCGCCAGTTCCCTGCAGTTCCGGCTGCCGGACTTCGGAGCGGCGGCGATTCAGCACTTCATCGGTCTCTGCCTCGCCCGCGGAGTCGAGCTCAAGTGGTTCGGCGCCACGGAGCCGGTCGCCTACACGAGCAACCACCACAGCTGGCGCTACTTTGACGGGCAGGCGTTGCCGCAGACGGACCGGGTACTCGCCACACTCTGCGATCTCCGCCTGCCGCTGACGCTCTCCCTGGAGGACTGCCGTACAATCGGTACGATCATCCGCGAAAGCGTGCTGGAGACGACGTCGGCGGTGCTGGACGGCGGTGTCGCCGTAGCACCGGCCCTGCCGGAGATCTCGTGAGCGCGGCGCGCGGTCCGGTAGTCGGCATCATCGGCGGCATGGGTCCCGAGGCGACCGTCGAGCTGCAGCGACGAATCGTTGCCCGCACGGCCGCCGCCGATGACCATGAGCACGTGCACCTGCTCATCGAGAGCAATCCCAGGATTCCCTCGCGCATTGCCCACCTCATTGCGAAAAACGGCCCGGACCCGACGCCCGAACTCGTGCGGATTGCCCGCAACCTCGAATCGGCGGGCGCGACCGTGCTGGCGATGCCCTGCAACACCGCCCACAACTACGCGGGTGCCGTGCGCGCGGCCGTCGGCATTCCGCTGCTCGACATGGTCGAAATGACCGTCACCGAGGTGTTCCGGACGGCCCCGGGCGCCCGCGTCGGTCTGCTGGCGTCGACGGCGGTGCTGCTGACCGGCCTGTACGAGCGCTCCGTGACGGCGCGGGACGGGACCCTCGTCAGCCCATCCCGACAGGACGATGTCATGGCACTGATCCGGGCGGTGAAGGGCGGTGATACCGGTCCCGCTCCCCGGCAGGCGCTCGACGGGCTCGTCGGCGACCTTGCGGATCGCGTCGACGTGGTCGTCCTCGCCTGCACGGAGCTCTCAGTGATCGCAAGTGCGCTGCGCTCACCGGTCCCGGTCATCGACGCCCTCGACGTGTTGACGCAGGCCATCGTCACGGCGGGTGGCGCCGTTCCAAGGTAGGTATCCATGGCAATCCAGTATCTGAAACGCGCCCTAAAGACCGCCGCCAGCGGCGACACCGAAGTGCGCGAGACGGTCGGGCGCATGCTCGCCGAACTCGAGCGCGGCGGCGATGCGACGGCCCAGCGCCTGACCCGCGAACTCGACCGGTGGGAGGGCGACATCGTTGTCAGCCCCGACGCGCGCCGGGCGGCCGCGGCCCTGGTGCCCGAGGCGCTACGGGCCGACATCCGGATGGCGCACGACAACGTGCAGCGCTTTGCGCTCGCGCAGCGGACGGCCATCGCCGACACGCAACTCGAGGTCGTACCCGGCCTCGTGGCCGGGCACCGGACGATTCCGCTCGACACGGCGGGTTGCTACGTACCGGGCGGACGCTATGCGCACATCGCCTCGGCGATCATGAGCGTCACGACGGCGAAGGCCGCGGGTGTCCGGCACATCGTCGCCTGCTCGCCGCCGCTCAGTCCGACCGGCATACACCCGGCGACGCTCTATGCGCTCGATGCGTGCGGTGCCGATGTCATCCTCAACCTCGGCGGCGTGCCCGGCATCGCCGCGCTGGCCTTCGGCCTGTTCGGGACGCGGCCCGCCGACATCATCGTCGGGCCTGGCAACCAGTACGTCGCCGAGGCGAAGCGGGCGCTCTTCGGCCGTGTGGCGATCGACATGTTCGCCGGGCCGACCGAGAGCGCCATCATCGCGGATGCCACGACGGACCCGGAGATCGCGGCGGCCGACCTCGTCGGCCAGGCGGAGCACGGACAGAATTCACCGCTCTGGCTGATCGCCCTGGACGGCAATGTCGCGATGCGCACGATGGAACTCGTCGACCGCTACATCGCGGACCTGCCGCTGCCGAACCGGACGAGCGCCGCCGCGGCGTGGCGCGACTACGCCGAGGTGGTCCTCGTCGATACCCGGGAGGAAGCGGTCGCTGCCGCCGACGGCTACGCACCGGAGCACCTCCAGGTGCTCTGCGATGACCTCGACTGGTGGCACGGGGCACTGCGCAACTACGGTTCGCTGTTCCTCGGCGCCGAGACGACGGTCGCCTTTGGCGACAAGGTCTCGGGGCCGAACCACATCCTGCCGACGATGGGCGCCGCCCGGTATACCGGTGGTCTCTCCGTCGGCAAGTTCCTGAAGACCGTGACCTGGCAGCGGATGACGCGCGAGGCCAACCGCCTCATCGCACCGGCGTGTGCCCGGATCTCCCGGGCCGAGGGTATGGAGGGGCACGCCCGGTCGGCGGACATCCGTCTTGACAAGTGGTTCCCGGACGAGCGTTTCGATCTCGGGGCGAGTGCGAAGCCCGTGCCGGAATGAAGCGCCGGCGCGGCCCTGCGGGACGGAACGGACGATGGCACCCGGGCCTTCGTCGCCGGCTTTTGGGGCTCGTGCTGGTGCTCGGTGGCATCACGCCCGCCTCGGGCGCGGACATCACGATCGGCATTCCGAACTGGCCGTCGGTCAACGTCACGGCACACATCATCCAGGTCATCGTCGAGGAAAACCTCGGTCTGACCGTCGAGCTGCAGCACGCGACCAATCCCGTGATCTTCGAGGCGATGGCCAAGGGGTCGGTCGACCTGCATCCGGAAGTCTGGCTTCCGAACCAGCAGAACCTGTACGACCGGTACGCCGAGCGGCTGGTCAAGAACGGCCATCCGGCCGTCGCCGTGCAGGGGCTGTGCGCCAACGGCGCGGCACTTCGCGCCGGCATACGCGACGTGTCGGACCTCGTCGACCCCGCCAAGGCGGCGCTGCTCGACAGCGACGGGGACGGGCGGGGTGAACTCTTCATCGGCGCGCCGGGCTGGTCCTCGACGCTCATCGAACGCATCAAGGCCGCGCA
>CAIMCI010000421.1 GCA_903839465.1 uncultured Pseudomonadota bacterium
CACTGGCCGGGACCTTGCCCGCCCCGGCCGCCGCGGCACCAAGCGCGACGGTGGCGCCGTCCGCGCTCGCCCGCCTGACCGGGGTGGAGTGCCCGAACTTCGCGGCCCAGGCCAGCCACTACACCAGTGAGTTCGCCGCCCGCATGAGCCGCTGGAGCGCGCGCGAACTGCCCGACGCCGGCAGCCGGCCCGTCCTCTACCTCTTCTCGGGACCCGATATCGTCACCGCCCTGGCGATGTTCCCGAACGCCACCCACCTCACGCTCGTCGCCGACCAGCAGCCGGAGTACGCGCTGCTGACCGAGCCGGCCGTCGAGCAGCCCGGCCAGCAGGCCCGCGAATGCGACATGCTGGCCTACTTCGCGCGCCGGGGTTACTACCGGACCGATGACCTGAACGGCAAGGGCGGCGCCCGGCCGCGGTTCATCAAGCTGCTCGCCTATTCCCTCGCCTTCGGCGGCGCGACCGTCGGCGAGGCCGACCTGCTGTCGATCGGCGCCGACGGCGCCGTCACGGCCCGTGCGCCGGCCAAGGACGGGCCGCCACCGCAGGGGGTGCGATTCGTCGGCCGGCGGGCCGACGGCTCGCCGCTCGTCGTCGACTACCTCGCCATCGACCTCGCCGACCACGGGCTCGCCAGGGATCCGGCCGCGAGCCCGTTCCTGGCCCGCAACGCGCGCGACATCCTGTTCCTGAAGTCGGCCTCGCACCTGCTGCAAAGTTCGCACTTCGCCCGTCTCGCCGGCCTCTTGCTGAACCCGCCGGCAGCGCTCATCGTGCAGGACGAGACGGGTCTTGGGATCGACCGGCTGCGCGAGGCCTACCAGCTCACCCTGTACGGCAAGTTCGAGGCGCCGCAGCGGTTATGGGCGGCAAGCCCCTCGGCCAAGGCGCTCGCCGAGGAGTACCGGACGCATCCGGCCGGCGCCGACCTGCCGTTCACCATCGGCTACGAGAAGAAGGCCGGGTCGGCGCTGCTGGTCGGACGGCGCAAGGCGCCCTGACACTCAGGGCGCGTCGGGCAACCGCAGCACGTCATCGCCATAGCGCGGCGAGGCCGCGAACCGGTCCACCGTCGGCGCACCGCCGTCCGACCCGGCTGCGCCGGGCAGCACGAGCGCGGCAGGCTCCGCGTCCGCCGCCAGCGCCTCGGCGATGAGGGTCTGGCGCAGCATCGACAGGTAGTCGGTCGAGCGCATCGACCACAGGCCGAAGGCCAGCCGGTCGTCCAGCGGATCGAGATACACACCGTCCAGGCGGATCTCGAAATGCAGGTGCGGGCCGGTCGAGTGGCCGGTCGAGCCGACGAAGCCGATCTCGCGGCCGCGCCGTACCTCGTCGCCGACCGCCAGATCCGTCGCGTAGGCGCTCAGGTGGGCATAGCGCGTGGTGTAGCCCCCGGCGTGCTCGACGACGATCAGGTTGCCGTAGCCGCCGTGCCAGCCGAGTTCGACGACCCGGCCGTCGGCCACGGCCACCACCGGCGTACCGAGCGGCGCGGCGTAGTCGACGCCGACGTGGGTACCGGCGTGCGTGGTTCGTGCGTGCACGATCCGCACGTGGTGACCGACCCGGCGCTTGACCTTCTGCAGCACGCTGGTCCGGTACGCGCCGACGCCGCGGGAAATGCGCGTGAAGCTGACCGGCGCCGTCCACAGGGCGTGTTCGAAGGACCGCCCGTCCGGCGCGAAGAAGCCGCCCGGCAGTCCGTTGCGCTCGACCCACAGCGCCTCGCCCTGCACGATGCCGGTCCGATCCTCGACCACCTGGACGGAGAGCAGCCGCGGCGGGCGGCCGCGCAGCCCCGCGGAATACCCGATCCGCACGACGAACGGCGCGGCGTTACCGTCGCCGCCGACACCGCTCATCATCGGCGTGATCGAGGTCAGCGGCAGCAGGACTTCGGCCGGCAGTGCGGCGTAGAGCGCCGGCGAGTGACCGAGCACGTCGCCGAGCGGCGCGGTGTACGTATTGAAGTCGAGCTCGGCGGCCAGACTCTCGTTCTCGCCCCGCAGCTGGCCGTCGGCTTCGTTGCGCGCATAGAGGTAGAGGTGCCGCGAACCGCCGGGGTCGGGGACCAGCACGCCGAACGCCCGGACGCGCCCGCCGCCCTCGAGCGCCGCGACGTAGGGCACGCAGCCGCCGGGTGCGGGCAGCGTCGCCGGCAGGTCGCGGGCGAGGACCGCGCCCAGTTCACTGTCGCGCACGCCGACCGAGGCGAGGAACTCGTCCTGCCGCTCGGTGCTCAGCGCGCAGCCGCGGCGGAATTCGGCAATGCCCTCGTCGACCACCGCGCCGGACTCGGGCTTGGCCATCGGCTTGGCAGCCGGCCGCGGCGGCGTCTTGCCGTGCTGCGGGGAGTTACCGTGCCCGTGGGCGGACGGGTGGGCCTGCTTGGGCGGGGAGGCGAGGACCGTCGGCGCCGGGGCGAGGCCGAGCAGGCCGACCAGGAGTCCGACCACCGCCACGGGCGGCGCACCGCGAGCGGGACCCCGCACCTTAATAAACCGTGCCGAGAAACTGCCGCAGGTCGGCGTTGAATTCGTCCGGCAGGTCGGCAAACAGGGCGTGGCCGGCCTGCGGATAGACGGTGACGCGCGCCTGCGGCAGGTGCGCACGCAGTTCGTCACCCTGCTCGCGAAAGCGCGGCGTGATCGCATACCACGTGGGGAGATTCGCCTGATAAATCACGTTCTTATAGTATTCGCGGGGATAGGGTTTTGCCAACAGCTGGCGTGCCACCTCGGCCGAGGGGCGGAGCGCCGATTGCTGGATAAGTTCAATGAATTCGTCGGATTGGCGCGTCTTGAACATGCCGTTTATGAAGTTCTTGAGGTACGCCTCGCGCTCCGCCTCGGTCTGCACGTGCGCCGATTTCGGCCGATTCGACGGCCTGGGCGGCGTGCCCGCGCCGATCGAATTGTCGATCAGTACCAGCGCCCGGAGATGCGGCGGGTGGAAACGCTGGACGTAGTCGAGCGCCTCCATGACGCCGAGCGACCAGCCGACCAGCGTGAAATCCCCGGGCGCGACCTGGCGGACGAATTCGTCGATGTCGCGGGCGCGAAGCTCCGCCGTGTGCGGCCCGGCGTACAGGTCTGACCGGCCCTGCGACCGCGGACTGAGCGAGTACACGGCGAAATCGTCGCCGAGCGCGGTGAGCTGGCGGTCGAAGATGTCGGCCGGCATCAGCCAGCCCGGCACGAAGACCAGGGTCCGGGCGCCGGTGCCCGCCTGCCGGTAGTGCAGGCGCACGCCGTCCGAGGTCCGGAAGAAGCGATCCTCGACACCCGCCGCGGTCGCGATCGCCGGCAGCAGCGCGGCCCAGCTCACGAGCCAGCACGCGGCCACGGCGAGCCGGCGGCGCGCCGACGTCACCGGCGACACGTTCATGCCCCCTACTTCGGCTTCGCGCCGCCCGTGTAGGTCACGTAGTACTTCTTGTACCCGGCTGTCGACCAGTGCCCTTTCCAGCCCTTCGGGATCACGCAACCCTCGCCGGCCTTGACCTCGAGCACCGAGCCGTCGGCGGACGTCAGCTTGACGCCACCGGCCAGGAAGAACATGAACTCGTCGTCTTCGTAGGCCGCAATGTCGCTCTCCGAGGCGGTCGCCTCGTAGAGCCCCATCTCGACCTTGCCGTCCTTGGAACGCAGCAGCAGCACGTCGGTCGTGTCGCCGTCCGGACCGGAGCCCTTGACCGCCGACTTCACCGAGAACACCGGACCCTGCGCCGCCGCGGCGCTGACCTTGAACGGCTTGGTGGTGGCGAGCGGCTGTGCCGGTGGCGGGGCGGGAGTCTCGGCAACGGCCGCCGCCGTCACGGCGAGCCCGATTGTCAGGAGAAGTCTGGCTGCAAGCATGGAGCACCCCGTGATCCGTGTGGAGGAGCCTTGGGCTCGGTAGGCGCGACGGCGCCGCCGCGTGGCGGCCGGGCCGTGACCGCATTGTCCTTGGCGTACCGTGGTCCGTCAAAGGCCCGCTGACGCGGCGCAGCGCGCCCGGTGCGCCGCTCCCCGGCCGCGACCCGGGTCATGCACAATGCGACTCGGCCGAACACGCTTACGCCAGGAGTACCCGTCGAATGCACCGCACCCTCCGCCGTCGCCGCGCCGCCCGCCGGGCGCCGCTGCTTCTGGCACTCGTCGCACCCCTGGCGCTGGCCGCGCTCGCCGCGCCGGCCGGCGGCGAAGCCCCGGCCGAGGGCAAGGGCAACCCGCGGCCGGAAAGCTTTGCGGCCGAGACCGTTCGCACCGCTGGCAGCGTCACGCTCGGCGGCCGACGCCTCGATTACGAGGCGATCGCCGGCACCCTGGTGGTCCACGGCCACGACTGGGACGACGTGCCGCAGAATGCCGATCCCGACGACAAGAGCCTGCCGGCGCAGGCGAGCATGTTCTACGTGGCCTACGTGCGCCGGCCGGAGGCCGGCACGACCCGGCCCGTTACCTTCATCTACAACGGTGGCCCGGGTTCGGCGAGCCTCTACCTGCACATGGGCGGCTTCGGGCCGAAGCGCGTCCTTACCGCCGACCACGAGCACACGGCGCCGGCACCGTACCCGCTGGTCGCCAACGAAGCGACCCTGCTGGACGTCAGCGATCTGGTGTTCATCGACGCACCCGGCACCGGCTTCAGCCGCACGGCCGGCAAGGACCGTGACAAGGCGTTCTATGGCGTCGATGCCGATGCCCACGCCTTCGCCGAGTTCATCGCCCAGTTCCTCGGCCACTACGGCCGGTGGAACTCGCCGAAATACCTGCTCGGCGAGTCCTACGG
Source organism: uncultured Pseudomonadota bacterium (assembly GCA_903839465.1). Classification (GTDB taxonomy): domain Bacteria; phylum Pseudomonadota; class Gammaproteobacteria; order Steroidobacterales; family Steroidobacteraceae; genus CAIKMS01. The sequence continues at coordinate 4,780 of CAIMCI010000421.1, forward strand.
CACGCCGCGCTCGGCGGTGGTGGCGGACCTGCTTGCCAGACAGCATTCCATCGACCTCAACGGCGTGATCCTGATCTCGCAGGTGCTGAACTATGACTCCCTGCCGGACGCACCGGCCCTGAACGCCGGCGTCGACCTGCCCTACACACTGACCCTGCCGACCTACGCGGCGGCCGCGTGGTATCACCACCGGATCGGAACCGAGCGCAGCCTCGCGAGCGTGGTCGGCGAAGCCGAGGAGTTCGCTCTCGGCGAGTACGCGAGCGCGCTCCTGCTCGGCAGCGAGCTGCCCGTCGCCCGCCGTCAGGCGGTCGCCCGGCGGCTGCACGAACTGACCGGGTTGTCGGTCGAGTACCTCGAGCGGGCGGACCTGCGCGTGCCGCCGCTCAGCTTCGCCCAGGAACTGCTGCGTGACGGCGGCCAGACCGTCGGCCAGCTCGATGCCCGGTTCACGGGACCCGCCCTCGATAGGCTCTCGAAGGGCGCCGACTACGATCCGAACGGCACCGCCACCGAGGCCGCCTACGTCGCCGCACTCAACCACTACGCGCGCGAGGAGCTGAAGTTCGGCGCCGGTCGAACCTACCGGCCGTCGATCGACGTCGGCAAGTCGTGGGACTGGCTGCATCGCCCGCCCGGCAGCGAGGAGGCGGTGCCGCAGGCGTCCAACGTGCTGCCGGACCTCGCCGATGCGATGAAGCGCAACCCGCACCTGAAGGTGCAGCTGAACACCGGCTACTACGACCTCGTCACGCCGTACTTCGAGGGCGTCTTCGAGATGCACCACCTGCCGGTGGCGCCGGACCTGCAGCGCAACGTCGAGATCAACCTCTACGAGTCCGGCCACATGCTCTACGGGCGCGAATCGGTGCGCCGCGTGCTGCACGACCGGATCGCCGACTTCATCCAGCGCACCCGCGCCGACCGCTAGCCGCGTGCTAGCGGCGGCCGACGATCGCGAGGAACTCGGCGCGGCTCTTGGCGTCTTCCTTGATGTGTCCGCGCATCGCGGAAGTCACGGTGGCGGCGCCCGGCTGGCGGATACCGCGCGATTCCATGCACATGTGCCGGCACTCGAGCATCACGGCAACGCCGTACGGCGACAGCGCCTCGAACAGGGTATCGGCGATCTGCGTCGTCAGCCGCTCCTGGACCTGCAGGCGCCGCGCGAAGGCACCGACCAGGCGGTTGAGCTTTGACAGGCCGACGATCCGCCCGCGCGGCAGGTAGCCTACGTGCGCGATGCCGAAGAACGGCGCGAGGTGGTGTTCGCAGAGCGAGTACACCGGGATGTCGCGCACCAGCACCATCTCGTCGTACGCCGAGGCGCCGTCGTCGAAGGTTTTGAGGATATCGGCGGGATTTTCCGCGTAACCGGAGGTCCACTCCTCCCAGGCGCGCAGGAAGCGGGCCGGCGTCTCCAAGAGCCCCTCCCGGTCGGGGTCCTCGCCGCCGGCGCGCAGCAGGGCGCGCAGCGCGTCGTGTAGCTTCGGGTCCTGTTCGGGAGTGATGGCGGCTGTCTCCGGCAGTTGGCGGGCGGCGAAGCCCTATTTTATCAGTGTTCCGGCGGGGCCGGTTCGCGACGACCGCGCCAGCCTGGCGTCCAGTACGCGAGCAAGGCAGCGGCACCCGGCACAGCACTCGGAGGGAGGCGGACAGACGTGTCATCCAGCGACAACCCATCGAGCGCGGATGCTGACCCGGGGTCTGACGTCGAGATCCTCTACGCCGATGACGACCTCGTCGCCGTCCACAAGCCCGCCGGACTGTTCGTGCACCGGACCGAACTCGACCGGACGGTCCGTGACTGCGCGCTGCAGCGCACCCGCGATGCGCTGGGCGGCGGCTTTCTCTACCCGGTCCACCGCCTCGACCGCGGCACCTCGGGCCTGCTGGTCTTCGCACGCTCCGTGCCCATGCAGCGCGAGCTCGCCGGCCAGTTCGCCGACCGGCTCGTGCAAAAGACCTACCTCGCCGTCGTCCGCGGCTGGCCCGACGCGGACGGCCGCATCGACACGCCCCTCGCGCGACTCGATGCCGATGGCGTGGCCGTGCCTAGCGCGCCGGCACAGGAGGCGGCAACCACGTTCCGGCGCCTCGCCACCGTCGAACTGCCGGTCGCGGTGGATCGCTATCCGACCAGCCGTTATGCGCTCGTCAGCGTGCAGCCGCACAGCGGGCGGCGCCACCAGATCCGTCGCCACCTGCGCAGGCTCGGCCACCCGCTCATCGGTGACACCACCTACGGCAACGGTACGCACAACCGGTTCTTCCGCAGGGACCTCGGCGTGAAGCGGCTGCTGCTGGCGGCGATCGCGCTCGAGATGCGCCAGCCGCGGACCGGTGCGCAACTGGTCCTTAGCGCGCCGCTGGCCGGCGATTTCTGGGCTGCGGTCGCCGCGCTGGGCTGGCAGGACGCCGTACCGGGCGACTGTAGGCCCGCGGCCAAACCGCTATGATGCTCGCCATCCCGGCCGGGCCCCGTCCATGAAGTCCAGACCACCGCGTCCGCTCCCCTCGCGTCAGCACTTCCTCGGCCGGCTGCTCTGGCACGCGCTGGGTGGCGGCCTGCTCATCGCCGGCTCGCTCTCGATCGGCATCCTCGGCTACCACCTGATCGAGCACCTGCCGTGGGTGGACGCGCTGCTCAATGCCTCGATGATCATGGGCGGCATGGGGCCGGTCGACCCGATGAAGACCACGGCCGGGAAGCTCTTTGCCTCGGCCTACGCCCTGTACTGTGGCCTGGTGCTCGTGGTCTCGGCCGGCATCATCCTCGCGCCGGCCCTGCACCGGTTCCTGCATCGCTTCCACCTCGAGATGAGCGCCGACGACCGTGATTAGCCCGGCCCTGGCGATGCGGGCGGCGGCCACCGCCGTTCTGCTGACAGTCCTGACCGCCACGGCCGCTCCGGCCGGGGCGCAGGCACCGTCCCCGACCGCCGACCACCGCCCGAAGATCTGCCTTGTCCTCGCCGGCGGCGGCGCGCGCGGCATCGCCCACGTCGGCGTGCTGAAGGCCCTGAAGTCGATGCGCATCCCGATCGACTGCGTGGTCGGCACGAGCATCGGCTCGATCGTCGGCGGCGCGGTCGCCGCCGGCCTGGATGCCGACGCCATCGAGGAGGTGGTGCGCAAGGCGAACTGGACCGACATCCTGTCCGACCAGCCGCCACGCTCCGGACGGACGGTCTACGAAAAGGCGATTGAGCGCCAGCACGTGGTCACCGCGGAACTGGGCCTGAGCGGCACCTCGGTCGAACTGCCGCGCGGCATCCTGGTCGGGCACGGCCTGCAGCTCTTCCTGCGCAAGATCGTGCCGGACGGCACGGACCTCGATTTCAACGCGTTGCCGGTCCCCTACCGCGCCGTCGCGACCGACTTCGAGACCGGCGGCCTTGCGGTCCTCGACCACGGCGACGTAGCGCTCGCGATCCGCGCCAGCATGTCGGTGCCCGGCGCGTTCGCGCCGGTGACCGTCGACGGCCATCTCCTGGTGGACGGCGGACTGGTGCAGAACCTGCCGGTCGAGGCGGCCCGCGACTTCAAGCCGGACGTCATCATCGCCGTCGACCTCGGCACCCAGCTCCTGAAGCACGACGAGCTCAACTCGCTGCTCGCCGCCGGCCTGCAGACGCTCAACATCCTCATGGCGCAGAACATCGAGCGCTCGCGGACGGCGCTCAGGCCCGGTGACGTGCTGATCACGCCCGACGTGGCCGACGTCTCGCCCGCCGACTTTCCGGGGTCCATGAAGGCCATCGACCGCGGCGTGGCGGCAACGCTCGCCGTCGCCGACGAGCTCAGTCGCTACAGCGTCCCGGAAGCCGAGTACAGCGAATGGACCCGGGCGCACAGCAACCAGCGGCCGCCGAGCCGTTACGCCCACGTCCGCGTCGACACGAGCAAGCTGCGCAACGTCACGCCGGAGTCGGTGCTGGCGCGCTTCGGCACCGATGCGACGCCGGAGGATGTCGAGGAGCGGATCGACCGGCTCATGGGCACGGGCGACTTCGAGCGGGTGGACGTGCATACCGATCGCAGCAGCGGCGAGGACGTGTTGACGATCCGACCGGTCGAGAAGTCGTGGGGTCCGGACTATCTGCGGGCCGGCATCGCGCTCGGCGCCGACCTCGGCGGCGGCAGCGACTTCACGGTGTTCCTCGACCGCCGCAAGACCTGGCTGAACTCCCGGGGGCTCGAGTGGCGCCTGCACGCGAGCGTCGGACGCCTGAACAGCCTCGTCAGCGAACTGCGCCAGCCGCTCGACTTCAGCCAGGACTGGTTCGTCAGCGGAGCGGCCGGCATCGGCAACGAGCAGCGCAACCTGTATGTCGAC